>CAZDCH010000078.1:0-6138 GCA_964503915.1 uncultured Thermoplasmatales archaeon
TAAATATCCATCATTATCTATATCACCTACTGCTGGAGAAGACACGCCAGCATTTGCAGTAACTGGAAATCCAGGATAAACAGTTCCATTATAATACCATACATATAACATATTTCCGGAAGGTTGGATTATTTCTAAATATCCGTCATTATTAATATCTGCAATGGTTACAGCAGGAGGAATATACCATGCGCAGCATACAGGTTTAATCGATTGAGGCCAGCCTGGAAGAAGGGAGCCGTTGTATCGCCATCCATAAACTTTATCAGATGTTGCAATAAATATTTCTTTGTATCCATCATTATTTACGTCTGCAATTGCTGGCGATGAATAAGTCCAATCAACATCTTTTTTAGGCCATCCTGTAAGATTGGAACCATCATATTTCCAGCCGTATATGTCAGGGTCCCAATAATTCATTCTTCTTTCTCCAACAAAAATTTCCTCGTAACCATCGCTGTCTACATCTTCAACTCCTGCACTTTCTACTACCAACCTATACTCAACTTTTCTAGGCCATCCAGTTTGATAATCTGGATCAAAAATTAATAATACTTCATCTGTACTATTATGAGTTGTGAAATTTGCAATTATTTTTAAAATGTAATAATCATGTTCATTTATATAACTTGTATTCCATATAGCAAGCGACCCATCAACTACTGGCTGACTGCCATTATTTATTAAATAAATTCCTTCATCTAACCAAAAATTAGGATTTTTTCCTTTTCCAAATTTTATTTTGTAATATTGAAAAGTAGTTCCATTAACATATCCAGTAATATTTATTACTGTTCCAGACTTATAAAATGAATATTCTTCTGGCTTTGAAATATAAACATTGTCAACAGTTATAACAAACCAATCTATACCTGCTTCCCCATTTTCATCATAAACAGTAAGTTTTAAAGTAACTTTCCCATCTCTTACATAACTAGTATCAAAAGTTGCTAAAGTTCCATTTATTACTTCATTTGTTCCATTGTTAATTAGAATTATTCCTTCAGATGACCAATTTGATGGATTAACGCCCTCTCCATATTCAATAGTATAATGGCTAAATGTTGCATTTGCAGTATTTCCTCTCTTTGCTGTTCCATTTATACATATAATTCCTCTATATACAGGAGGTTCTAGTATATACTCTTTTATTGTTTCAAAGTGAGCTGTAGGAGCTGAAATATTTACTTTTATCTTAGTTTCTGGATCTCCCAACAAATTAAGGGCATAATATGTCCATCTAACATACTCATTAGAAACATATCCGCATAAATTTTCTTTTGAAATTTGCAAAGCTTTGCCCAAATTAGTAACATTATTCATTAATGTTTGGAAAAATGACCTATCAAACATATTTCCTGCCCCATAAGTAGAGCCAGGCGAATACCAACCATATCTTGAATTTCCAATAAAAGCAAAAGCCCCTCCTGATATAGTTACAAAATATTCTCCAACCGCATCATCAACATAATTTCCTAACTCGTCTCTGTTATCAAAAGAAGCTGCATAGCAACCACAACTATATACAAAAAAATATTTATCATTTGTCAAGGCTTTTATATCATTTATACCAATACTATCTGTAAACTTATTAATATATGAATGCCCATCATAATTTATTATATGCGTTCCATTTTCCATTTCTTCCAATATTCTGCTTTTATTATATGTCCCGTCTCTATGATAAGCTTTTACAGTAGTATATTGTGGTATTATATCTGTTATTCGATCTTTTGAATTTGCTCCTTCCGTTTCATCATCTAATTTTGCTCCAATCATTAAAGCTTTTTTAAGATATTCCTGTGCTGTTGCATTTTCATATGATATTGTTTTATTAACAAAATTCCATGCTTCTGTAAGATTATCTACTGGAGCTCTTCCAATATATACCTCTGCAAGAAAATCTGCTTCTCCTTCCTCCCCCCATTTATCATCGCCATCATTGTTCCAATTTCCATCTAAGCATCCATAATACATATCGCAAGGAATATCATTATCTGTGTAAGAATTGCCTACATACATTCCTCTATGAGGAATTATCGGATTTTGTCCATCTGCATCCCCTCCAAGCAAAACATAATCAGTACTCCAATTATTATATGCCATTTTTATAAAATTTCTTATTTTACACTGAGTATCATTAAAGATGCTTTCATTTCCGCCATCTCCCCAATAACCATTATACCAATAGCTTTTATTATTTATAATATCTTCAAGAAATACAATTTTTGTCGATAAATTATCATATGGAGTGTATTTTCCCCTGCTTTCTTTCCAATTCGCGAGTTTTTGGAAAGCTGGCTGAAGAGAAGGTGTTGTTATGATAACATATTTATAAACATTATTATCATTATTATCATCATTTCCTGATAAATTATATGCATCTACCATCTCCGGATTATCAACCATTTCTTCTACTCTTTTTTTATCTACTCTAAAATTTTTTAGCAGTCCCCCTTTTTTTTGTATGTATTATAACTTCTATTTCTGAATAATAGGAAATTTTTCCATTTTTTGGAATATATTGAATAGGATAAAGATTTAATAAAAGTATTGAATATCCTTTGTATTTATGTACTCCTAAATTTGAATATAAAATTCCGGGGAAAGGTTTTTCAGAATTATATATAGTATAGTTAAAAAAATCAAAACAATAGAATATTATAAGGCACTGGCTTTAATGCTGGTTCAATTATTTCAACCATTAATTCGCTTTTCTTTTTAGGAAGGATTTCTATTGAATTAACTATATGTTGAGGGGGAAGAAGAATTTTGGCTGTTTTAAATGGTAATCTAGGCTTTCCCGGATTGTTCAAAAGAGGGAGACCCTCGATTTGTATTCTATCGAATGTCTGGTTGTATAGATTTATTTTTTCTATAAAAATTTTATCAAATGAGTAATGAAGAATTATTTTTCCGTCCTCCTCATTTAAAGTTATACCTATAGCAATACTGCTTATAATTATAACTAAAGATAGGATAGCAACTTTCATAAAATTTTATTTATTATTGGTATATAAAAATTTAATCATTATTTACTCGTTCATTAGTTTTAGGAATTATTTTATTTATTGTTTTTGAAAAGGAAAATATTTTATCAATTTCGTTGTAATATCTTGCCGCTTTTGCTAATGCTTCCAGCAATTTTGGAGGATTTGGAGAACGGAACAAATCGGAGGAAATTATAATGGAATGGCAACCAATTTTGAATAATAAAGAAATATCTGCTGGAGTTGCTATTCTCAATGATGGAATAAATGATGGAATAGATGCTGAAGTAAATGTTGGCATAACATTTTTCATCTCTTTAATTATATTAATACTTCTCCCTATATCTCCAAATTCTGTCCTAATTGCTTTTGCTCCTTCTTTTACTCTTTCTTTTATCTCTTCTGCATTTTTAACTTTACACATAAAAGGTATTGAAAATTCTTTCTTATTCATGTGTTGCATATCACTTTCATTACTTTCATCAATCATTGCTACGCCAACTTTTTCCAACAATTTTGCTTCAACAAAATGTCCTATCTTACAACTTGCAATAATGGGTATTGATATTGCCTCTTTTGTTTCTTCTATTAATTCTAAATCAAATTTTCTAATTAAAACAGCATTTGCAAATTCATTTACATTTATTGCTTGTTTAACATCTCTTATTTCAATAATTATTCCCTTCTCTATTTCTTCCAAAATTTTCATTGGAAGTAATTTTTGCCATATATAAAAAATTAATGCAGGGGGTGGGATTCGAACCCACGAAGGACTACACCACAGGATTTCTTATCTCGAACCCTTTTATTGTGAGATCTTAAGTCCTGCGCCGTTGGCCTGGCTTGGCTACCCCTGCTATATAAATATATAGTAGAGTTTTATAATTTTATTGATTAATTGTGAATTAATTGTAAGGAGGAATTTTTTCTTTATCTTTTCCATTGAAAAATTCTTTCCAATAATATCTTCGCATAGCAATATTAATAGTGGGCAAAGAAAAAGAATAGGGGGCAAATTTATGCAATTTTATAGAATTGAAAATTCTCTTTATCATTTCATTTGCTGAATAAAAACCTTTAATAACTTTTTTTGTTCCTTCTAATAGCTGCTTAGGTGTCATATTTTTTGGTTTATAGACAACATGAGCTTGTGTATATTTGGTCCAATCTTTTGTTATAATTCTTCCTTCTTTTTCAAGCCTATAATATAATGGTGTTCCAGGATATGGAGTAAGTATATTAAATTCTGCCGCATCAATTTCCCAACTCAATATAGCTTCAAGCGTTGAATCAAATATATCTATGGTATCATTATCAAAGCCAAATATGAATCCTCCTATGATTCCCATTCCATGTTTTCTAACCATTTTAACTGCTTTTTCATATTCATCTGCTTTATTAGAAATTTTGTGTGCTTCTTTTAAGCTTGCAGGATTTATTGACTCAAATCCAACAAACCATGCAATGCATCCAGCTTCTTTAGCAGCTTTTAAAAATTTTTCATTCTTGCCAAGTAAATTTATATTTCCATTTGCAATCCATTTCTTTTTAAGAGGCTTTATTGCTTCAAATAATTGCATTGTATATTTTGGATTTAAAGTTAGAGATGCGTCTCTAAAAATTATGACTTTATTTGGTATTTTTTTCATTTCTTCTACAACTTTTTTAATAGGCCTAACTCTAAGCTTCCTTCCTAAAAAAACAGAAGTAGCACAAAAATCGCAAGCATTAGGGCATCCTCTAGAAGTTTGGATTCCTTCTGTTAAAGGCCTATATTTTACTAAATCTCTTCTTGGAATTGGGATTTTGCTCATATCTGCATGTATTCCATAATAAAATGGCTTTAGCTTTCCTTTTTCAGCATCCTTTAATAAATCAGCCCAGACTTCTTCAGCCTCCCCAACAACTACAGCATCTGCATGTTGTTTTGCTTCTTCTGGCAGAGCAGTTGGATGATAGCCACCTAGCACAACCTTTATTCCTCTTTGCCTAAATTCATCTGCTATCTTATAGGCATGGGGAGCTGTCATAGTTAGACAAGTTATTCCAACTAAATCCCATTTTTCATCAAAATCTATCTTTTCAAAATTTTCATTTAAAATTTTTACTTCATGTTTAGGAGGAGTACAAGCAGCTACTTGAGGCAGGCTTAATGAAGGATTTCCAAACAAAACAGCAAAGGGCGTTCTTTTATCTCTATAGGTAGTTACTCCATGTTCAAGTTTTGGGAATATTAGCAATATTCTCATGCAAAATAAAATCGGAAGTAATATAAATTTTTTAATGGTTGGTATTAACTTGCAATTTTTTAATAGTTTCTTCCATTTTATTCCAATGACTACCTATCCAATAAATTCTATTACAAGTTGGACAAATCCAAAAGTTTTCGTTATTATTCCATACATATTCAGGCACTTTTCCTTTAACTTTTTCTTTTTCAATTCTAACAACTTTAATATTACAAATAGTACATCTTGTCAATATTTTTTCTTTCTCAATGTTTAAATTTAAGCATTTTACAACTTTTTTCAATTGCTTTTCGATATCTTTTTCATTTATATATATTCCCTTTGATTTTTTAGCCAATAATTTATCCCTTGTTATCACGATTCTCCCTTCCTTTTCTGCTATCTCAATTATTTTTTTGTCGTTAATGTTTTTTATATATTTAGTATCATATCCTAAAATACGGAGCCATTTTGCTAAACTTCCCAGCATTTCGTCACATAAAAACTTCATTTAAAAACTAAATTAGGACATTTTTCTAAAGTTATTTTTGGTATTTTTGCTTTATATTTAGCCCTTATTGTTTTATCATATTCTTCCTTCCCCATTTCTTCCAATATTTCCTTTCCTCTTTTCCTAGCCTCTTCCAAAGCTCTATCTATTTTAATTCTTTCTCCTCTTGCCAAAAAATTTACTAAAAAATTCCAAGCTATACCAACTCCATAAGGCAATCCTTCCAATATCATGGTTGTTCCTTCTACTGGATAATTCCATATTCCTAAAGGGTCGTCTCCAAGCTTTGCTAATGGTAATCCCATAGCTGCTTCATATTCTGGTGTAAATGTTGGGTCTGCAGTTATCCATTTACCATTAACATAAACTTCTGCAGTTCCATGTAACATAAAAGCTCCCAAAGCATCAT
>CAZDCH010000079.1:0-6137 GCA_964503915.1 uncultured Thermoplasmatales archaeon
CCATAAGCCTCATTATCTCTTTGTCTATTATTTTTTTCTTTTCTTTTTCTTCTTTTCCTTCTTTTTCTTCCTTTTCTTCCTTTTCTTTTTCTTCTTCTTCCTTTTCTTCCTTTCCTTCTTTTTCTTCTTCTTTTTCTTCCTCCTCAACCATTTTTATCTACCCTTACTAACAATATAAATACCATCCTGAAATACTCTTACATCTCTATCCTTAATTTTTGTTGCAAATTCAATATTTGCAGCTGTTTGCCCAACTTCTTCCCTATTTATTCCTTCAATGATAACCTCATCACCTTTTATACTTACTTTTACATTTCCAAATATCTTTGCTTTTCTTGGATGTTTTTCTCCAAGGAAATTTTCAATAATTACTTCATCCCCTTTAACACTTACTTTCATTGGGAAATGCGAATAAACAATTTTCATTTTATAAACAAATCCTTCTGTTACACCTTTAATCATATTCCTAATATGAGCTGCAAATGTTCCAACTAATGCCTTTTCTTTGCGCCTCGCAAACTCACATTTTACAACTATTTTATCATCTTTCTTTTCTATTGAAATTTTTGGGTGATACAATTTTCTTTCCAATTTTCCTTTAGGTCCTTCTATAGTTACAACTCCTTCTTTTACATCAGCTTTTACTTCTTTTGGTACCTCAACTTCTCTTTCAACAATCGGGACCATTTTTACACCTAATATACATAAGCAAGTAATTTTCCTCCAATTCCCTTTTTCTTTGCTTCATGTTGTGAAATTACCCCTTCATTTGTTGTCAATATCAATATTCCAAAATTCTCAGCTGGAAGAAAACGAGCTTCCCATTTTTCAAACTCTCCTTTCTTAACAGAATATCTTGGCTTAATTACATTGCAATCATTAATATTCCCATTTAATTTTACTTTAAACATTCCGCCTTTTCCATCATCTATCCATTCAAATGCTTCAACATATCCATAATCCTGCATCACTTTTAACACTCTACCAATTAATTTTGAAGCAGGCTTAATTATGCACTCTCTTTTTCCAACTCTTTCTGCATTCTTTATTGCTGATATTGCATCTGCTAAAGGATCGTTTAACATTTTACCCCAAATATACCTGAACTTCTTAAAGCTTTCGGGTAAAAATAAAAAGCCATATAAAAATTTTAACTTTATTTTTTATGCTTTACATAAAAGATGAGAGATAATATAAAAATTAAAAGAAATATAGGAAGAATATAAACATAAATATTTAAATTCTTATTAATGATAATATAATTTCTTTTATCCATACAAACATTTCCAACAAGATCTCTAGCGCATATAGTTAAAGAGTAATTTCCATTCCTAAATTTTGTTGTATCCCAAATATAATAAGAAATATTTGTTACATTTTCTATCAATGTCTCATTGTTACAAAATATAGATATATATATGTTTTCATCTTCTTTACTTTCGTTATTTATTTTTATATCCCATTTTATTTTAACTTTTCCAAATAACTCTTTTTGAATTGGAGATATAATGCTTATTGCTAAAGTAACATTTATTGTAAAATTAATTGTGGCTGGAGTTAAATCAATATTACCAGCTTCATCTTTAGCTTTTACTTTAAATATATAATCTCCATTTGGTAAATAAAAAGTGGCATTTGTATTATAACCCCATTTTGACCAATTGGAATATCCTTCAATTTTATATGAGTAAAGAAGATTGCTAGTTAAATCATCTTCCCCAAACCATTCAAAAAAAACCTTATTACCATCTATTATGAAATTTATAATATAAGTATCTGGTGGATTTTCATCCATCTTATCTATCTTATCTATCTTTTTAATTTTTATTATCAACGGCTCAGACCAATTTGAAATTAAACCAAATTCGCTTTTTGCTCTAACTTTTATTTCATATTTTCCTTCTTTCCCCCAAGAATGTCTAATATTACATATAGCATTAGGAGGTAACCAATCGCTCCATTCATCAACTATGTTATCATTATTCCAATCCCATCCATATGAAATGTTAAATGTTGCATTACAGTATGTAGAAAAATTATAAAATTTGCCGACATAACCAATAGATGGACCAAATGGTTTAATAGGAGGAGATAAGTTAAAAGTTAGAATAATATCTGGAACTTTTTGATATGGAACTTCTAAATTTAAATAAATAGTTGTGTTTGATTTATGAGCATAACCTTTTGCTATTATTTCTATTAAATCTCCATTTTCCCATCCAAAAGAGCCGACATCAACCTGATAATAATTTCCACTTATCTTTACATTATTTATTATATCATCCTTGTTATGATTAATAATTGTTATTGAAAAATTTTTAGCTGGTATATCATTATAAAAAACATAACCATATAATACATGAGGAATTTGAGAATTAACATTCAAATTTATCGTGATAATTGAAATTAAGATTATATATATAGCTCGCATAAAAAGATTATTACACATTTATATATGTTTTTTTCATTATAAATAATGAAAAAAATTTGCTTCATCATTATAATTATAATTTTTATAGCATATGGAACTAAAGCCGAAGAGATTGCAGAAAAATTTGCCCCTATTTTATATTTTGAAAAAGGGGAGGAAGTTTATCCAGTAAATGTTGAATATTTTGTTTCTAACTCGAATTTAAATGAAAGCAATAAATTAATTCTTATTAATCCCAGCATTGAAGATTTGGCAAAATATAGAAACAAAAGTTATTATTTAGATAATAGGAAAGGCACAATAAATGACCATGGAATAATAGATGATTATAAAAAGGTGGAAAAATTTTTAGGATATACAATATATTCCCACGTTTTTAAGAAAAATGGAAATACTATTGTACAATACTGGATGTTTTATGTTTTTAATAAGGGATATTTAAATACACATGAAGGAGACTGGGAAATGGTACAAATTATTTTAAGAAATGGGGAGCCCATCGAAGCAATATATAGCCAGCATATAGGAGGACAAAAAGCAAATTGGGAGTTAGTAGAAAAGGAAGGAAATCATATTAAAGTATATATTGCTAAAGGAAGCCACGCAAACTATTTTAGATACTATCAGGGGAAATTAGGGCTGGCGCATGATATAGTTGGTAAAAATGGAAAAATTCTTTATCCAAAAGATTATAATCTTATTGTTCTTAATAATCAAAGCTGGTTATATTTTAAAGGTAGATGGGGAGAATGTGCAACAATTGAAAATGAAATAAGGGGTAAAAATGGTCCATTTGGCCCTCTTTATAGAGGAGATGGAAAATTGTGGAATGGGGATGCTGAATTTCCATTAATAAATAAAAATCTTCTATATTTTGAATGGTTTTTATATCATTTCTTAGAAATTTATCTAATAATATTTTTAATATCTTTAACAATAATCTTATTTTCTATTTATAAAAAGAAAAGGAATTTAAAACCATTTATTTTTAATCTAAACAAAGGAAATGCTTTAGCAATAGTTGGAATAGCATTTACAATTTTAGCTCTTTTTTATTCTTGGTATGATGTTTTTATAAACATACCTTCTGGAGATTATAAAACGCCAGGAATAATAAAGATAATATCTCTTGATGGTCTTAATGGTTTACAGATTAATCTTTTTGAAAAGAATAGCGGGCTGGTTCAGCTTGGTGCTTTACCAATACCATTTTCAATAATAATTGGGACAACAATTTTATTTTTTATATTGGGAACTATTGGAATAAATTATAAAAAAGCGAGATGGAAATATATTTGGATGGGTATAAAACTTCTGATACCTATTGTTTTAATAATTGTTGCAATTTCATACATTAAAGTTTTTTTATTCGTTCATGAGAATTTATCTGCTGGAGAAGAAGCAGGAGAAATAATAAATGCTATTTCATCAAATCCGATAACTGGAGAAAAAATTTTATATTTAGAAAAAGTTGGAAAAGTTTATTTGAAGTGGGGAATTGGATATGGAGGCCTGTTTCTTTTTTTCTCTTCTATTTTACTAATTTTTTCTGGTATAATTATAAATAAGCAAGATAAAAAATAAAAAACATTAATCTTATATACCAAAATACATTTAGCATTAGGGATGGGATGTACTTAAAAGAAATTGTGCTAGAAAACTTCAAATCATTTGGTAGTAGGATAAGAATACCATTCCTTCCAGGCTTTACTGTAATTACAGGACCAAATGGCTCAGGAAAATCAAATATTATCGATGCTATTCTTTTTGTATTGGGTGTGAGAAGTCCAAAAATAATAAGAGCAGGGAAATTAACAGATTTAATTTATAAAGGAAATAGAGAAGCAAATTATTGCAAAGTTTCTTTAATATTTGACAATTCTTCCAATTCAATACCAATAAATAGTAAAGAAATTATTCTTACTAGAAAAGTAAGGATTGCTCCTCTTCCAAACAATCCTGAAAATTACTATAGCTATTTTTATATAAATGGAAAAGCAGCATCTCTAAATGAATTTGTTGATTTATTATCTTCAGCAAACATTTCTCCAAACTGTATTGTTCAACAAGGAGATGTAACAGCAATTGTTGAAATGGGAGATGTACAAAGAAGGAAAATAATAGATGAAATGGCTGGTATAGCAGATTTTGATAGAGATATAGAAAAGGCAAAGAAGGAAAGGGAAGAAGTAGAAAAAAATATGGAATATATTAGGATAATTTTAGAAGAAATAAAAAGACAATTAAGACAATTAAAAAGAGAAAGGGATGAAGCCATTAGATATAAAAACTTATTAGAAGAGCTTGAAATTGAAAAAGAAATGCTCTCTTTTAAGAAGAGATTGGAAATTGAAAAAGAAATTGCTGAAATTCAAAAACAAATTGAAAGTTATGAAAAAGAGAAAGATAAATTAGAAAGAAAAATCGATGAATTAAAGGAAAATTATAAAAAAAGACAAATAAAATTTCAAGAAATTGAAGATAAACTTACAAAGGATGAAGAAATTCTAGAGTTAAAAGAAAAAATAGATTTTTATAAGGAAGAAATTGTTAAAGCAAAGGAAAAAATAAATTATTACAAAAGAGAGATTGCTGAGAAAGAAGGAGAAATTATAGAGCTTCAGGCAAATTTAAAAAAATTCATTAAGGAAGAGAAACAATATAAAAGAAAGCTAAAAATAATAGATAAAGAAATTGAATATTTAGAAAAAGAAATTAATGAAAAAAAGAAAGAATTAGAAAAGAAAAAGGATGAAGTAGAAAAATTTGATGAAAAAGCAGTTGAAATAGGTAAAGAAATTGCAAGAATAAAGAAAGAACAAGAAAAATTAATGGAAGAATTGCATGAAATCTGTCTTGAAAGGGATAGGATAAAACAACAAAAAGAAAATTTATTAATGCAAATAGATGAATTAACGGAAAACAAGAAATCTTTAGAAATTGATTTGAAAGAAATTAAGTTAGAAATAAATAGGTTGATAAAGGAAGAAAGGAAAAGGAAAGAAAGGAAAGAAAAATTAGAAAAAGAACTTTTTGAAAAAAAGAAAGAAGAGAGCGAAGTTGCAGAAAGATTAAGGGAAATAGAAAAAGAAATAATACATTTTCATAGAGAATTATCCCAACTTAGGATAAAAGAGGAGGCATTTAATCTATCGCAAGCAGTTAACGAAATATTGAGGCTAAGAGATGAAGGATTAATGAAAGGGATACATGGAATTGTTGCAGAGCTTGGCGAAGTTGATGAAAAATATAGAAAGGCATTGGAAATAGCGGGCGGGAAGAGGCTGGAAGCCATTGTTGTTGATAATGATGAAGTTGCATCAAAATGTATTGAATATTTAAAGAAAAATGGGCATGGAAGAGCAACTTTTTTACCATTAAATAAGCTTATAGTCGGCAAACCCAGAGGAAAAGCTTTACTTGTTGCAAGAAATAAGGATACAATTGGATTTGCTATTGATTTAATCAAATTTGATAAGAAATATAGAGCAGCATTTTGGTATGCATTTGGAGATACAATCGTTGTAAAAGATTTGGCTATAGCACGAAATTTAATGGGAGGGATAAGGCTAGTTACTTTAGATGGTGAGCTTATTGAAGCATCTGGAGCAATAACTGGAGGAAGCTTGCCAGATAAGAATATTTTTAGAACCAAGGATATGAATAGGATAGCAGAAATAAACGAAAAAATAAGAATGCTCAATGA
>CAZDCH010000080.1:0-6106 GCA_964503915.1 uncultured Thermoplasmatales archaeon
CATAATATAAACACTTACATGGCAATTTTTTTATTCACTATGATTTTTTCGACAATCCCGAATAACCCTAAAAGTTTATAAATAGATATTCTATAACCAGTCATGAAAAAGCTAATAGCCCTATTTATATGTTTATCTTTCTTAATTTTACCAATTGTTTCGCCAATGCCAGTAAAGAATAAAATGGAAGTTTTTGACACATTTGGCAATAAATTGATGGAAAAAGAAATCTCGGAAAAAGAGGCAAAGGAAATTGAAGAAGATTTAAAAAATGGGGATACAGAAAAACTTTGCATAAAATTCGATTTTATTGCTCCAACATTAATAGTAAGCTATGGCAAAGGAAAAGTTTATATTCCATTTCATAGAGATAGATGTTTCTTAAGATTATTTTTAAGACCAATATTTTTCAATTATGAAAATGGATTTACTATTGTAAAATTTGGAGCAAATTACTTTTGGAAGGGAAAAAGTATAGGCGACTATGGATGCATGATAAGAAATCAATTTGGAATGATGCTTGGATTCTTTGGATTACATATAAAAATATCTTATAAATTAAAACCAGATACTCATATATTTATAGGAAGTGCTTGGATAATTTTTGGATGGGATAAGTTTCTGTAGTCATATTGCTTTCCTTCCAAAAGTCATAAATCCAGTATGTAATATACCACTTGGCTCAGGATGAGTATATCCATATAAGCTTTTCCAATTTCTCTGAATATTTTCAATTGTTGCATATATATGAAATCCGTTTTTCCTCATTTCCTCAATTGCTTTAATTTGCTCTTCTATATGTGGAGAATATATAACTAACCATCCTCCAGCTTTTAAATGTTTCTTAGCTTTTTCAACCAATAGATGGGCATTTTTTAAATCAAAAGTGATTAAATCCAGATTTCTTTCCCTAAATTTTTTAACATCTTCATTTTTTATTTTGACTATTTTTTTTAGCCCACATATTTCAATATTTCTTCTTGCTATTTCATAAAATTCCTTTCTTTTTTCATAAGTAATTACTTTTCCTTTTTCTCCAACAATATTTCCTAAAAATATTGCTAAAAATCCAGAGCCTGAGCCAGCATCAAGGCAGCGCCATCCATATTTTAGTCCAGTTATAGCAACAATTTGGCAAGCATCTTTTGGCAAAACAACCTGTGCCCCTCTTTTACATTTTCTTAACAAATCCATTATAGATGGCTTTATAGCAATAAACTTTTCTTTTTTTGTTTCGACAATATCCCCATATTCAATTTTTCTTGTATCAATTATTCCAAATTTAGTATTTACTACTTTTCCCTTTTTCAACAGCAAGCTATTATCTTTACTCAGAAGTAAAATATATTCTTGCATATTTTTTCGCCTCCTCCAATGCAAATTTTGCTTCCTCCTCCTTTAATTCATAAGGATAGTTATAAATTTTTGTTACTCTCTCATTATAGAAAGGGCGATTACAATTTGGACAACCTGAAGTCATAAATGCTTTTTTTTCAAAATATGGCAATTCCATCTCAACAATTTTTTTGTTTTTAAAATAGAATTTGCCCTTGCCAATAAAATATCTTGCTAATTGTAATACCCTATAGCGAGGCAAATCAACCATCGTTTCATTTTTTTTACAATATGCAAATAAAGCTATTTCTATTCCCTTTCTATACAAATTTTTCATTAATTTAATGGCATCGTAATCATTTTCCCCTAACCCAACTATTAAATGACAGGTTGCATAGCCAAATATTTTTTTTGCATTATCTAATGCATTAATATATTCCCTCCATGAAGGAACTCCCTTTTTCCATTTATTAAATAAATTTTCAGTGAAACAATCTAGTCCTATTCCAATCCTTTCAATGCCATTTTCCTTTAGTATTTTCATTTTTTCTTTGCTAATAGCATTTATTGAAACAGAAAATGGAATATTTGTATTTAAAAAGTTAACTAATCTAACAATTTTTTCGATGCTATATGGATTATATATACTTTGAATACATATTCTACCAATACCATTTCTTTCCACTTTCTCCAATTTTTCTTTTACATCATTTAAATTAAATTTTGGCCATTTTACTCTAGCTAAATAGCCAATTTTTTGATAGCAATAGCTACAATTTCCTTTGCATTTGCCATCTAATAAAAAATATAAAGTAGTTGGCTTGGCTTTAAGATAGCATTTTTTTAATCCAAGCAATGAAGCTGTTGCTAATGAAACTCTAATCTTCATTATATCCTCCCTTACCAATCATTGGAACAAATGCGCACCCTCCTAAATTTTTTTTCTTAATCTTATCATTTTTTTCTATTAGCCAAAGTTCTCCATATATTCTTCCAACAGGTATTAATAATCTCCCTTTTTTATCCAGCTGCTCAATAAGTTGGGAAGGAATTGAAGGAGCAGAACATGTTGCATATATATGGCTATATGGAGCATATTTTGGCAACCCTAAGGAGCCATTTCCAATAATAACCTTAACGTTTTTTATTCCCAATTTTTTAAAATTTTCTCTAGCTATTTCTGCAAGTTCTTTTATTCTTTCTATAGTATATATTTTGCCTTTATTTGCAATTTTTGCTGCTAAAGCAGCGTGGTAGCCTGTGCCAGTCCCAATTTCTAAAACCTTGCTATCTTCTTTTAATTTTAATGCTTCGAGCATTATTGCAACCATATGAGGAGCAGAAATTGTTTGACCATATCCAATTTCTAAAGGAATATCTTCATAAGCATATTTTTTCTGATTTTCAGGTATAAAAATCTCCCTAGGAACATCTCTCATTGCATCTATTACTTCTTTGCTTTTCAAGTAACCATATTTTATTAATCTATTTATTAACTTCTCTTTGTTTTTGCTGGTTTTTTTATTCACGTTATAAAAATTAAATATAATAAATAAGTTATGCTGAGAAAAATTTTTTTATTCATTTGTATTTCATAAACAGTTTTTTAGGGTGATGAAATGAAGGAGGAAGGAATAAGAAAAATTTGCAAAATGTTGGAAGAACTATCTGAAGATATATCAGTACCAAGAAATATAAGAAGGGGAGCAAGAGAAGCAAGAGATATATTGTTAAAAAAGGGTGAATCATTAGATGTAAAAGTTGCATCAGCAATTTCTATATTAGATGAGTTGCTAAACGACCCGAATATACCTACCCATGGAAGAACATCAATATGGAATATAATGAGTGCATTAGAAAGTTTAACTGCAGAAGAATAAAATAAATAAGAGGGAAGAGATTATTTTCTCTTCTTTCTTAAGAATGGCAAGCCAGTTCTTGGATTTTCTACTACTTCATAGCCTCTTGGTAAATCACAGGGCTTACCACTTTTTGGCTTTCTTGCACTAAAGAAATATATTGTTTGTATTTTCCCTCCCTTAAGCTTTACATCTCTTGTATACAAGGTATATTTTTTTCCGCTTTTTTTGCTTTTATATTCATATGCCATTTTCTCGCCTCCTTATTCCATATGCATTAGGAGAATTTAAATCCTTCGCTATTTTTTAATACTATAAATAAAAAATCATAAAAAAAATAAAATAAATATAAATAAAAAAATAGATAAAATAAGTTAATAACCATCTGAATAAAAAACATCCGGGTAGCTATATTTTCCCAGCCAAGTATCTCCAGGTAAAATTATAACCTTTCTCCCTTTGAGAATCAATCTACCTTTTTCAAATAAATCTATACTTCTTGGTAAAATTTGATGCTCAACTTTAAGTATTCTCTCTGCTAATTTATCCCTATCGTCATTTGGAAAAACTTTTACTGCTGCTTGTAAAATGATTGGTCCATGGTCAGGTAACTCATCCATAAAATGAGTTGTACAACCTGCAAGCTTTACACCATATTCTATTGCCTGCTTTTGGGCATCGACGCCTTTAAAAGCTGGAAGTAAGGAAGGATGTATATTAATTATTTTTCCATACCATTTTCTAATAAATTGGCTAGATAAAATGCGCATATAACCAGCCCCAACAGCAAGCTCAACTCCATATTCATTAAATATCCTATCAATTTCTCTTTCATGCTTTTCCCTATCTTTTGCACTAATAAAATATGCAGGTATTCCATGTTTTCTTGCCCTTTCTAGTGCATAAGCTCTTTCATTATCACTTATTACTACAACAACTTGAGCATTTATCATTTTCCTTTCGCATGCATCTATAATTGCCTGTAAATTTGTTCCTCTTCCAGAAACTAATACGCCTACTTTTAGCATGTACTTAATAAAAATTAAAAATAAAAATTTTACAACTCAATGTAAGAAACATCTTTGTCCAGTAAATACCATTATTATTCCATGTTCGTTTGCTGCTTCTATTATTTCTTTGTCTCTTATTGAGCCACCTGGTTGAACAATTGCTCTCACCCCAGCTTTTGCAGCAACATCAATAGCATCTCTAAATGGAAAGAAAGCATCAGAAGCCATTATAGAGCCTTTTATTTTGTCTTTTCCTTTATGAACTGCAATCCAAACAGCATCTATTCTAGCTGTCTGTCCACCACCTATTGCAACTGTTCTTTTCCCCTTTACAAAAACAACTGCATTTGATTTTACATGTCTAACGCATTTCATGCCAAAAAGCATGGAGTTGATATCTTCCCTGCTCGGTTTTTTTCTTGTAACGACTTTCCATTCCTCTGGCCTAAATTCCTTTATATCTTTTTCTTGTATAAGAAATCCGCCTCCAACGCTTCTTATTTCTATTTCCTTCTTTCTTTTCTGTTCTATTCCATTCACTTTAAGCAATCTCAAATTCCTTTTTTTACTAAATATTTCCAAAGCCTCCTTGCTAAATGATGGGGCAATTATTACTTCAAGAAATACTTTTGATAGTTTTTCTGCAAGCCTTCCATTTATTTCTCTATTAAATGCAACAACTCCTCCAAATGGAGAATAAATATCTGTTTCATACGCATATTCCCATGCTTTTTCAATTGTTTCTGCACAAGCAATACCAGATGGAGTAGCGTGCTTTATTATAACTGCCGACGGCTCCTCAAATTCTTTTATGCATTCTATTGCACTATTTGCATCCAAAATATTATTATATGAAAGCTTTTTTCCTTGAAGTTGGATGGCATTTGAGATTGCATCCCCATTTTCCTTTATATAGAAAGCTCCTTTTTGGTGAGGATTTTCTCCATATCTTAAATCAAATTTTTTATGGAGAGCTAGAACAAAAAAATCATCAAAATTAAAATAATTTTTTACAAGCATTGCATCGTAGTATGAAATTCTTTTTAAAGCTTCAATAGCAAGTTTTTTCCTTATTTCCTCATCGAATCCATTTTTTAAATATTCAATCACCATTTTGTATTGGCTAGGATGAGAAATTATAACAACTCTTTCCCAATTTTTCGCAGCTGCTCTCGTTATAGCAGGCCCACCTATATCCATTTCTTCAATACCCAACTTATATGAATAAAAATTGCAGACAACCATATCAATGGGCTTAATACCTTCTTTTTCCAATTCTGCAATCTCTTCATTCCTTGCAAGAATTGCAGCATGAATATTTGTATTCAATGTTTTTATTTTTCCTCCAAGAATTTCTTTAAATCCTGTATATTTTTCAACTTCTTCTACTTTTATTCCCTTTTCTTCTAAATAATTTTTTGTTCCAGCAGTTGCATATATTTCTATTCCTTCTTTCTGCAATTCTTTGCAAAAATTTTCTAATCCACTTTTATCATATACACTTATTAAAGCCCTTTTTGGTTTTATTTTCATTATATCCCAATGTAATAAAGATCGCTAAAAAAATGTTTTGGCTACCATTGAAGTTACAACTGGAGGAGGCGTATCTAATCTATCTCTTTTAATTTCCTTTACTTCTTTTACTTCAACTTCTATTTTTCCTCTAAATTTTTCCTCAAACATTTTCTTCATTTCATTAAATATTTTATTAATAGTTTTTTCATTAGCATTTTCCAAAACAACTAAAACCTCAACTTTTTCATAGCTTTTTTGAACAATTTGAAATTGTTTTATAAGAAAGCTGTTCAATTTTTCCATAACTTTTGCTGGTATTCCAGTAATAGCAGAAGGAGGAATAATTTTTCCATCTGGCAATATTATTGAATCTGCTTTTCTTCCAGC
>CAZDCH010000081.1:0-6010 GCA_964503915.1 uncultured Thermoplasmatales archaeon
TTCTTGCGGATTAGAAGGCTCTAACATTGGCAAGGAAGCAAATTTTGCATAAAGCCTATTATCTTGCTCATTCTGGCTTGAATGGCAACTTGGGTCATCTGCAGTTACAATAACATGTCCTCCATTACATCCAACATAAGCATAAGTCATAAAAGCATCGCTAGCAACATTCATTCCGACATGCTTCATACAAGTTAAAGCCCTCAAGCCAGCATAGGAGGAGGCAGAGGCAAATTCAATTGCAACTTTTTCATTTGTAGAATACTGAAAATAAAAGGGAACTTCTTTGCCAGTGCTTTTCAAATATCTTGCTACCATTGAAATGCTATCTGCTATCTCTGATGATGGCGTACCAGGATAAGTTGTAACAACATCTACACCTGCTTCTAAAGCACCTCTTGCAATTGCTTCATTTCCCAACAAAACTTTTTTTCCCTTGCCTAATAATTCCATTTTATTCCTCCAATATTATTTTTGCATCTACAGCTATACAACCTTTTTCATATAAAAAAATAGGATTTAAATCGAGTTGCTTTATTTTTATTTCATCTGCCATTTTTGAAAGCTTTAGCAAAACATTTATTAAAGCTTCTCTGTCTGCCTTAACTCTATAAAAAATTTCTTTAGCTTTTAAATCATTGAGCATATGCTTAGCATCTTCCTTGCTAATTGGCAACATTCTAAATGAAACATCTTTATAAATTTCTGTAAAAATCCCTCCCATTCCTACCATAATGCATTTTCCAAATGCTTTATCTTTTACAATGCCTGCTATAACTTCTATTCCTTTTTTTGCCATTTCTTCAACAATAAATTTCTCTTTTGGAAATTTATTTTTTAATTCCTTAAATTTTTTCCTTAATTCCCTCCTATTTTTAATGTCTAAAACAACGCCACCAACATCTGTTTTATGCAGAATTTTTGGTGATGAAACTTTCAAAGCAACTGGAAAATTTAATTTTATATTATTAATTTCATCTGCATTTTCTATAACTTTATATTTAGGCACTTTTATGCCATATTTAGCAATCAATTCTTTTGCTTCATGCTCTGCCAGAATCACATTTTTTTATGCATCTCCTATTTTTATTTTTATCCTGCCATCTAATAACATGCTAAAATTGAAATATGATAAAAGATATTTACTCAATGAGAGCATTCATTGCTATTGATGTAGAATTTAATGAAAAAATGGAAAAAATTTATAATGAATTGAAAAAAACAGGAGCAAAATTAAAATTTGTTGAGCCATACAACGTGCATCTTACAATAAAATTTTTAGGAGAAATTGATGAAAAGCTTATTCCAAAAATTAAAGAGGAAATGGAAAAAGCTATAGTTGGCATAAAACCATTTCAAGCTAAGCTTAAAGGCTTAGGAGTTTTTCCTAATGAAAGCCATATAAGGGTTATATGGGTTGGATTCGATGACGAAGGACAATCAAAGAAAATGGCAGAGGAAATTGAAAAAGGTTTAATGAAATATGGATTTAAAAGAGAAAGAAATTTCAAGCCACATATTACTATTGCAAGAATGAAAAGCAAAGAAGGAAAGGGAAAAGTGCTTGAAATAATAAAGAAATATAAAAATGAAGAATTTGGAGAAATTGAATGCAAAGAATTGAAACTTAAACAGAGCATTTTAAGGCCGGAAGGACCAATTTACAAAACAATTGAGGCTGTTAAACTATGAAATATGAAAAAATTTTAAAGAAAGTTTTGAAAAGAATAGTTCCTTCTAAGGAAGAAGAAATAGAATTAAAAAAAGTTATTGAGGAAGTAGAGGAGGAAATAAAAAAAAGAAAGCCTAAAGAAACAGAAGTCATGCTAGTTGGCTCTGTTGCAAAAGGAACTTATTTAAAAAATGCATTAGATGTAGATTTCTTTATTTTATTTCCCCAGAAATATAAAAAGGATGAAATGGCTGAAATAGTCATTAACATAGGAAAGGAAATTTTACATGAATGGGAAGTTCAATATGCTGAGCATCCTTATATCAGAGGAAAATATAAAGGATATGAGATAGATGTAGTTCCATGTTATAAAATTAAAGATGCAAGTCATAAAATAAGTGCTGTAGATAGAACACCATTCCATACAGAATATATAAAGAAGAATTTAAAGGAAGAAATGAAAAATGAAGTTAGATTGCTGAAGCAATTTTTAAAAGGAATTGGATGCTATGGAGCGGAAGCAAAAGTAGAGGGATTTTCTGGCTATTTAGCAGAGCTACTAATTTTAAAGTATGAAAGTTTTTTAAATGTATTGGAAGAAAGCCAAAAATGGAAAGGAAAAACTATTTTATATATTTCTAGGAATCATAAAAAATTTGATGAAGATTTTGTTTTTATTGACCCAGTAGATCCTACAAGAAATGTTGCAGCAGCTTTATCGAAAGAAAAGCTAAATTTCTTTATTTTTGCAGCAAGAGAATTTTTAAAAAATCCAAAAATAGAATTCTTCTTTCCAAATGAGCCAAAGCAACTTGATATGGCGGAAATAGAACAAAAATTGAAGAATTTTGTTGGAATTCTTTTTAAAAAGCCAAATTTGCCAGATGATGTTTTATATCCTCAACTTAAAAAGGCGGCGGGAAGTATTGAGAATTTATTTTTAAAAAATGATTTTAAAGTCTTGAGAAAAGTTTGGTATGCAAACGATGAAGCATTTGTTGCCATTGAATTAGAAAAGAAAGAAATAGATGAAATAAAAATTCATATGGGCCCTCCTTTATATGAAAAAAAACATGTTAAATCATTTATAAAGAAGTGGAGTAGCAATGAAAGGGCGATAGATAAGCCATTTATTAAAAATGGAAGAGTATGGGTTAAATTGAAGAGAGAATATAATAATGCAATTGATTTATTGAAGAATTCTTTAAAAGAAATAAATTTGGGAAAGAATTTGAACCAAATTAAAGAAAAAATAAAGATATGTAATGGAAAAAAATTGGCAAAATTCCGCTCATTTTGGAGCGAGTTTTTCTGCAATAAATATCCTTGGGAAAGATAATAAGTTAAATTAAATAAGTTAAATTATGTTAAATTAAGCCAGCTTTTTGTAACAATAATAAATCCTCTGTTGAAAGTTTTTCACCTCTTTTAAATCTTTGATAAATTTCATCTGCTTTCTTAAGTAAAATATCCTTTTCCTTTTCCTTTTCTGTCCTTTTCATAATTTCTCTTGCTTTATTTATTTTCTCTTCAATTTCTCTTATTTTCTTAATATATGAAACAAATTCCCTATGTGCTCTATCAGCATTTATCTTACTCAATATATATTCTCTTTCAATTTTTCTTAACTCCTTTTTTAATTGATTAACTCTACTAAAGCACTCAATCATTTCAAAATGCTCTTTTTGAGCTTTTTCTGCCAGCTCTTTTACTTTTTTATGTTCTCTATCACTCTTTTCTTTCAATTCTTTTTCTTTCTTAACATATTCTCTTAATTCCTCATTACTTTCCAATATTTTTTCCCTCTCCTTAATCTCTTTATTTATTTTTGCTAATTGCTCTATTATTTCCTCTTCTTCTTTCTTGCTCAGTTGTTGAGTCATTTGTTTAAATTCTAAAGCATCTCTTCTCTGTATCAGAATTTCTAAGGAAGGACCTTTAGGAAAATATTTTTTCTTTAATTCGATCAATTTCTTTTTTACATTTTCGTATTCCTTATTTAATTCACTCCTCCTTTCTTTTGCTTTTGCAACTTGTGAATTTATTTCATCCCTTCTTTTTTTATGCATTAATCCTTCTTTTTTATATTTTTCAATTTCTTCTATCAACTCTCTCTTCCTTTTTTTCAATTCAACAGTTAGCTTATTTAGTTTCTCCCTTTCTCCCTTTGCTTCATATAGCTTTTTTTTAATCTCCTTTTTTTCTTTTTCTAATTCAGCAATTTCGGCTTTTAAATCCATTCTTAAATAAATTGGCTTTTTTATTAAAAAATTTTGCTATTTTTATTCATATATCTTTCCTTCTGTTACAATATGCTTCACAATATTTTCAACTCTTAATATAGCTTTCCTTGTTATTTCAAGCTTTCTTTTTATTGATGGATTTACTTCAGCTATAGTTAAATCCAAATATCCTTTTGCAATACAAATGGGATTAAAAAAGTAATGAGAAATTTCTTCTAAAAATCTTTTTTCTTTTTCAAGAGTTTTATGCATTCTATCGCTCATTTCTTTTATTTCCATTTCCATTTCTATTCTCTTTGTAATATCAATAGCATTTATCAAGAAAGCTTTTCCTTTATAATTAATAGGAGAACAGCCCATTTCAAACCATTTTATTTTTCCATTTTTATTAAACATTCTAACTTCAACCCTACCTTTAAATATTTCAGCAAATTTTTTAATGTCATCTGGATGAATTAATTCAAAAAATTTTTCCTTTAATTTTTCTGGGCTATATCCTAATAAATCTGAAAATTTTTTGTTTATATATATTATATCATTATCTTTCATAATTAAAATACCAATTAATGAATTTTCACATATTGCCTTATATTTTTCTTCCGATTCTATTAATGCAATTTCAGCCTTTATTCTTTCTGTTACATCTTCAATTATGAATAGATTTCCATTTGGAATGTGCATTCTTTTTATTAAATAGAAATTTTTTCCTACCTTAATTAAATTTCCTTTTTTAGGAATTCTAAATTTTTTTCCCATTTCATTTCTATAAATTATGTTATTTTCTTTATCTGTAATAATAATGCCTATAGGAAGATTATTTATAACTTCTTTCAATTCCATTTCTTAACCCCCAATTTTTCTTAACCAATTTTTCTTAACCCATCCCCCAACTTACAAGAATTTTTATATTTAAAATTTTCTAAATTAAAATTTTGTTCTGTGAAAGCAAAATTGCTTGTAGATTACAATAAATATAATGACAAACATTATATATACACAGAAACAATATTGCTACATGAAGCTTAACAGAGTATATGAAGAAGTTGAGGATATTCTGAAATTTATAACAACATCGGGAGTTAGGATAAAAATGATGATGAGTTTGATGGAAAAGCCAAAAACATCAAGTCAACTCAGAGATGAATTTGGAATAGGAACATCAACGATTATACATGCAGCAAGAGATTTAGAAAGAGAAAATATTTTAATTGAAAAGTCGGATGGATATCATTTGACAAATATTGGAAGAATATTTTCAACTAAGCTACTCGATTTTGTAAAATTATTGGCAGTAACTAGAAAAAACATTGATTTTTGGTTATCTCATGATATAGAGGGGATACCATATGAGTTTCTTCAAAGATTAGGAGAGTTGCAGGATTTAAAATTAATTAAATCATCTGCCACCAATATTCTACAAACTCTCTCTTTTTATTTAAAAATTGTTAGCAAAACAAAAGATTTGAAAGGTGTTTCACCAATTTTTGTAACAGATTATGCAAAAATAATTAAAAAAATTTTAAAAAGAGGAGCAAAAGTTGAGCTAGTTATAACAAAAGAAATTTTGCAGCCTGTAATAGAGAGCTATAGGAAAGGAATTGATAAAGAAGTTTTAGAAAAAGTGCGCAAAGGTAATTTAAAAGTTTGGATGACCGATGAAACAGTAAAAATTGCAATGACAGTTACTGAATCTTTTGTTTCAATAGGTCTCTTCAATTTAGATGGAACATATGATTTTACACAAGATTTAGTTAGTTATGATAAGGAGGCGATAAAATGGGGCAGAGAATTATTTGAATATTATAAAAGTAGAGCAAGAGAAGTACCCTTGGATTGAATTTAAGGGGGTGGAGGCAAGCGCAAAGCTTTTAAGAAGCTATTTTGAATTTTTGCCATTAACTGCCATTTTTATAGCAATTGTCGGAGCCGCTGTAATTTCTTTTTCGTTTTTACTTTTTTTGAATACAATTATGTGGGATATGACAATATGTACATTCCTTATCACTTTTAGCGTTTATTCATTGAATAGAATCACAGATATTGAGGAGGATTTATCCAATGCACCCGAAAGAATAATTTTTTTATATAACAGGAA
>CAZDCH010000082.1:0-5907 GCA_964503915.1 uncultured Thermoplasmatales archaeon
ATTTCTCCATCTCCATAGTCCCAAGTCAATCCATTCAGAAGGCAAATCATGTTTTCTAGAAAAATCGCACAATTTTTTATAAAATTCATCCCATTTTTTATGCTTTTTTAGTTCAAATTCCGCCAAATCACAGGCAGGACATAACCAACAACCTATTCTATAAAATCCTTTTTCATATAAAATGTTCCATTTCACCTTTTTTATAAAAAGGTAAAGCCAAACATGTAATGCTGTCCAATTTTGTATGGGAGATGCAGCTATTTGTCCATGTACCCATGGATTTTTCCATATTTTACCATGTTCTGCTCTTCTTTCAGATTCATATCTCCTTTGCCCAATAAAAGATAATACTCCTTTAGGAAAATTCTTCTTTATTAATTTTGCAATAACGCCCAATTTACAAGTTTTGCAACACCATCTATAATCTCTTGCGGGGGGGCCGAAAAAATCTATTGATTCCCAAAATATATTTCCAGCTTTTCCTTCAAAAAAATCTGAAGCATATTTATCTGCTATTTCGTATACATGTTCAATGGTTTCATCAAATTCTAAGCCAGTATTTGCAAATATTATTGGTAGCTCATATCCTGCATCTAAAAGTAGCAATAAAGTTGCTAAGCTATCTTTTCCTCCACTAAATGAAATTACAGGTGTATAGCTATATTTTTTGATTATTTCCTCAATAAATTTAACTTCATTTCCTACCATGCTAAATATAACATCTCTATTTGCTTCTATAACTTCATTCCATCTTATTTTTCTTTTTTTATTTTCATTTTTATTTTTGTTTTCTCTATTCCCCCTTTCATATTCTTCCTTACTTTTCCTCCATCTTATTCTAACTGCAACTCCCCTACTATTTTTCATTTTATTGCCATCAATTTTTGCTTTTCCTGTTGCTACTGGCAAGCCATCTCCATCCAAAACAATGACTTCATCCCCCGCCCTTATTTCTTCATCTACTTCTTTTACTCCGGGAGCCATTAAATTTGAACTTTTTAAAATAGATGGTATTGCTCCCTTATCTGCAACAACATATCCTCTTTTAATTTTTAATAAAGAAGCATACCATGGCCTGGGCTGAAATTTATATGTTTTATTCCATATATCATAAAAAATATTTCCAGCAACTTTTCCATCTATAATGACTTCATCATTTTTATCTATGGATGGCAAGTTATTTAATAAAACGACATGAGGCAAATAGTAAGAACCATACTGCCTTTCTATAACCTTTTTCAATAGATTTATATCAAATTCGAAAGCTGGTCTTATATCGCCTGGAGGAGTTATTTTAACTTTCTCTGCCAAATTCCCACAAGAACACCTACTTTTTAATAAAGGCAAGTTGCAGTCATAGCAATAATTTAATGCGAGTTTACCAAGTCTTATCACAATCTTAAAATCAATTTATTAAAAATATTTTGTTATGAATTTCCATAAACTCCCAATGAATATCCCAAGCAGAAAAAAGGCCATGAACAGTTGGATTTATCACTAGCCAATTGCCGCTTTCTTGAAAGATTTTTTGCCCATCATTCCAAAAGTAAACAATTCTCCCGTTTTACATTCTATTATTGCAAATGGTAAAGCAAACCTTGGGATAAGATGGTTAATAAAAGAAAAGATAAAAGCAGGAAAAATTGTTATCATGCACATGAATAAATATATACCAAAGTATCCTATAATAATGAGAAAAATAGGAAGAACAATAGGAAATAACATCACTAGTTTAAATAAAATCTCCAACTTTTCTACAAGGTCTCCCATAAACACTTCATAAAGTGAATAAAAAATATAGAAGGCAATCATATATACAATAATCTCAGATAGAAAATATATTGTTCCTTTGCCCATTCCAACTACAAAACAAATTGTATTATTGAAAGGCGTTTTAAAGCCCTTTATAACTTTTTTATTATTAAAATAGCACTTTAGCATATCAGTTGTGAAAGAGCTTTTTGTTATTCCTGCTTTAACTCTTTCATTGTTTCTAATGCTTTTTCTTCATCATTATTTTCTATTGCTTTTTTAATCTGGAGGTTAGAATTTCTTGACAGCCCCAACATGTTTACCAATAAAATTTTTATATAAAAATAGGCATTAGATTGATGCCTATTATAACATTTGACTATAAGGATTTAATAAAATTGCTAAGAAAAGAAATTGATAAGAAAGAACTAATAGATAAATTGCCAATGATGGGAGTTAGTATCGAAAGAATAGAAAATAATGAAATAAGCATAGAAGTTTTTCCAAATCGACCAGATATGTTATGTATAGAAGGTATTGCAAGAGCATTAAGAGCTTTTTTAGGAATAGAAAAAGGATTAAAAAAATATGAAATTTCTCCTCCAAAAATTTCTCTTTATGTTGAAAATGATTTAGAAAAAATTAGACCTTATATTGCTGGAGCAATAATAAGAAATATTGAAATAGATGACAAAACCATTAAGTCTCTTATGGAATCTCAAGAAAAATTGCACTTTTCCTTGGGAAAGGATAGAAAAAAAATGGCAATTGGCGTTCATGATTTTGATAAAGTTAAGCCACCATTTTATTATAAAGCTGTTGCACCGAATGAAATAAAATTTGTGCCTTTAGGAAAAGATGAAGAAATGGATTTAGACGAAATTCTAAAAAAACACGAAAAAGGAATTGCATATGCACATTTATTAAGAAATTTTGAAAAATATCCAATCATAATTGATAAAGAAGGAAATGTTCTATCATTTCCCCCAATAATAAATGGTATTTTAACAGCCATAAATGAAGAAACAAAAAATATTTTTATTGAAGTAACTGGAATTGATATTAAAGCAGTTTTATCATCTCTTGTAATCATTTCAACAGCGCTGGCGGAAAGAGGGGGAAAGTTAGAACAAATAGAAGTTATCGGGAAGGAAGAAAAAAGCTTTGTACCAAATTTGACACCGAGATTGAATATAGTTAAAATTGATTATATCAAAAAATTGTTAAAAATAGAAAAAATAGAAGATATAATAGAAGCTATAAAAAGAATGGGTCATGATGCCGAAATCGTTGGCAATGAAATAAAAGTTTATTCACCAGCATGGAGAGTTGATATATTGCATCCAATAGACATAATAGAAGACATTGCTATTGGATATGGATATGAAAACTTTCCGAAGATAATGCCATATTCAATGACTTTTGGCTCTTCTCTTTCATTTGAGAAATTACACCAAACAATGATTGGATTAGGTTTTAACGAAGTAGTAACATTAAGTTTATCAAGTTATGAAAAAGAATTTATAAAGATGGAAATAAAGGGAAATCCAGTAGAAATAAAAAACCCAATATCAAGCGAACACACAATTATAAGACAATCTTTATTGCCATCTCTTTTAGAAATTTTAAATAAAAATAGGCATAATGAGCTGCCTCAAAAGATTTATGAAATAGGGGACATTGCTTTTTATAATGGGAAAGTGACACAGAAAAAAATGCTTGCAGGAGTAAAAATAGATGTAAAAGCCAATTTTACAGAATGTAAATCAATTGTTGAAGCAATTTTAAGAAATTTTGGATTAAAGCTTGATGTAAAGGAAGGAAAACATAATTCCTTTATAGAAGGAAGGTTCGCTATAATTGTGGCAGAAAATGAAGAAATAGGATATTTTGGAGAATTAAAACCATCTGTAATTCGAAATTTTGATTTAGAATATCCTGTAATTGGTTTCGAAATTGATATAATGAAATTATTTTCTCTTTCTAAGCAAAATTAATAGGGCAACAAGTAAAATAATGATTTCAAATCCCGGCGTTCGCCTACTCTGATATTTTGGCAGATCAAATATTACTGGAGATTTTTCAGTTCCAATCTTTTCATCTGATGTTGTTTCAATAGAATAATTTCCTCCATATATTGTGTTATTATATTTTTTTTGTATTCCAGGAAAATAATGAATTACTTCAACAAAAATCTCTATTTCATTTTTTTCATTCTTTTTCCATCCGACATAACGAGGAGATGTTATATATATGAAATAATCTTCAGTTTCTCCATTTTTTGTTGCATTTATTTCATGGCCATTTATAATATAATAAACCCTGAAATTTTCCTTACTTATATTTTTTAAAACCCTTATTTCTATCTCATCAGATGAATTTAATTTATTAGGAAAATTAACTTTTATTAATTTATCTGAAAATTTTAAGTTACCACTATATATTCCCTTATTTCCTTTTTTATCTTCCGCAATTATTTCATATTTTTCATTCCCTATACCTTTATATCTATATGAATAAACATTATGTTCATCCTTTTCCATTCCATATTCATTTTCGCCAATTTTTATGGAAACTTTCCTTATTCCAAAATTATCAGTAATATAAGCAACTATTAATAATTCTTGATTTTTTTGCTGAATTTCTGGTAATAAAACAACGTCTATTTTTGGAGGAGATGCATCATAAAATGGAGGATTTATAGAAAGTATAAATATTGCTAACCATGTGAAGAAATAAAATGATATGGAAGCAAACCATTCCTTTTTGCTAAATTTGCTAACATCGATTTTAAAAATTTGTAAAATTTTTCCCATAAAACCGATTGATGCTAAAGCAAATAAAAAACAAAGAGGCCATCTTATGCTTTCATTTAAATTTCTCCATAATAAATGACAAATTATTGCCATAAATATTCCAAATAGAAATACAATGAAAGATGTTTTTGCTTTTCTTTTTTCTGCTTCAATAAATTCTTTTTCATTAAATTCTGGTAGCTTTATTTCTTCATTTTCCATGGTTTGCTAATAAAATTTATTTAAAAACTTATTTAAAAATTTGGTTAGGTGTAGATTTAATCAGAATTAATAAAAGAAATTGCCATGTAAATATGCACAACTGCCATGGCGATTATGCACCATAAATAATTCCTTGAATAATTCTTCTCTTAGAATTTAAGTTCCACAATTTTTTCGGCAAACCATTACAAAAAAATAAAAAGGTTTAAGTGTAAGATTTTTTTAACTTATATGCTAAGGGGGGTGGGAGCACTTCTAGGAATAAGTTTCCTTTTGTTAGGCTATGCAGTAGGAAAAATTATTTTTGTAGATGATGATTTTACTACTGATCCCTCCAATAATAAATGGAATAGTATACAACATGCTATAGATGCTGCAGAGAATGGCGATACAATATTAATTTTCGATGGTATTTATAATGAAAATATAATAATTAATAAGGAAATTGAAATAGTTGGTGAGGGGAATGTAATATTGAATGGAAATGAAACAGTAATAAATATAAGTAGCAACAATGTATCAATAAAAAATTTAGAATTGAACAATGGGATAAAGGGAATAAGTTGCCAAGGGAATAACATCTCTATAGAAAATTGTAAAATAAATTGTTTGCAGTCTATTGATATTGTATCAACCAATATAATAATAAAAAATTGTTCTTTCTATTCCATTCAAAATGAATCTATTTTAAAAGGAGAAAATATAATTTTAATAAATTGTACATTTTCATTAAAGGCTATAAAAATTGAGGGAAGAAATATAACAATAAAAAATTGCTTAATATATGAAAGCGAATGGGGAATTAAAATATTCAATTCATCAAATGTTTTAATAAAGAAAGGAAATATATATTCAATAGAAAATAAAAGCATTTGGATAATTTCATCAAATAATATATCCATAATAAACTCGAGCATTAATAATTCATTTTGTGGTATTTTATTTATTAATGTTACAAATTCTTTCATCCAATCCACTATTATTAAAGAAAATAAAATTGGAATTGAATGTAGAAATTCATCAGATAATAAAATAAAAAATTGTAATTTAATAAACAATTTTGGATATGGAATATATTTAGATAATTCATTTAACAATACAATATATCATAACAATTTCATAAACAATAGTGCTTATG
>CAZDCH010000083.1:0-5870 GCA_964503915.1 uncultured Thermoplasmatales archaeon
TTTATTTTGTAATGAATTTAAAAAATTGTTTATGTCATCCTTTGATGGCAAGCTCATTAAATCAACAGTTAAATCAACAGATAAATTTTTATTATGGGAAAGCATTAGAATGAGCAAAATTGAAATTATTGCTAAAATTTTTTTCATTTTTTGATAAATTTTCTTTCATATTTATTTTTTTTGTTATTGTGTTAAGGCATGCATTTTTATTCTCAAAATTAGGAAGGCATAGGGGGCATTGTATTATCTGGATATCTTGAGCCATAGGAAAAGCCAGCATTGTATGAATAATATCCATTCCATATGCTTTCTGTATTTGTATAAATAAATATTCCCATTCCTTGCATAATTTCAAAATCATATTCTGGAGGAGATATTCCAACTAAATAAGATTGATATTGCTGATTGCTACTATTCCATTTTGAAACAATGCTACAGTTTATTATATTTTCTGCAAGTAAGCTAGCATTAGTTGTTTCATTTCTAAACCATCCTATCAAATTCCATCCTATATGCAATGGAACAGAAACATTTTCAATAGGTGAGCCAATCATACTAAATACAGTATCATTTTCTACATAAACAAAGTAGCCTTTGCCATTTTCGATTTCAAAATCAAATTCTGGAGGGGATATACCTATTAAGAAAGATTCATATGATTGATTTATTGCATCCCATCTTGAAATTATTTCACATCCTGTTATATTTTCTCCTAATGTTTTTGCAGTCCAATTGTTATGGCATGGAATAGTAATTAAATTCCACCCTTCAAATAATTCAAAAGTAAATTGTATTTCTTCTGTAAATATTTGAAAAGAGTATTCAGAAGAAATATTTTCGTTTCCTGCTTTATCTCTCGCCCATATATAAAAATTATAGGTTCCTTCCATATTATAACTTGAATTGTAATAATAAGTATTGTCAATACAAAACATTGTTTCATTTATTTGGCTATTATCAGGATAAGTTATTATTACATTTACTTTTTCTATGTTGCTATCAAAAACATTGCATGTTATGTTTACATATCCATTAGGCTCTTGTATATTTGGCTCTGCTTTTATATTTGTTATTAAAGGAGGAGTTTTATCTATTTTTATGCTAAAATTCTTTATATTTTCAATATTTCCAACTATATCAACACTATAATATTCTATACTATGCTGCCCATCAGAAGAAATAATGAATGGATTTGTATAAAATTGCCATTCTCCCCCATTTATTCTATATTTAGTATAATTTACTTCAGAAGTATTATCTATTGCATTTAATGTAACTGTAACATTGCTTATATACCATCCATTATTGCCCATTTCTCCAGATAATGTGTAGGTTGTATATGGAGGAGTTGAATCAATTTTTACTGTAGATTCATTGCTATATCCAACATTTCCCGCAATATCTTTTATTTTAAACTTTATTTTATTTTGATCGGCAGAATCTTGATTGAAAGGAACATTATAAGCTATTATAGTTTCAAAGCTATTGCTTCCATCGCTTCCAGTACAATAGCAAGATATCCAACTACTCCATGTATTTCCTCCATCTGTTGAATAGCTATAATAAGCAGTATCAACATCTAATCCAGAAGTTATATCTTTAACTTCTATTGAACAATCTGGAGTTTGATCATTTGTCCAATTAGATGGCTGAAAATTTTCCCAGTTATTTGGAGGAATGGTATCTTTCTTTACATAAAATACGCCATAACCTATATTTTCATTTCCTGCCATATCTCTTGCTTTTACATCTATATAATTTATTCCTTGCTCCAAATCATACCATACTTCATCTGGTAAGCTCCAATCATCTGTATAGCTATCTTCTCCATTTAAATCAACCAGCAATACCCAGTTATCATCGCTATCTCTTACCCATATTTTATCTAATCCTAAATTATCATAAAAATCAACATCATATACTCCATCATTGCTATTTCTCCATGTATCATCTCCTTGCTGATTATCAACTATCGTTGGCTTTGTAGCATCATATGCTATTTCAACATATTCTAAAGATGTTTCGGTATTATTATTGTAATCAGTAGCGATACTTCTTAGCCTATACCATCCTTCTCCATAGGGAAAATCAAAGCTCCATTCCCATGGCTCATTATATAACGTCTCTCCATATTGGATCCAGTTGCTCCAACTATTATTATCGGAGCTATACTTATATTCAAGCTTTATTTTACAAATTCCGCTCCCACCATAACCATCTGTTGCAGTAGCAGTTACTGTAACAGGGGAAGTATTATGCCAATATGGCATATCATTTATAAAAGATGAAGGTGCTGCACTATCATTTACACAATATTGCAATACTGTTGCCAAAATTAATTGAGCGGTAACATTCAAATCGTTTCTATCTATTTTATCTAAGGTATCCCCTTCTAAATGTTCCTCTCCATCATCTCTATGCATCCAAGGATAAGGACATCCATTTTGTCCTTCCTGAAGAGCTTTTGAAAAAGCAATAGTAGTTGCAGATGTATTTACATTAAATACGCTATCATCTGAGGGTGTAGTTCCTTCTATCCAGCCCAAGCTCCATCCCGTTCTATTACAATAATTAATTAATGATAATGCAATGTCGAGAAATACATAGTATGCAACATCTTCATCATTGGAATAGATCCATAAAGCGGAATCATAGGTATCGTGAGCCACCATATCAACATTTATCATGTATTCAATATCATTATTTTCATCATCATGAGCTAAATGAACATAATGCTTCGAGCCTCTACAATAAGGTGGCCATTCTTCCCCGCCAAAAGCAACAAATCTTAGCCTATATTTAGGAGTAATGTTATTTTCTTTAAAATATTTAGCTATTCCTAATAAAATAGCTGGACCAACCGCATTATCAGATGAGCATTGACCCCACCATGAATCATAATGAGCTCCTATAACAACTATTTTATCATTATTACTTCCCGAAATATCTCCCATAACATTATAGCTATATACTTCATCCCATGTATGGTGTTGATAGAAAGTAGCGGTAACATCCCATCCATCATTGATTTTACCTTTTATCCATTCTCCATCACTTTTATCTATTCCGAATCCTGGCTTTTTAAATTTAGCAAGACCTTTTGTTGTTTCTTGTATCATAAAATATGTTTCATTATGATAATCCATGACGATAAACCCGCTAATCATCCAATATTTTCCTATTAAAAATTTAATCCAATCATATGGATCACCCTCATCAACATCTAAAAGCCATACTGGCTTGACTCTCTCTGTGTCGTTTGCTGATAAATTTGTATTTCTATCAACATCTGTTTTATCCACTATTTGTGCACCAGATACAAAATGTTCGGTATCCAACTCTTCATAACTCATATAAGGAAAACAAGTCATATTTCTCCATTCAATTTCTCTTCCATTTGTTGCTGTAACATTTAAAAACCAAGCTTGTATATTTCTTTTCTTGTGTAATTTATATAGATGAACGCCTTCCCAATAAGTTCCTTCTATTCTTTCTTTATGAACATTAGAAAGACCAACTGTATTTTGCATCCAATTTTCTATATAATTTGCTGCTTCATGTTCCCCTGATGTTCCAAAACATCTTCCTCGATCGTAATCATCTATTATGTGGCTAAGATTATAAACCACATTCCATATAAAATCATAATCTAAGCTTGTGCTTCTTTCTTTACTTTCAGCTTTTGCCTTATTTTCATTTATCCATATTGTTGGCATTATCATGCAAATTGCTATAAACAATACCAACAACTTCCTCATTTTACCACCTTGATTATTATACTCAATATATATATATATATAGGATTTGCGAAAAGCATAAAAATAACAACGAATGATATTTATTAATGATAAGTAATAAATTTTACATGAAAGAGAGATTGAGCATTTTCCTTATTGCTACAATCATGACAAGCTATTTTTCATGCGCAATATCTTCTTCATTTAATGATAATGGCTTACAAGATTCACCTTGGCCCATGTTTTGTCATGATGTTATGCATACTGGAAGAAGCGGATATGACACTTCAATGGTCACAGGAGAAGAAATATGGAGATATCGAATGGGTAGCGTTATCTCTTCTCCCGCAATAGACAAAGATGGAACAATATATGTTGGGAGTGGTAGTTCTCTTTATGCGATAAATTCAGATGGAAGATTAAAATGGAGGTTCAAGACAGGGGGAGGTGTATCATCTTCTCCAGCTATTGCCAAAGATGGAACAATATATGTTGGCTCAAACGATGGAAAGCTATATGCTATTTACCCAAATGGTACGTTGAAATGGCAATTTTCCGTTACTCCTAGAAATTGGGTATCATCTTCTCCTGCTATAGGAAAAGATGGAACAATTTATGTTGGATCTACAGATTACTTCATATATGCAATAAATCCAGATGGAACATTAAAATGGAAATTTGAAACTGGGTCGAAAATTTATTCTTCTCCTGCTATTGGCAATGACGGAACAATATACATAGGATCTCATGATAGCTATTTATATGCAATAAATCCTGATGGAACATTAAAATGGAAATTTAAAGCAAAAGCAGAAGTGAGAGGTTCTCCCGCTATTGGCAATGATGGAACAATATATGTTGGATGCTGGAGTGATTATTTATATGCTATAAATCCAGATGGAACTTTAAAATGGAAATTTAAAGTAAAAGGACCTTGGGAATGGTGTGGTATGCAAGAAGCTCCAGCTATTGGCGAAGATGGAACAATATATGTAGGAACATATTATGGAATGGGAAATGCTGGATGTCTATATGCTATAAATCCAGATGGAACGGAAAAATGGCATATAGAAACAGGAACAATATATGGCTCTCCTTCTATTGGAAAAGATGGAACCATATATGTAGGAACAGCAGAAGGAATTGGAAAGTTGTATGCAGTAAATCCAGATGGAACAATAAAATGGGTATGGAAGGCATTGAGTGAACAGGAATATCACTATTGCCACATTGACTCATCTCCCGCTATAGGAAAAGATGGAACAATTTACATAGGCTCGTGGTTTGGAAGTGAAAAAGGAAGTTGGGGATATTTGCATGCAATAAGAGATGGAATGCCAAAAGGAGTAGAAATTGTTAGGCCAAAGCAAGATTATTTGTATATTTTTGATAGAGAAATAATGAAAATAAAAGATACTACTATAATTGGTTGGATTACTATAAAGCCAGAAATTATATCAGAAAAAAATGTTAAAAAAGTAGAATTTTATGTTAATTATAAGCTTAAGCATACTGATTATTCACCTCCTTTTGAATGGAAATGGAATGAAAGAATAGTTGGAAAATCATTGAAATATCTTTTTGAAACTCGTGGAATAAGCGTAAAAGCTTATTATAATGATGGTGATGTTGTAGCAAGCAAAATTAAAACAGTTGCAATATTCAATCCATTTGGAAAAATACAAAATCCTCCATAAATTTATTTTTTATGAAAGTATTTGCAATAGTTACCTTGTTGCTTCTTCTAAACATGCCCCATAGCATAGAAACAAGCAATAAAAAAGAAATTTCTGTTGAAATACATACTCCTCTAGGAATACAAAAAATAACAAAGAATATATCGGAAAAAGTACTAGAAAAAATGTTTTTATTAATTGATGAGATGAATGTAAAAAATATTGATAAAATTTTGCATGAATTAGATAAATATGGCTTATTAGGAAATTTTTCAGTAAAAGAAGCAAGGAAATTTGTAACAGGAGGATGTTTGCAAAAGATATTCAATAAAAATTTTGCAAAATTCATTGGTGAAATGAACCATAGTAAATACTTTAATACTATTTGCTTTTTTTCAACAAGTGGCTTTACTTGGAGTTTCTTTCCTATGAATCTATTTCCAATGTACATGCTTTA
>CAZDCH010000084.1:0-5863 GCA_964503915.1 uncultured Thermoplasmatales archaeon
AAGTTATAACAATGCCTCAATATTGGTATGATTTATTCATTGAAAGCCCATATTGGATATGGGAAAATTCAACGGAAGTTGTTTCATATAATGAAACACATGTTATATTAAGGACAACGCCTACTAAGCTTGAAAATTTATCAATTCCTTTCCTTCCTTGGGAAGGAGCTGCAAAAGCAGAATATAATGAAACAAAAATTAAGATTATAATAACTCCCCCCTTGGGAAATTTTACAATGTCATATGGTCCATATACCATATATGGAAAAGTATTGAATATAACTGAAGAAAAAATAAAAGTTATATTTTACTTTGGAAATAGGTCAATTGAAGAAGAAATGAATAGAACGATAATATTTGATAGAGAGCTTTCTCTACCTATTACTTTTAATGTTCAAAAAACAATGGTAGAAGATGAATTAAGGAAGAAAGGATACAGTTTCCATGAACTAGCTGGAAAAAAAATAATATTTAGAGTAAAACTATTGAAAATTTATAGGATTAGTTGATGCTTTATTTCCTCATTGAAAACTTTTAAAAAGCTTTCTTCCATTCCTTTAGGTATTGTCCCACCTGCAGCACATGCATGTCCGCCTCCATCCCCACCAATCATCTTTGTTGCCTTTTTTATTGCTTTGGATAAATTCAAGCTTAGGTCTGGAGGAGCTCTTACAGATATTTTAATTCCTTCTTCATTTTCAGCAAATGCTACAATTGGACAGCATATCTTGTTTTCTTTTAGCAATATTCCTGCAACTGTTCCAACTATAGTATCCAAAATATAATCTTTCCCATGAAAGTAGTAAATATTTTCATACTCCCTAATTTTTTTGTTTGCATATTCAATATATTTTTTTAATTTCTTTTTGTGTTGTTTAAGCAATTTTTCCATATCAAAATTTCCTTCTATACATGCTTTTATTCCAACTTCCCAATTTCCATATTTAGCTAATGAATTCAAAATAGTTGAATATTGCCTGACATCTTTTCCATTTAACTCATAAACTTCTCCAAATAATCTTTCTATGTATTTATAACCAAATCCTTCTTCTATTAGTAATCTTACAAGTGATGAAAACAATTTTTTCTTTTCTTCTTTATTCAATTCTATCCATCTTTTATTATAATCAATACCAATTTTTTTAAGGAATATTATAGAATTTTTCTCCTTTTTGAAAAATGGGGGGATTATTGGGTCAGCTGAATATGAAAGCATTCTATATAACGGCCTTTCCCTTCCATAAATTCTCAAATCTCTTTTTATTTCAATATTGCTCTTTTTTAAAATTTCTCTATTTATCCCAACGAGTTTACGAAATTTTAAATCTTGTAAATCTCCAATAGCTCCAATTATTGCTAAATCAGCATATTTGGAATCAAAGCACGAAGCAACTAAGTAAGCCAAACCAGCTCCTGATATTTCATATTCTCCATTTATTCCATATTGATAAGGGTTTAAAATATTTTCATTAAATGAATTCATGTAATGGTGGTCAGTTATTATGCAATTGCAACTTCTTATATATTCGTTTCCTAAATCAATTAACCAAAAAAATTCTTCTGAATTTATATATTCCTTTTTAAAATATTTAACAGCTTTTATTTCGTTTTTTATTCCTATTTCATCCAAAACTTTTTTTGCAATTGCTGCTCCAGCAATTCCATCTGCATCACAATGGGTTAGAATGTTTATTTTTTCTTGCCTTTCTATTATATTTGCAAATTTCTTAGCTTTTTCTAATATCTTTATATTCAATCCCATCCCCATTAATTATTATGAATTGTTTATATGAAATTTTTGAATTTTTGGATTTATTCTTTTGCTGTAAATCAGCCTATTTTATGAAGCAATAATTATTTAAAACAATTTTATATTAATCTTGTGATAAAATGGAAATAACTGCTCTCATCAACTTGCCGGTGTATACAACAAGAGGTAAATATATTGGAGAAGTAAGAGATGTTTTAATTGATATTAATGAAAAAAGAATTGATAAATTGATATTAACGGAAACAAATAAAGAAATAGTTGAAGAAGGAAAAGATGTTGCAATACCCTATAGGTGGGTATTTGCGGTAGGGGATATAGTACTACTTAGCTACTTTCCAGAAAAGGTTGCAACAAAGGTTGAGGAAGAGGAAGAGGAAGGAGGAAAAAAATAAATACTGAATTTTCAATATCGAATATTCAGGGGGATAAAATGTTTAAAATGCTTAAAATGTTTAAAATGTTTAAAGTGTTTAAAAAAAGCATTATATTGGTGTTTATTGCAGCATTGTTTTTTTCTCAAAGTGCCTCAGCAATTTTTTGGGGGATTATAGAAGCTGTGCCCGAATCAACAGTTTCTTATGTTGAAAGGTATGGATTGCAAGAAGTTTCAATTAGCGTAACTTATAAGCCAGCAATTTATGGATGGTTACCTGTATATGCAGATGTATATATTGAAGGAAAGCCAGATTGGCTTACAGTAACTCCAACTCCTCCTGTATTAGTTTTAATGCCAAATAGAGAAACAACTGTAAAACTTGCTATGGCTGTAAAACAACAAGATATTATAGCTGGAACAACAGGAAGTATAGATGTTGCAATTAGAGGCACTCTTGTAACAGGAGCACTATTAAGACAAATTAAAGAAGCTAAATTTTCTATAATTGTAGGATATAATCCATTTACAGAAATTGCAATTTCTGCTGTTAAACCAATAGAAAGAACAGCTCCTGATAGGGAACTTCCATTTGTTATAAATATTTATAACTATGGGAATTCAAGAGTTATTGTTGACTTATCTCCAGAAAAAGAGCCAGGTAATTGGAGATATGTTATAAGTCCATCAACTGTTGTAATAGAACCAAAACAGCCAGGAGAAGAAACATTTCCATTTGCAACAGTTACTATAACTTTGACATCCCCTCATGGAACAGCTATTTCATATCATAACGATTGGCAAGATTTTGCAATAAGAGCTAAAGCAAGGTCTGAAGCTCCATATTATGAATATAGGGGTGGGAAATGGCAAAGAGTAACTGATGAAACTGAATTAATCACATCATATGAAACAACTGCTTATTTCTTAGCAAAAAATAAGGGATTTTATGTTCCTGGCTTTGATGCAATAATTTTAATAGCCGGCATTGCATTAGCTTGCATAATATTTTCTAAGAAAAAGTAACATGCGATTTTTTTTATTTTTTTTAATTTTTATTTTATTTTCACCAATTATTCTTGCAAAAGAACCAATGGTTCAATTTGTAAATTTGCAAATAGAAGCAAAGGAAGCAACTGCTGAAATCAAGCCAACCCAATCTCATTATTTTTATTTTAAATACTATAATGGGGGATATTTCCAAAGAAATTTATATCTTTTTAGAGTAGAATTTAAAGTGAAAGTAGATGCCCCCGGATGGGAAGCGTATGTTTCACCAACAGTTGACTTCATGTATCAAAATGAAACAAAAGTTGGGCATGTTGTTGTTGTTGCGTCTGCTCGTCCTTCTAATTATGCAAATGTTACATTATGTGGAAGGTTAAGAGACATATATGGTACATGGCATTATAGAAATTATACATTTAGAGTAAAATCTGCTCCATATCATTCATTTGATGTAGTGGTAGAGGATATTTTTATAGAGGGAAAACAAGAAGAAATATACCAAATACCTATAAAAATAATAAATTATGGAAACTATGAAGAAAGATTTGTAATAGAGCCTTTCTATACTCCTCCAAATTGGGAAATCTGTTTTTCTCCATCAACTATTATTCTCCCTCCAAAAGGAGAGGGTACTGTTTATTTATACTTTGCTACTCCTCATGAAAAATTTTTCATCCAAGAAAGAACATTTATTATAATTGCAAAAGTAAGTGCTATGGGAGCAATACCAAAAACTGTTTCAATTATAGTTACTATGAAAGGCTTTCATTTAACATTAGGTCAATTTGTAGCTTTAGTAAGTAGTATGCCATCTATTTTTTTGCTTCTATTTGTTTGTATTACAATTTATAGGAGAAATGCCTTGCATACATACTTACCAAAACCCTGGAAAGAAGAAAGAGATGAAATATTAAAGCTCAAATCAAGCGAAAGAAAAAAAATTATGAAAGAAATGAAAGATGAATGGAAATCAGCCCTATATTTCTGTAAATACCTTTATAAAGACGAAAAGAAAAGAGAGAAATTAAGGAGAATAAGAAATAAAAAGCAAAAGAAATTAGAAAAAATGATTAAAAAAGAATGGGAAAATTCATGGATTGAAGCATATAATGTATGGAAAGAAGAATGTAATAAAATAAGGGAGGAATATGAAAAAATGAAAAAAAGAGGAATAAAAGATTTACAGATAAATTACCCAAATCAGCCAAAAAAACCGCCAATGCCTAAGATACCAGAATATAAAATTGATGAAGAAAGATTAATTTTAATTGAACCAGATGAAATAGCTATTGAAAGAATATTAATGTCATTAAGGAAACAAAAAATGCTTCTAAAAAGAGATATAGAAAAAATAAGGAAAATAAGCAAGGAAATTATAGAAAAAATGAAGTTTTATGAAAAAAGAAAATGATTAGAAAGAAAATATTGTCAATTATATTGCTGCTAACAATATGTGGCTGCATAAATAAAAAAGATGATTGGGATGGAGATGGATTGCCCAATGAAATAGAAAAAAAAGGATGGCACATAAAAGTTTTCTATCCAACAAATAATACCTCCATTTCATATAATGTTTCTTCAGATCCAACTAAAAAAGATACAGATGAGGATGGATTAACAGATTTTGAAGAATGGAAAATTGGTTCAAATCCTACTGATTGGAAACACGATATAGATTTTGATTACTTTATAGACTACTATGAAATGTTATATTATAGGAAGAGAGGAATAGAAAATAAAACAATTTTAGAATATATACAGAATCCTGATGTTGATGAAGATGGAATAAAAGATGGAATAGATATTGACCCATTGAGAGATGTAAAAATAAAAGTTAGAATAAAGGAAATATTTTTGAAAACAAATATGGCAGATAAAGATGGAATAATTGAAATTAGAATTAATGTATCTACTGGAAAAGATTGGGCAGAATTCCCTTCTTCAGCTCCATTAAATTTTCATCCAATAATTCCGAATAAAAATGAGAGTATGAATTATTCTTGCATTTTGGATGCCAACGATAGTGGGGAGCCTGGTAATGGAACTTTTCCATTGATGATTGTTGTTTACGATTTAGATTTCGATCCAGTAGAAAGAAATTGGAATGATGGAATAAGAGATTATGATATTGTTAGAATTTATAAAATATATGGAGCTTATGCAAAGAATTTTAACATATTTAAAGATTGCAAAGAATATTATATTGAAGGAATGGATGGGTGGATGAAATTTGAAATCATAGATGCCAGTGTTTAGCAACAGTTAAATACTTATATTCAATTTTGCTTGCATGAAAAAATTGCTTGCTTTCTTTATTATTTTTACATTAATGCCTGTAGCATTTAGTGTTAAGAAAAATGAAAGTTTATTTGTTATAAAAGCTAGCTCATCGCCGGAGAATGTAACGATTGTAGTAAATATATATAGGATAAGAAGTTTATGTATGCAGAACAATACAGTTTATTTTAAGATTTTTATAGATGGAGAAGATAGTATATGGTGGAAGCAAGAATTTAAAGGAATGGATATATGGTTTGAATGGCCAATGGCGGCAAGAACTGTTAGATATGAAAAAAATAAAATTGTTCTTATACAAATACAACTTTGGAAAAAAGGCCTAATAGATGAACCTTGTGATATAAGTAAGGAAAAAAGCCCTTATTTATATGGAAAAACTCTTAATCTTTTCTTTAATTTAACAAATGGAGAAT
>CAZDCH010000085.1:0-5788 GCA_964503915.1 uncultured Thermoplasmatales archaeon
ATGGAATTTTGGAGATGGAAATTATAGCTATGAGAAAAATCCTGTGCATAGATATAGCCAGGGAGGAGAGTATACAGTAATGCTAATTGTAAGAGATAATGAGGATGCAATTGATATTATTACAAAAAATATTACTGTAATAAAAATAGATTACATCCTTATTACTTTCGAAACAACAAAAAATGAAATTTTAGATTATAACATTTCTACAAATTTCTCTTTTATTGCTTATTCATCAGCTTTTAACTATACCTATGGCTTTATTGAATTTGTTGAAGCAAGTTGGAGCATAATTAACTATGATTCAAATGCTACAATAAATGCAAGCTATGGAAAATCAATTAAATTTAATTCTGGTATTAATGATGGAATAGCAATACTAAAAGCTGAATATAATGGATTTAATGATACTGTTGTCTTTCAAATTAATTCTTCTATATTTTCTTTCTTCTTTTATAAAGGATGGAATCTAATTACCATTCCATATGAAAATAACTTTACTGCTAAATCTTTGGGCAATGCAATTTCACAATGCAACATTATTGCTAAATGGAATAGTAGCATACAGCAATACCAATCTTATTTAGTTGGAATATCTCCTCCAGAATTTGACTTTGAAATAGAAGATGGCAAAGGATATTTCATTTATTTAAAAAATAATACTATATTTAGCATTAAAAGAAATCCTATTGAAAATGTTTCTATTCCATTGCATATAGGATGGAATTTGATAGGATGGTTTAAAAATGCTACCATGGCAAGCTTACTTGAAATTGAAAATTGTAGCATCATTGCTAAATGGAATGCTAGTATGCAACAATTCCAATCTTATTTAGTTGGAATATCTCCTCCAGAATATGACTTTGAAATTAAGCAAGGAATGGGCATATTTATCTATACAACAAAAGAAAGCATATGGTATGGCTAAAATGGACTTCTTTTTCCAACAATTTTTAAAGCAGCTAGAGCAGCCTTCGCTCCTTCAGCGCAGGCAGTTATAACTTGCCTCACTCCTCCCGTAACATCTCCTGCTGCAAATATTCTTGAAATATTTGTTCTTCCCATTTCATCGGTTATAATGTACCCATTTTCATCTGTTTTAATGCCAACTTTCTTTGCTAAATTGCTTTGAGGTTCTTCTCCTATAGATATAAAAACACCATCTATCTCCATAATTTTTTCATCGTTTGTTTTTAAATTTTTAATTTTTAATGCTTTAACCTTTTCATCACCCAAAATTTCTTTTACAATACTATTCCAAAGAAATTTTATTCCCTTTTCTTCTGCTTCTTTTTCCAGCGCTTTCTCTGCCCTCAATTCATCTCTTCTATGAATAACATAAACATTGCATCCAAGTTGGCGAAGATAAATAGCTTCTATAATTGCACTATTTCCTCCTCCAATAACAGCAACTTTTTTTCCCTTAAAAAAGAAACCATCGCATGTTGCACAGTATGAGACACCTTTTCCAGCGAATTTTTCTTCACCTTTTACATTTAACTTTCTATGTTTTGAACCAGTACAAATTATAACAGCTCCAACCCAATATTTACCCCTGTTCGTTATAACTTCAACTCCATTTTCTTTCAATCTAATTTCTTTAACTTCTTCTCCAAATTTCATATCAGCATATTCCATTGCATGCTCTTTTATTTTTTCCATCAATTCTATGCCAGTTATACTCTTGAATCCAGGATAATTTTCAATTTTTGGTGCTTCTGTAGCAAGCCCACCTCCCATGCCCTTATCAAAAACAACAATACTCGCTCCCCCTCTTCCACCATATATTGCAGCTGAACAGCCAGCAGCTCCAGCCCCTATAATAGCAATTTCATAATCATACATCTTCCATCTTTCCCTTCAAAACTTCGTATAAATCCAAAAATATATTAGGCTTTGTATCTCTTAAAGTTGGACGAGCCATCCTCGCCTCTTTTAATAAACTAAAATCAATGTTGCAAACAACATAATCTTCCTTATATTCTTTAGCTTTTGCAATTAATTCCCCCATAGGAGAATAAATTTGGCTTCCTCCCCAAAATGTTAATCCTTCTTCTTCCCCAACTAAATTTGAATATGCCATAAAAACTGTATTTTCTACTGCTCTAGCAGGCAATACTTTTTCAAAATATACTTTTGAAATTGTTGGAGAAGCAGAAATACATGCAATTATATCTGCTCCCTTTAATACTAGACCTTTTATCAATTCTGGAAAGAAAATATCATAGCATATACACATTCCAATTTTATATCCATTTATTTCAAAAACAGGTAAATTATTTCCTTCTTTAAAATAAAATTCTTCTTCAAAAGGGCCAAAATTTGCTAAAAATCTTTTATTGTATATTCCTATTTTATTTGGAGTAACTAAAACTGCAGAATTATATATTACTCCTTTTCTTTCTTCAATAGGCATTCCAAAAATTATATTGCAATTTTTTTCCCTTGCTATTTCCATGATTTGTTTTATCGATTCTCCTTCCCTATTTTCAGCAAATGAAAAAATTTCTTCTCTACATATATATCCAGTTAAAGCCATTTCTCCAAAGATGTACAATTCTGCCTCTACATTATCAATAAACTTCTCCATTTTTTTAATGTTCTTTTTCTTGTTCCCAACTTTTGGATTAATATTAATTAGGCAAATTTTCATCGCAAGAAATAAATTTATAACTTTTATAACTTTGCATGCTCGAAATCAATGAAAAAGAAGTTATTGAAGTTATTCTAAATTTTATAGAGGAATATACAGAAAAAGCTGGTATAAATAGAGTAGTTATAGGATTGTCTGGAGGTGTTGATTCTTCAGTTGTTGCGAAATTGGCTACCATGGCTTTAGGAAAAGAAAATGTCTATTCTTTATTTTTACCAGATGGCTCAACACCATTAGAAGATTTTGAGCATTCGAGGCTAATGGCAAAAATTCTTGGAATATACTATAAAGTTATTGATATTTCTCCATTACTTAGTCCAATTATAAATGTATGTGATAAAATGGACGAAATTGTCTTGGGAAATATAAAAGCAAGGATAAGAATGATTCTACTTTACCAGTTTGCAAATTCAAGAAAAGCATTAGTATGTGGTACATTAAATAAAACAGAATTATTGGTTGGATATTTTACTAAATATGGAGATGGCGCAAGCGACTTTTTGCCAATAGGCGATTTGTATAAAACACAAGTTTATAAAATAGCAGAATATCTAGAAATACCGGAGGAAATAATAAAAAAGCCTCCAACAGCTGGTTTATGGAAAGGACAAACAGATGAGGATGAGCTTGGTATAACTTATGATAAGCTTGATAAAATTTTGTATTGTATTGAAAGAGGATTTGATATAGATAAAATTGCAAATATGGCTAACGTAGAAGTTAAGGAAGTAAATAGGATATATGAAATGGTAAATAGAACAGAACATAAAAGAAGGTTGCCACCAATAGCAAAAATTGGCTTTAGAACAGTTGGTGTGGATTGGAGATTCCCTTTAAAGCTTTAAAGCTTTTTCTAATTCATCATATTTATTATATAGTATCTTTAAAGCTTCTTTCAATGCTTCTTTCGCAGATAAAGAACCATCTGTTTCATATTGCATTATTATACGAGTTTCATCTCCTTTTACCTTTATTGCATTTCTTTTACAAATTTCCATACAACTTTTACATAAATTGCAATCTTCAATATTTTTAATGTTCAATTTCCCCCTTTTTATTTCTAAAATATTTTTTGGACAAATTGAAACACATTCATTGCATAGATTGCACTTTTCTTTATCTATTTCTATTACTGGATAGTATTTATATCCTATTCCACACACTACTTGCCATTTTGCATGTTTTTTTCCTATACCTAGTTCAGCTTCAGCTTCCAAAATTAGTCTTTGATTTTTTAATAGTTTTACAATGGGGATATTTTTATCGATAACTGCCCACATTGGGTCTTCAGCTCTTAAATCACCAGAATAAACGATGCATTCTCCCTCTTTGCTAAGTGTATAATGGACTGTACAATTTGGGCATCCTTTCCCCTTACAAACACATTCATCCCTAAAATTCAGCAAATCAAGCCTAGTTGGCAGCGGAATCATACCGAGGCGGTGAGCAATTATTTCATCAAATAGTGCTGATGTATTATCATATATTGTAACATTTTCAATTGCTAATTTTGGTATATCAGCAATTAGGGTTCTTCTTATTGCATTTACAAAATAAGGAGCAGTATCTTCAAATAAAATTTTAGCATAATTTTCTTTCAATTCCAGAAATTTAATTTTCATACCCTTCTTCCCCTTTTCCCTCCTTTTTCCCTACATCCATTATGGGGCAATGGAGTAACATCTTCTATCCTACCTATTTTTAATCCAGCTCTTGCTAAAGCCCTAATAGCAGCTTGTGCTCCTGGCCCAGGGCTTTTGCTTCTTCCTCTTCCTATCCCCCTAACCTTTATATGGATACCTTCTATTCCTTTTTCCTTTATTTCTTCCGCAACTCTTTGAGCAGCCACCATTGCTGCATATGGAGATGGCTCATCTTTATCTGCTTTAACAACCATTCCTCCAGAACATTTTGCAATAGTTTCAGCTCCAGTTATATCTGTAACTGTTATAATTGTGTTATTATGTGACGCAAATATATGAGCAATAGCCCATTTCATTTACTTTCCTCCTCATCTTTTCTTTCCTCCTTTCTTTCCTCTTCCTTCCTCCTTATAAACAATTTTTCCTCAACTTTTGGTCTCATAGGATGAAGTTCATCGTTCAATGGTGATGAATATGAATACGAAATTTTGTCTTCTTCTTCCTTTCTCACTAAATAAGAAGGAACCCTAACTTTTCTTCCATTTATTGCTATATGACCATGCACAATAAATTGGCGAGCTTGCTTTGGCGTTTTAGCTAAACCATGTAAATATACTAATGTTTGAAGCCTCCTAGCTAAAATATCCTCAACAGTTAATGCTAAGACATCATCTAGTGTTGCATTTTCGGGCAATATACCAAGTCTAAATAATCTTTTTAACAATTTTTCCTTTTCCTTTTCAGCTTCTTTTCCTCTTGCAAATAATTTTCTTGCTTGTTCTCTTATTCTCCTTAAAAAAGTTTCAGCTTTCCATACTTCCCTTTTATTTTTTAAACCATATTTTTCAATGAGTTCACTTTCCCTTTTTATTCTTTCTGCTTCCCATGGATGAGAAGGTGTTTCATACTTCTTCCTAGGAAATTTTGGGTCCCCCATTTTATCTCCTTGCTTTCTTAATTACTCCAACTGTTAATCCCTTTCTTTTATTGCTTCTTGTTCTTTGCCCTCTTACTGGCAATCCTTTTTCGTGCCTTATTCCTCTATAGCATCTTATTTTTTTCAATAAATTAATATCTTCTCTTTTAACCAAATCAATATCAGTTCCTATTAGATGCCTATCTTTTCCAGTTAATAAATCTTTTCTCCTATTTTTGAGCCATGGAGGGAGCCAATCATTTATATTTTCTATAGCTTTACTTATTTTCTCTATTTCTTCTTCCAGCAAATAGCCAATTCTTTTTCTTCCATCAATACCAGTATAATTTATTATAGCATTTGCTACCATAAAATTTATTCCTTTTATTGTAGTAAGAGCATATCGAGTAGGCTTATTGCCATCAATATCTGTAGCTGCTATTCTGACTATATATTTGAAATCCTTTTCTTCTGCCATAGTGGCATAAAATTACATATGTATATTTAATATTTACTCTATTGGTGCTGTGTTGCATAACTGATTCTCTTTCCCTTTACAAATTCATGAATTCCTAC
>CAZDCH010000086.1:0-5748 GCA_964503915.1 uncultured Thermoplasmatales archaeon
CCAACCATACTTTTATTAATATTAACATTAAGGGGATTAACATTAAATGGAGCGATAGATGGGCTTGAATTTTATTTAGCTCCAAATTTTTCAAAAATTGCAATGCCTTCAGTATGGCTTTCCGCATATGCTCAAATTTTCTTTTCATTGTCTTTAGCTCAGGGTATAATGATAACATATGCCAGCTTCTTGAAAAAGGGTTCAGACATATCAAATAATGCTTTCATAACAGCTTTAGCAGATGGTGGAACAGCTTTTTTGGCAGGATTTGCAGTATTTAGTACTTTAGGCTTCTTAGCATATCAGACTGGATTGCCAATGGAAAAAATTGCAAGGGGAGGAATTGGACTGGCTTTTATAACATATCCTACTGCCATTTCAAAAATGCCTTTTATGGCATCATTTTTTGGAATAATATTTTTTGTTGCTTTGCTAACATTTGGTATAGATTCAGCATTTTCGATGGTTGAAGCTATAACAAATGGATTAAAAGATAAATTTAATATAAGTAGAAAGAAAGCAAATTTTTTTATTTGCTTGCTCGGTTTTTTAATTGGATTATTGCTTTTAGGGGGAAATGGAATATATTGGATTGATATAATGGATCATTTTATTTCAAATTTTGCTCTCGTTTTGGTTGGCTTGTTAGAATGTCTTATATTTGGCTATATTTTTGGGGGAGAAAAAATAAGGAAATATGTGAATGAAGTGTCTGAAATAAAGATTGGGAAATGGATGAGCCTAATGCTAAAAATAATTGCTCCCATTGTTTTAATATCAATTGGATTAGCTTCTTTAGGAGAATTAATAACAAAGGGATATGAAAATTATCCAGTGTGGTGCTTAGCAATAGGAATATTTATAGTAGCATTTTCTATTTTAATTGCGATAGGCATAGCAAAATGTCGGCAGAAGCAATAGCAATGGCTTTAATAGGCATTATAATTTTTTATGGAGGACTAGCTTACTGTATATACAAAGCCATCAAAAATAATAAAAAATAATTTTTTTATTTAAATTATGAAAGAATTAGCTTTTGCTGTATTGCTTATAAGTTTTGGCCTCTCATGCAATGCTATAGCAGATAAGCCAAATCAAATAGATTTATATATAATAGGAGGAATAGGAATAAACTTTGAATGCATAAATATGGAAAATCGTCCAGTTAATGTTCATTGGCAAGTTTATTTTAATGGAATATTATATGAATTTTCTGATAGTGGAGATTTTATTGCAGATGCAGGAACAGCTGTAACTAAGCATTATTCATTGGCTGGATTTGGAATAGTAAAAGCAAGCTTATCAGCAAACGGTATAAATATTGAAAGGGAAGGAATATTATTGTGGATATTTGTCATATTTGTTGACTAGCTATTGCTATTCTTTTTCCAGCTTTTATTTTTTCTTTTTCTTTTACAACAATTTTGCAATTTTTTGGTAGAATAACTTCAACTCTTGAACCAAATCTTATTATTCCTATTCTTTCTCCCTTCTTTAAATATTCCTCTTCTTTTACATATGGTACTATTCTCCTTGCAAATATTCCAGCTATTTGGATTAATTTTATTTTCCCAATTTCGCTTTCAATTTCTATTTCCATTCTTTCATTTTTACTTACATTTTTATATGCAGGCTTATGCGCCCCCTCATAATATTTCATTTTTACAATTTTCCCATCATATGGCATTAAGTTTACATGCATATCAAATATTCCCATAAAAATTGATATCTTATTATTTTTTGCATATAAAATTTTGCCATCTGCAGGAGAAATTATATCATCTTCTATTTCCCTTTTAACATCCCTAAAAAAGAAAATGAAGAAAATTTGCAAAGTCGAAAGAAAAATTGCAATTGTAATTGCAATTTTTGTAATAAAAGAAAAAAATATGAAAAATATAATGAAAGGAAAAGGAATAAAAGCTATATGTAAACATTTTTTTGCTATCATTTTTTAAATAATTTTTCTATAGGTCCCTTTCTTTTAGGCAAGTTAAACAAATCCATTATATTTTGATATAGTTCTGGTAATAAATTAAATATTAGAAATGCAAGAAAAATCAAAACAATTAATGAGCCCAATTTTCCTATTACATTGTGCATCATATAAAAATCTATATTTAATACTTCCATCCCATAAACTACTCCAACATTTCTCACTAAATTTAATATATATATTGTCGGAACTGTATATAAAAAAGCTTTCAATTTTCTTTTATTATCTGCATTTATTGCACCTATAACTCCAATAAAAACAGCCATTGATTGCAAGCCAGTGCAAGCTAATATTATATCTACACTTTTTATACCATTAAAATAAATTGGGACATATGTATTAATTATTGATGTTCTTATCTCTCCAGTATATACATTATAGCCCATCATTTTAAGGAAGAAAACGGTTTGCTCAGCAACAATTTTTATTAAAAAATTTCCAATAACTGTTTTTTGAAATACAAAATATAGCATGCCCGAAAAAAAAGTTGCTCCAGCCAAAAATTTTAAGCTTCTTATTTCCTCATTTCTTTTATAACAAAGATATTCATGATATGAGATATAAGATAGAAAATATACACCAACTATACAAAACAAAGCATTAACTAAATCCCCATCTCCCTTATAATATAGAAATTCTGGTTGAGTTGCCCAATATATTGCAAACAAAAACCATGCTACAAATAATATTAAATTATTTCTTTTTAAATCATTTTTTTTAAAATATCCAATACCTATTAAGATCAAGCTTAAAAAAAGTATGGAAGTAGTTATTAAATTAAAAATTTCTAAATCATGCATTATAAAATGGCTAACTATTATTATAATAGTTGGTATTCCAAAGAAAAATAATGCATGTCTCATTTTATTTCTTCCATTAATTCTTCTATTTTTGCTTCGGCCTTCTCCAATTTTTCTTTACATATTTTAAAAAGCTTTATACCTTTTTCAAATTTTTTAATAGTTTCTTCCAATGATAGTTCCCCTTTTTCTATTTCTTCAACTATTTTTTCTAATTCATTTAATGCTTCCTCAAAATTTATTTCATTTTTTTCTTCTTCAGCCTGCATATTGCCTCACCATCTCTTACCACTATTTTTAAATCTTCTCCAATATCAGCATCTTTTATGCTACTAAATAATTTATTATCCCTTAGTCTAAAACAAATGCTATATCCTCTTTCTAAAACTTTATATGGACTTAAAGCATTCAAATCTCTTTCAATTTCTTTCATTTTCCTTTTTTTATCCTCCAATTTTTTTAATATAATTTCTTTCATACTTTCAACAATCTCGTTATACCTATCTATTTTATTACATATTAATTCATATGGATATCTAAATGCCTTTCTTTTCAAAATCCCACCCAAAACACTTCTATAAAAATCCAATTTTCCTTCAATAGTTCTAACAATTCTTTTTGCTAAACTTTCCATATATTCAATAAATTCTTTCTTATCTGGCACAGCCATCTCTGCGGCAGCAGATGGGGTTGGTGCTCTTTTATCTGCAACAAAATCAGCTATCGTAAAATCTGTTTCATGTCCAACCGCAGAAATTATTGGAATTCTTGAATTGAAAATTGCTCTTGCTACTTTTTCCTCATTAAAAGCCCATAAATCTTCGAAACTTCCTCCCCCTCTTCCCAATATTATTAAATCAATATCATGCCTTTCATTTAATATTTTAATAGCATTTTCTATTTCTTCTGCAGCACCAATTCCTTGTACTCTAACAGGAGCAATTATTATTTTAACTGGAAATCTTCTTGAAATAACATTTTGTATATCTCTAATAGCTGCCCCATTTGGAGATGTTACAACAGCAATTTTTGATGGTATTTTTGGCAATTCTTTTTTATACTTTTCATCAAATAAGCCCTCTTTACTCAATTTTTCTTTTAATTCTAAAAATTTAATAAATAGCTCTCCAACCCCTCCTATTTTTATATCCTTTACATATAACTGATAATATCCCTTTTTTTCATATAATCTTATATCTCCTTTTACTAATACTTTCATTCCATTTTTTAGAGGAAATGAAGGAGGATTAAAAAATACGCATCTTATTAATGCCTTTTCGTCTTTTAAATCAAAATAAAAATTACCAATTGCTTTTCTAAAATTTGATATTTCTCCTTCTATCCATATGTTATTTAAATTGCCTTTTTCAATTAATTCTTTTAAATGTTGCGTTATTTCCCATACTGTAAATATTTTTTTCTCTAACATTCTCCTTTTTTAACAAATGGTGGCCTGACAATTTTTGCTTTTATTAATTTTCTTCCTTTTATATAAAATTCTCCCTCCATTTTTGCATATTTAATATTTATGTATGCCATAGCAATACCAGTTTTTAAACATGGAGAAAAATTTCCGGAAGTTACGGTTCCAATTTTTTCATTATTTTTAGTAACTTTATCACCCTGTCTTGGTATGCCTGCTTCTAAGCACTTTAAAAATACTAATTTTTCATATTCATCCTTTTTCTTGAATTCTATTAAGGCTTCTTTTCCTATAAAATCGTGTTCCCAATCTATTGTCCATTCAAGCCCAGCTTCTATAGGATTTCTACCTCCTTTGAATTCATTACATGCAAGCATAAAGCATTTTTCAAGTCTTAAAGTATCTCTTGCTCCTATTCCAATAGGCATTATTCCATACTTTTTTCCTTTTTTCAATAATTCTTTAAAAATATCTACAGCATTTTCTGCTGGATTAATATATAATTCGTACCCTCTTTCTCCAGTATAACCTGTTCTAGATAAAATACACCTACCATCAAATTCTACTTTAAATTCTTCTTTTTTTAACTCGCAACAATCAAATAATTTTAATTTGCTCAAATCAAATTTTAATATTTCCTGCAAAGCTTCAGTTGAAAATGGTCCTTGAACTGCCAAAATTGAATATTCATTACTTAAATCTTCTATTTCAATATTTCCTTCTATATGTTTTTCCATCCATTCATAAATTTTTTTATGCATGTTACAGTTTGGAATAAAAAGATATTCATTTTTTAAATGCAAAAAAACTTCATCATCTATAATATTTCCATTATAATCCAATATTAAAGTATACTGCCCTTTACCTTCCTTAATTTTTTTTGCATTTTCAACTGTTATCTTACTAATAAATTTTTCAGCATTTCCTCTAACAAAGATATTTCCCATATGGCTTACATCAAATATACCAACCTTATGTCGAACATTTAAATGCTCTTCTTGTATACTAGTATATTTTAAAGGCATTTCATATCCCATAAAATTTGTAAATGTTGCTCCCAATTCTCTATGCAAACTGTATAGTGCTGTCTTCATATGATTAATATAAAAATTGCTTATGAATATTTCTTTTTATTGTTTTGGAAAAACGAGTTTTTACTTCTTTTAATTTTTCATTTTCAAAAGCACTCCTTATTTTTTCTTCTCCAACCATTCCTGTTGTTTCCTGATTTCGTCTTTTTCAATGAATTCTTACCTCTTTTCGCTTGTAATTATTTTTTTCTATAAATTTCAAAGTCTAAATCCTTTTCAAATAGAAAGACCTCTATGAGTTTTTTCATTTCATTATTGTTTGCCATTTTCTCATGATTTCTTTCATATTTCTAAATATTCCAAAGGCTAATCTCTGCTAGTTTTGCAGATAAAAGAAGTTGCCGATTGCCCATAAGTCTTTTATCCATCTTTTAGCTTTTACCTTTAAGAAAGTTAGCAATCTTTTTAACATTTTCATAGTTTTTCCCATAATCGAGC
>CAZDCH010000087.1:0-5693 GCA_964503915.1 uncultured Thermoplasmatales archaeon
TGTCCAATTAGAGCAAATTGTCTACCTAAGCATGCATCACATAGCCCATATTTTGCAATTCTTCTTGCTTCTTCAACTTCAATTTTCAATTTCATCTCAATCAAAATAACTTTATATATAAAAATGATTTTCAATAATGCCAATTATGTTAGTTGTTGAGGATGAGGAGCCAATTCAGGAATTAATAAAGGAATATTTATCTCCATTAAATTTAGAAATCTACCAAGCTTTTAGCGGGGAAGAAGGGGTTGAAAAATACAAGGAATTGATGAAAGCAAACAAAAAGCCAGATTTAGTTATTATGGACTTGAAATTGCCCGGTATAGATGGCGTAGAAGCAACTAAAAGAATAATGAAAATTGACCCAAAAGCAAGAGTTTATGGCTTTACTGCATATTTTGGCACAAAGTGGGCAAAAGAATTGGAAAAAGCTGGGGCAAAAGGAATTATTGCCCGCCCAGTTGGCTTTGATGGATTTAGGGAGATAGTTAAAGATATATTAAATAGCTTGTCTGACTAATCTCTATCCAGTTAATCTCTATCGATTAATCTCTGTCCGACTAATCTCTGCTAAACCATAATTCATCTGGAATCTCGCTATATATCTCTGTAACATCTTCTATTTCTTTTTTCTTTTCTTCCTTCTTTTTCTTTTCTTCCTTATATTTCAATATTGTTTCCTTATTTAATACCCAATAATGGGTGCGCCAGCTTCTTCCATCATATATAGTTGTTTCTTCTCTTTCTGTTAGCAACATGCCTTCTTCTTCCAATATGTAAAAAAGTTGTCTATCTTCTGGCTCCAAAATATTATCTATTATTCTATCTTCAAAACCAAATAAATCCATTACAAAATTTGCATCTTTAATAGCAGATTCCATATCAATATCTACTCTTGATGCAATTGCCATTGCCAAATCTTCAAGCGTCACAATCATGTATATATTTTGTATATATGAATATATAAATCTTTTGTAACTATTTGGGGCAAAATCTTATTTATTGCAAACCTAAACTAAAAATTAAAAAAATAAAAAGAAATTTATAATTCTTAAAGATTAGCAAACATGAATGAAGAAAAGAAAATGGAAGTAGCTGTTGATTTGAAATTACCAAAAAGCTTAATTGTAATTATAGGAGGAATAGCTATATTGCTTTTATTTATAGGGGCTATAATAATGATCGCTGCAGAGAAATCTGCAGGAAATAAAATTGGAGCAGTAATATATGATTTGGGCATAGTAGCATTAGGAGGAGTTCTATATTTAGGGGCATTAACGAGCGAAATTGATACAAGTATAAGAACAGGAATGATAATTGGTGCTAGCATTATATTGGCAATGGGCTTTGTAAAACATTGGATTTAGCTTTTATTCCTTTTTAATATTTCTATTCCATTTTTTGTTCCAACTATCACTTCATCTGCCAATCCTAAAAATAATCCATTTTCAACTACTCCAGGCAAATTATTTATTTCTGCTTCCATTTCCTCAAAATTCTTTAATTCTTCATAGCTACAATCTAAAATAAAGTTTCCATTATCTGTAACAAATTTTTTCCTTAGCTTTGGATAAAATCCAAAATTTTTCAATTTTTCTGCTGTTCTTTTCCATCCAAACCTAACTACTTCAACTGGCAGGGGAAATGAAAAATTTTTTGTTAGCTTGCTTTCATCAACAACAATTATTTCCTTTTTGCTGCAACTTGCCACTATTTTTTCTCTAAGCAATGCCCCCCCTCCTCCTTTTATTAAGTTCAAATTTGAATCAACTTGGTCTGCTCCATCTATTGTTAAATCAATCATTTCATAGTCATTAATATCTGCTATTTCAATGCCCAATTTTTTTGCTAATTCCTCGCTTTCTTTTGATGTTGCTATACCAATTATTTCCATTCCTTGCCTTACCAACTCTCCTATCTTAAGAATTGCATATTTTGCAGTTGAGCCGGTTCCAAGTCCAACAACCATTCCATCCTTAATTTTTTTAACTGCTTCAAATGCAGCTATTTTTTTCAATTCCTCCATGAAAGTTAAGCGAAAAAGTTTATAAGTATATTCATGCTGATTATATTAGTGTTAAAAAAGGTTGCTTTAATTTCAATTATTCTTATCATTTTTCCTTATTCATTTCCATTAGAAGATTCCAATGATTATACTCCTCATCCTCCTATTTTCATTAATGGAAATGATGACTTTACTTGGGAAAATGGGGTTGTTTCTGGAAATGGAACAAAAGGAAATCCTTATATAATAGAGGGATGGGAAATAAACGCAAGTGGTGTTTATTACGGCATTTTTATATGGAATACAGATGCATATTTTATCATAAGAAATTGTTATATTCATGATAGCAAGATAGGAGCGGTTATTTTCATAAATGTAAGTAATGCAGTTCTCCAAGGAATAATAACAAAAAGAAATGTTAATGGAATAGAAATTGGATTTTGCAAAAATATATGCATAGAGGAATGTTATACAGAAAACATGTTCCTGCAATGCAAAAATGCAAGAGTGATGAAATGCTTTTGCGATGAAATCATTGTTTACTCATCAACTAATTATTCAATTGAACGTTGCAAAATAAAAAATTCTTTTGTAATACGCGATTCTTCAAATGGCAAAGTCTCAGACAATTCCGTTGAAAATAAAGGATTCATTATAAGAGGATATAGATACGAACATTTCATGCATTTTATGTCTAACAATACTGTTCAAGGGAAACCAATTGTATATTGTATGGGTAAAGAAAATTTTACTATAGAGGGTAATGAAAGCCAAATTTTCTTGATGAATTGCAGAAATGTGGAAATAAAAAATAAAAACTTTTCGAATCTTTCGGTTGGCATTGAAATAGCTTATTCTAAAAATATATCCATCTCCAACTGCAATTTTTGCAATTGTGGAAAATTCGAAACATTTGGGAGTATTTTCCTTATTAACTCTTCTTCTATATCCATTTCAAATTCAAGTTTTGAAAAATGTGATTACTCTATTTCCATCTTTGCCACTCATAATTTTTTGATAAAAAATTGCTCTTTTGCTAAATTTGAAACTGGATTATTGGCGAAATCGAGCAAAAAGGGTATTATTTTGAATTGCATATTCCATGATGGGGAAATAGGAATAGAGATTTATAGTTGCACCAATATAAAAATAAGATATTGCAGTATGTATAACAATGGATTTGTTGGAGTGATGGTGATAACAACTATTGGACTGTTAATCAGTAAATGTAATATATACAATAATGGATATGGAGACGGAGGAGGAATAGTCATTGGGCAGAGTCTTGCAGAAATTCATTTCAACAACATATTCAATAATGCTTATTATGGCTTATACACAGAGTATTCAATAGTAAATGCAATATACAACTATTGGGGCTCCTTTTTGGGGCCGAGTAGAAACAGAGTTCTGCATATGAGAGGAGATATAATTTATGGATTTATGGCAATAACGCTTACATTTCCATGGAAATTTCTCCCTTTTTCACCAATCAATCAAAAAATTATTTATACTACCTTTCAAAATAATATTGGGCCAGGAGTGGGAGGGCGGCTTACGGCTTATGCCGAGGAAATACCCCCCTCGTTCCTGGGCCAGGGGCGTAAAAGCCAGGGCGAGAGCCCTGACGGGTGGAGCAGAAACGACACAGCCCAAGGCGAGGATGATTCCTTGAGGATGACGTTGCCTTGGGATTTGGTGAAACGGCCCCCGCCCTGGAGCAAGTCCAAATACCGGGGTAGGTAGCCCAGGACCTCCCGGAGGTAGGACGCTTAGACGAATGCCGCCTGAAACAGAAGGGGGATTACTACCCACACCTGGCCCTATATTTTTTAAACATTTGAAACATTATCATCGTGATTGCTAGAAAATCTGCTTTAATAATCGCAACACAAATTGCTAATGGAATTTTGGGCTATATTGGATTAAAATTTATTGCTCTGTATATGCAGCCATGGGAATATGGTATAGTTGGATTTGCATATGGTTATGTTGCTTTATTTTCTATTTTTAGGCAGTTAGGATTTGATGAAGCTCATGTAAAGCGTATTTCTGAAGGAAAAGATTTAGGAAAATGTATAGCTACTTTTTCTTTGGTAAAATTATTTTTAGCTGGATTGATGGCAAGCATAGTAATTTTATCTATTGCAATATGGAAATATTTGATGCATCGAGGATTTGAAACTCCATTGCATGAAAAAGCAGTATATATTATGCTGGCATGGTTTGTTTTAGGCACATTAACACAATCAATGAGAATGACATTCAATGCAAAAAAAGAAATTGCAAAAAGCCAATTGCCTCAATTTCTTTTTACTTTTGTAAGAGTTATTGCAACAATTTATGTTGCTTTAATGAATTTAGGAGCATTAGCTTTAGCATATACATATCTTTTTGGAGGAATATTCAATTTTTCCTTAGCATTATATTTTTTTAAGGATTATCCTATTGACAAGCCTTCTCTTTCTTATTTTAAAGAATATGCAAAATTTGCTATGCCAATGGCAATTGCATCTGCTTCCTATATTATCATGATGAATGTGGACAAGGTTTTTATCCAACTATTCTATGCTGCTGAACAAGTAGGGCATTATTTTGCTATTTTTAATCTATCTCGATTCATTATTTTATTTGCGACATCTGTTGGATTGCTTTTATTTCCAACTATATCAGAATATCATGCAAAGAATAATTTTAGAGAGATAAGAAAGCTTACTTTACAAGCTGAAAGATATTTAAGCATGATCGTTTTTCCAATAGTAACTTTAATGATTGTTTTAGCAAAGCCAATAATTCATATCTTGCTAAGCGATAAATATATGCCAGCTTTACCAGTATTGCAAATTTTGCCTATATTTGTTTTAATCGAAGCTATAGCAAGACCATATGTTGCAAAATTACAGGGAATGGATATGCCAAATTTAATAAGAAATAGAGTTATTATTATGGCTATTTTAAATGTTATTTTAAATTTAATTTTAATTCCAAAAGATATTAGAATGCTTGGATTGAAATTAGCTGGCTTAGGAATAAGAGGAGCTGCTATTGCAACAGTTGTTGCATATATGATTGGAATGATATATATAAGATATAAAGCATGGAAAATTACAAAAATAAGAGGAAATATAAAAATAGCATTTCATGCTATAGCGGCAATATTAACTGGATTTATTTTAAATTATATGGCTGTATATATTTCGAGGTGGTATGAATTATTAGCTATAGCATTATTTGGCATAGCAATATATTTTGCTTTTCTATTTCTAATGAGGGAATTTAAAAAAGAAGATTTTGAATTTTTTGTTGATACTTTAAATATAAAGAAAATGATTAAATATATAAAGGAAGAAGTAAAGAAATAATATGAAAGTAACATTTATAGGAGTAGGAGAAGCATGGAGTAAGAAAGCAAATGTTTCGATCCTAATAAATGATGAAATATTGATTGATTGTGGATTTAATACAATAATGCAATTATTGAGAAATGGCCACAATGTTAAAAAGATAAAGATGGTATATTTAAGCCATTTACATGCTGACCATTCTTTTGGATTGCCATCTTTTTTATTGTATTCAAATGAAGAAGAAAGGAAAGAAAAATTGATAATAGCTGGGCCAAAAGGAACAAAAAGATTCGTTGAAAAAATTTTAAAGATATCCTATAATAAAAAAATTGAAGACATAAATT
>CAZDCH010000088.1:0-5660 GCA_964503915.1 uncultured Thermoplasmatales archaeon
ATACACATTTCTTCTCTTTGGATAGTTTATCATCAGGGGAATAAATTTAACATTTTTGAGTCCAAATTTCTCAAGTTTTCTTTTTAGATTTTCATCTACCCTCCACTTATATCCTCCAGGTGGCTCTATTACCGCAAACTTGCCTTTGGACTTCAAAACCCTTATCATCTCTTTAAATGCTTTGTCTCTGTCTTTGTAGATCATATGAAGCACAAAACTGCTAACAACAATATCAAAGCAATTATCTGGATAAGGTATGTCTCTCGCATCCGCTCTTTTGAATTCTACTCTATCGGCAACGCCTTCTATTTCCGCATTCCTTCTTGCTGTCTTCAAAGATGTTCCACCACCTCCAGGTATCCATAAGTCAATGCCCGTTGTTCTCACATTTTTGGCCATAGCAAATCCTATAGCCAGTAACCCTCCTCCAGTGCCAACATCGAGGACTTTATCTCCTTCCTTTGGCTGTACCAATTTTATGAGCTCTTCTCTAATCCTCAATCTCTCCTCTAAAAATGCCCCTGCTCTCCATTTGATGGCTTTGAGAATGAGATAGGGAACAGGTAAGAAAAGCAGATAAATAAATGGATGAAATGTTAATCCTCCATACATTGCTACAATAAACAATATCATTCCCAAGAGCAAATTCACGAAAACGTGCCACGTTGTTCCGCCATAATTCAGATTCTCTTTATCTTTCATGCAGTACCATAATGTTTGATAGATAAAAGGTTTGTCGATAATCTAATCACTTCTTCAACAATTCCTTTATTTCTTCTTTGCTTGGCACTCTACCAGCAATCTTTATCTCGCCATTTATAACCAAAGCAGGCGTTTCAAATACGCCTCTTTTGGCAATTTCTATGCTATCATATACCTTAACAAGCTCTGCTTCTATACCAAGCTCTTTTATTGCTTTTTCAGCATTTTCATATGTTTTCTTACATTTTGGGCAACCAGTTCCCAACACCTCTATTTTCACTTTATCACCTCCTCAGGCTTATATTTATTAAAATGCCTGACAATGCTCCTCCCAAATTTAGTTAATGAGTAAATGATGTAATTTCCTCTTTTTACAGCTTTTATCAAGCCAGCATCCTTTAACCTCGCAATATGATATGAACATTTTGAATATGGACATTTAACCAAATCAGCAATCATGCAGACGCACATCCTTTGCTCATATAAAGCATAGAGCATACTCAATCTTTTTTCATCTGCCAATGCCTTCATAACTTCTACAATCATTTTTATTTCATCTTCAGGCAAGCTTTCCTTTAATTTTTCCCATCCTCCCTTCCTCTCCACTTCCTTTTTCAATTCTTTAGGTATTTCGAGTTTCATAGTCTGACACCCAAACTAAGATATATTAAGCCAGATATAATTGCAACTATTATTGCTAAGATGGCATAAGTTAAAACAACCTTCCATCCAACAACCCTGGAAACACCGAGCATGGAAGGTATAGAAGCCATTGGTGCTCCAATTAGAAACGCTAAAGCAGCACTAGGAGACATTCCAAGGTTTATCAGAGCTTTAGTAAAGAACACCTCAACCAAAGTGGGAGTGTAAGTAGGCACGCCTATCGCTCCTCCCAAAAATACTCCATGAACACCAGTAAGCCATTTCGCCACAATATCTTTTGGCATGTATGCTTCAATGAATGAAACAAAAAACACTCCTAAAGCCAAATAAGGAATAACTCTTCTTGCCAGATTTCCAGCAACATGCATTGTTTCCCAGAATTTATCTTCTATTCTCATCTCCCGTATCTTTGCCTGTCTTTTCCCAGCCATCTCCATGTATTTTTCCTCTATCCTCTTACCCCATGGCGTCTTTACTACAATCATTCCAATTATTATTGCTCCTATAAAAGAAAAAACTATCCTCGCCAATGCCAGCTTCCATGAAATTATTTCAGAAGTAAATATAATCGCCATTATGTTGGCAGCTGGAGCCATTAGTAAAAATGTTATTGCTGGCCCTATTCCTGCGCCCGCCATCATTATGCCCGCAAATATTGGAATCATTGCGCACGAGCAGACTGTAAAGACTGGAGCTAAACCAGCTCCAATAAAATAATTTCTTTTGCTCTTGCTGGAGAAGTAAGCCATCATTTTCTCTTTTGAAATGAAAGTTGAAAAGAAGCCGCCGAGCATGAAAGCAAAAAGCAATGGACCCCATGCTCTAGTTGCGTAGCTGAAGACATAAACTATTGGAATTTCCCATACAGGATATTCCTTCAACTCGTGGTATTTGTATACAGGCGTTAAAGGCTCCCCAGTAATTTTTGGATATACTATAGTAGCTAAGCCAAGGAGAAGCAATGCAGTTGGCACAACAATTTTAATCCATTTTTTTGCCATCATTTTAACTTTGAAGTTTTTCAAATTTTTTTGAAATGTTATAGAGAAGAAATATATAAATTTTGTTATTTCAAAAATTTTTGAAACATTCATTTCTTCCAATTTCCATTCTTTAGAGGAAAATAATGGCTATGATAAAGAAGGTAGAAAAAACAAAGAAATTGCTGAATTTCTTGGAAAAGTTTTAGAGTATATAGGAAAAATTAAGACATTACAGCAAAGAAATGTTTATATACAGAATTCAAATAAGAAATAGAAGCAATTATATGGAAATTGAAAAATATCTCAGAGTGCTTGCAAGAAAATGGAGCTTGGAGATGGATGTGCAAACATTTATTCATTATTGGTAGCAAAGGGAAAACTAACGAACATAAGAGAAATAGCTGAAAAAACGGGTTATGCATATTCCTCTGTAGCAAATTACTTGAATACATTACTGAAAAAGCATTTGGTTGAAAAAATAAGATATCAGGGAAAAAATGTTTACAAAGCCAATTTTGATTTTGTCGAAATAATAAAAAATGAAAGAAGAGAATTACTGAATACATAATAATTCCAATAAAGAGATAAATAGTAAAAATGTAAAAGGATGATCATTTAGAAGAAACGCATGGTAGAGAAAGCTGAAAAATATCTTAAAAGATTGGTAGAGGAAAGGCAAAATGAAAATATTGCTTATTTCCCCACCAACAAAAAGTGTTGTGAAGGAAGTGCTCTCGACGACTGCGCCACCTGCAGGCTTGGCTTATCTAGCATCGATGGTGAAAAGAGAACATGATGTAAAAATTGTTGATTCTTTGATCGAGAATTTAAGTTTTGATAAAGTTGAGAAAATAATTAAAAAGTTTTACCCCAATTTGGTTGGGATAACTGCAACAACAAGTATGATGCCAGATGCATATAAAATTGCAAGAATCGTAAAGAACATTGATGAAAATATTAAGGTAGTTGTGGGAGGGCCTCATTCAACATTTTTGCCTAAAAAAACAATAGAAGAATGCCCCTATATAGATTTCGTTGTTCGAGGAGAGGGGGAGATTACATTTAAAGAGCTCGTTGATTACATGATTGGCAAAAAGGATGTAAAAGAAATAAGGGGGCTTACTTATAAACAAAATGGAAGCATTAAAAGCAATCCTGATAGAGAGCCTATAAAAAATTTGGATGGCATTCCCCTGCCTTCTTATGAGTTACTTCCAATGGATAAATATAAGGTTGATGGAATAAAATTTGGGACAATAATGACAAGCAGAGGATGCCCATATAACTGCATTTTTTGTTCTTCTTCTTTACAATTTGGGAAAAAATGGAGAGCCCATAGTGTTAATAGAGTAATGGAAGAAATAAGCATACTGCATAACGAATATGGAATAAGAAATATGGAATTTTTGGATGATACATTTACATTGAATAAAAAAAGAGCAATTTTGATTTCAGAAAATATTAAAAAAGAAAATATGGATATAAGATGGACTGCTTCATCGCGTGTAAACACATTTTCTAAGGAAGTTGCTAAATCAATGAAAAAAGGAGGGTGTCATACTGTGTATTTTGGAATAGAATCTGGTTCTCAAAAAACTCTTGATTTCATTAGAAAGGGGATAACATTGCAGCAATCATTGAAAGCAGTGAAAAATGCTCATGATGCAGATTTGGTAAGCTTAGGCTCGTTTATAATAGGTTTTCCAGATGAAAGTAAGGATGATGTTAAAAAAACAATAAAGTTTTCAAAAAAAGTTGGTGTAAATATTGCACAATTTACAGTTGCAACTCCCTATCCAGGGACAAGACTATGGGATGTTGCATTGAAAAGAAATTTAATAACAAGTTTTGATTGGAGGAAATATACAACCTTAACGCCAATTATGAAACTTAAAAATTTTACATTAGAGCAAATAATGAGATGGCTTCGCAAGGCTTATGTATCATTTTATCTTCGACCGAAATTCTTTCTATGGGATATTGTTCAAAACCATGGATTTATAACTAAGAAAGTAATAAATAATATTAGAAGCTTGATTGGAACAATTAAGGCAAGTTAATGAGATTTATAAAAATAGGAAATGCAATGTTGAAACATGGATGTATCATGGAAATCTAAATGAAGATACCTCCTTCATGCTTATATGGAACTTTTAGCACTATCGGCACAATTACATTACGAAAAATTAAAATATAAAATTTTATTTACTTTTGTAAAAAAAATTTGATAGTGATAAGATGAAAAAATTGGCAATTATAGTATTGTTATTGTTTTCTGCTGTTGGAGGAAAAAGCCAAATAACGAAGCCATTACCTGAACCATTCTGGGAAGGTGATGTAACACTTGTAAAAAATACAACATTCGAAGTTACAGCACATAATAGTGGTAAGACATATAATGTGAGCAGCACAACCGCTTTAGGTGCTTTAGATAAGGCATCTGAGAAAGGTAATTTCAATTATACGGTTACAGATAAATGGTATAAACAATATGGTTCGTTATTTGTTGATTCGATAGCGGGAAAGAAAAATGAGGGAATGAATGGATGGCAATACTGGGTTAATTATCCTGATGAACCCTTACCATGGATTGGTGCGGATAAATATCAACTAGAGGATGGGGATACAGTTGATTGGTTTTATGGAGGATATGGCACTAATCCAGATACAGCATCTATGCTAATAAGAATACATGTGCATATTGCTATAGATATTACTCCACCATATATTGAATTTACAAAGCCGAGAGGAGGGTTATATATATTTGATAGGGAAATAATTCGTTTTCCAGGCATTTCAATCATAATTGGAAAAATAACGATAGTAGTAGATGCTACGGATGATTTATCTGGAGTTAAAGAAGTGAAATTTTATATAGATGATGAACTAAAAGAAATAGATAAAAAAGAGCCATATAGCTGGGAATGGAACGAAACAGCAATAGGAAGTCATGTAATCAAGGCAATTGCTTACGATATGGTAGGAAATTATAATGTTATCAGAAGCAACGTATGGATTTTCTCAGTGTGATAAAATGAAATCATTAAATAAGCTTGTTATTGCATCTCTCCTGATTTTTATAGGTGTAATATCACGAACGTGGCTCCATGATTTTCTTCCGTCTGCGCCGCATGTATATATAAATTTAGCGGGGACGAAACAACCAGTTTTCATACCAGCTGATGTATTTTTTATGATTGCGGCTATTTCTTTAGTTGCAGGGAGATATTTAGGCAACTATTATTGCTTTTTTGTGCCTTTTTCGATAATGTTGATAACTGATGTGTTTATAGGAAATAATTACATTTTCCT
>CAZDCH010000089.1:0-5616 GCA_964503915.1 uncultured Thermoplasmatales archaeon
TATTGCATTTGTAGCCATTTACAATCTGGAGGTGAGAATTTCTTGACAGCCCCTTAAATTATATCCATAAGCTATATATATAATTAATCAGGGCTTTATTCTTTTTCTATCTCTGGGAAATAGAATGCACTCTCTTATATTCTTTAAATTAAGGAAGCGCATTAAAAATCGTTCTATTCCATATCCAAATCCACCATGAGGAGGCATTCCATATTTAAATGCTTTTAAATATTCTTCAAAATTTTCTATATTCATTCCTAAGTTTTTCATTCTATTTACTAACATTTCATAATCATGGATACGCTGGGCTCCAGATGCAATTTCCATTCCTTTGTATTCCAAGTCAAAAGCCCTCGCATATTTTCCATTGGGCATTGCATAAAATGGCTTTGCTTCTAGAGGGAATTTTGTTATAAAATATAGCTCATAATCTAAATATTTTGCCAATAAATTTTCTTCATCTGTTCCTAAATCATCTCCCCACCTAAAATCTATTTCTTTTTGCAATATCTCAACAACTTCATCATATTTAATGCGAGGATAGGGCAATGAAGGCAAATCAATTTTTATGCCCAGCATATCAATTTCTTTGCTATTTTCATCTAAAATTTTCTGGATGGCGTAATTTGTCATTTCTTCCGCTATTTTCATAACATCTTCTTCATTGCTTATAAAAGCCATTTCTATATCTATAGCTGTTGATTCGTTTAAATGGCGGGAAGTATCATGCTCCTCTGCCCTAAAATACCATGCTATTTCATATACTCTATCTAAACCTGTAGCCATCAAAATTTGTTTATATAGCTGGGGAGATTGTACTAAATAGGCATTTTTTCCAAAATAATCTAATTTAAAAACTTCTGTTCCTCCTTCTGAAGAAGAAGCTGTTATTTTAGGAGTATGAACTTCAATAAATCCTTTTTTTCTTAAAAAATCTGATGCATATCTTATAAAAGAATGTCTTATAATGAAAATTGATTTTGTATCTTCTTTTCTTAAATCAATAAACCTATTATCTAATCTTGTATCAAAATCAACATTTACTTTATCTATAACTCCCATTGGAAGAGGAGTAGAAGCTTTTGATAAGATTTCCATTTCTTCCAATAAAAGTTCCCATCCATTTATTACTTTTTCATTTTTTTGGCATACACCATATGCAGATATTACACTTTCCCTTGGCAAAGAAACTAAATTTTTAAATAAATCTGGATTTTCCTTCTTTATTACTGTAATCTGGGCTCTTCCCGTTCTATCCCTCAAAATAATAAAAGCAATTCCTCCCAAATTTCTAATATCTTCAATCCATCCTGCAATTCTTATTTTTTTTCCATATTCATTTTTACTAACTTCCTTGCTATAATGGCTACGAAGCATAATATGATATTCTATGCTATTTAATTTTTTAGCTATTCTCATGCTAACTGTCCTATATTGCATTCATTTAATGGTTTATCATATCTTAATCTTTTAAATGAAGGACTTCTTAATTCTAAATCTTTTGTTACTTCTAAATATTCAATTTCTGCTGCAATTTTTGGTTTAACCCATCTCATATTTTCTGGTGCTTTCTCTGGATTAATTACGGGCGGCTCGCTTTCTTCAAATTCATTAAAAAGTTTTTGCATTATATCCTCTTCAAAGCCAGTTCCAACTTTTCCTATATAAATAAGTTTGCTATCATCATATAATCCCATTCCCAATGAACTAATCTCCCTTTTTTCTTGCGTATATCCAACTATAACAACATCCACGCTTTTCAAATTCTTTATTTTAAGCCATTCAGTCCTTCTCTCTCCCGGATAATATTTACTTCCTTTCTTTTTTGCTATTACTCCTTCCATATTCCTTCTTTCTATTTCTTTCCACAATTTTTGACCATTTTCAGTATAAAATATTGTTTCTAAATTTTCTCCTTTCTCTATAACATCTTCTAAAATCTCCTTTCTTTCTTCAATTGACTTCTCTATTAAACTTTTTCCATTCATTTCCAATAAATCAAAAATTACATAAGTCGCAGGAAATAATTTTGCTCTAATTTCAATTAAAAAATCGCTATCTATATGTTCTCTTTTTTGCAATAAATAAAAATCTGGGATTCCTTTCTTATTGTAACAAACAATTTCTCCATCAAATATCATATTCCTATATTTTTTCATTTCATTACATATTTCTGGATATCTTCTTCTAATATTTTTTTGTCTCCTATTAAATAAATTTACTTCATTATTTATTTCTGCAATGCATCTTGTTCCATCTAATTTGGGCTCGAAAATATAATTTTTACTTTTAAGCAATTCTTTATTACCTTTCTTACAAAGCATAGGAAAATATTTCATTTTTCTATGCTTGCTTTTAATGCTTCCATTAAGCTAATTTCTTCTTTTGGTTTGACTTCTTCAATTTCAACTTCTTTTCCTTCCATTTTCTTCTTAATCATTTCTTTTAATTCTTCAATGAAAGTGTCTTTATATTTACTCAAATCAAATTCCTTATTATAATATTTCTCAATTAATAATCTACCAAGCTCTTTTTCTTTCTCATCTATCTCTGGAACATCGTCCAAATTTTCAAGTTCATCTTCATTTCTTATTTCATCATAATAATGTAAAATTGATAGAAGCAATCCTTTTTTATAAGGCTGGATTGCACATAAATATTCCTTGTTTTTAATAACAACTTTTCCTATAGCAGCTTTCTTCATTTCTTCCATCAATTGTTTCAGCAAGAAAAATGCTTTATCTCTCCTTTTTTGTGGAACCATGTAATAATTCTTTTCATAATAAACTGGTTCTATTTTATCTAAATCAATAAATTCATGAATTTCCAAGCTATCTGTTTTTCTTGGTTTCAATTTCTTTATTTCTTCTGCATCTAAAATGAAATAGCTTCTTTTTTCAAATTCGAGTCCCATTACAACATCATCTTTTTTCAATTCTTCCCCATTCTCGCAAACCATTTTATAATGAATTGGTAAATTGTGTTTCTTACATAGCATTTTGAAATGAACTGGCTTTGATTTAGCTGATGAGTATATTTTAACTGGGATGCTTACAAGCCCCCAACTAATATTTCCGCTCCAGCTCGCTCTCATCAAATTTATTTTATTTCTTCTATAAATACTTTTATCTTTAAATACCGATTCATTTTTATCTTATTTTACTATTTACTTCCATGAAAAATTGGGTTAAAGATTTAATTTTTATTTTATATATAGTCATATTAATGCCATCAATTTCAATAATATATTTTGGTTATGCTTTAACAAATTTTGATTCAATTTACATAATAATTGGAGCAATTATTCTTTGGCTAATATTAATTCCATATCCTCTTTATTGGTATTTGAAAAAGTAAAGAGAATAAGAATAAGAAATAAATAATTTATATAAATTAACAACATGGACAAAAGAGATTTCCTTGGATTATACGTTGGAATAGGTGATATCATAGAAAATAAAAGAAGAATTGGAGAATGTATATTTAATCTTGAAATTTTTATGCTTCCTTCGGGCAAAATAGGAGCCGAAGGAGTTATTTTGAAAATAACGGAAGGAAAAGTTGATTTTAAAGGAAAAGAAGCAACATTTATAATTTCTGGTATAATAAGTAGAGACCATATATTTTATATTACAAAATTTACATGTAAAATAACTCCTTCAAGTTATCCAAAATTTATTGTTCCAAATACCAATGAAATATTCGATAATCTCAAAATCTAAATCTCAAAACCTAATTTTTAAAAATTGTGAAATATCTCTTTTTCTAGGGATATTGAAATTTAGATAAAATTTAGTTCCTTTTCCTTTTTCACTTTCAACATAAACTTTCCCATTATATCTTTCCATCAGCTTTTTAACAATGTAAAGCCCTAATCCACTTCCCTTGCTATCCTTCTTCCATCCTCTTTCAAATATTTTTTCAATATCCTTCTCATCTATCCCCTTTCCATCATCTTCTATGCAAACTAAATAGTTTCCATCTATTTTTCTACCTCTTATCTCTATATTTTTACAATTTGAATGCTCTATTGCATTTCTTATTAAATTTTTAAAAATTTCTCCAATAAATTCATCACCAGCAACAAAAACATCATCAATATGTAGACTTATTTTTATTTCTTTTTCCTTTGCAATTTCTTCAAATGATTTGTAAATTTTTTCAACAATTTCTTTTAAATTTATAGAAATTAATTCTTTATTCTTTTTTCTTAATTCCTCAGCTTTCCTAACATTTTCTATCAACTTATTTGCTTCTTCTATTGCTTTTCTTATCTTGTTAATATATTCCCTTTGTTTTTTTGTTAATTTTGTTTTATCTAGTAATGAAAGAAAGCCAATTGCTATCTCATTTTTATTATAAATGTCATGTCTAAGCAAAGAATTATAAAATTCATTTTCCTTTTCCTTTTCCACCTCAACAGTAATATCTTCTATTACAGAAACAATTTCTCCATTAACTTTCCAAGCATTTTCATTTACAAAAATGGATTTATTTTTTCCTTTCCACTTACTAATAAAATTTTCTAATTTTCCCTTAACTATTTCTTTAAAAAATTCTTCCCTCCTCTCTGCAATTTCCTTTACATTTTTTCCAATAATTTCTTCCAATTTATATCCTGTAATCTTACTAAATTCTTCATTAGCAAACAAAATCTTTCCTTCATCATCTACTTTATATATAGCAAAATTTTTTAAAATAAAATCATAACTTCTCAAAGATTTAATTGCTTGAGAAATTGAAGTTGAAATAAATTTTATTAAATATCTCTTCCATTCATCTATTTCATCATTTACAATTATTTTTCCAATTTCTTCTCCATCTAACCATATATAAAATTCATATTTTTCTTCTTTTCTCTTTCCATATCTCTTATCAAATAAACTAAAGAAATAACTGACATTCATTTTTTTGAGAACTCTATTTGCTTTTTCAAATACATCATTTATATCTTTCCCATAAAAAACATCTTCTAATATATCTCCTATATCTTCTTCTATAAAAAACTCTAGGTGTTGATGAGCTTTTATTCTTGCTTTAGTTTCAATTTCATTAATAAAAATTTTACATTCATATTCCCCTCTTTCAATAGTTTTTTCTATTATTTCGTACAATTTTTTCTTATCTTCAACTTGATCAAAAATATTTTTTTCTTCTAAAACTTTCCATTCATCTGTAGCATAGATTACATTTCCCAAAAAATCGCATATAAATGATGGCTTCTCTTCTTTTATTTCTTTAGCCAATACATAAAAATTTTTTTCATCTTTTATTAGCTTTATAGAAAATATTTTGAAAATTTCATCCAATTTTATCCTAATTTTATCTTCTGCAAATTCTTTTTTTATAGCATTTAAAAATAATTTTGCAGTTTTTTTTCTATCTTCTTCGCTAACAATCTCTATAAAAGGCTCTCCTATTAAATTGCCAAAATTTTTTAAATTTGAATATAAAATATTTCCTTTTTCATCAAGCTTGAATATTGCATAATCCTCTAATAATTCAAACAATTTTTCCACAAAAACATTATTAAATGAATATAAAATTTTTACTCATAAAACATTTGGGGCTGTCAAGAAATTCTCACCTCCAGATTGTAAATGGCTACAAATGCAA
>CAZDCH010000090.1:0-5579 GCA_964503915.1 uncultured Thermoplasmatales archaeon
GAATCCTGGCGGGGCTATATAAGGGCGGGGCGGGATTTGAACCCGCGTATGCGGATCTGCAGTCCGCCACCCAACCTCTAGGTGACCCGCCCTATTACAAAACAAATTGCTATTTTTAACTTTTTTCTATTTCCATTTCCATTTTACTTTTTTAAATATCTGAAATAGCTAAAAATATGGAAGCAATTAAAGAAAGAGCACCTCCATAAATGAATATCAAATCTGGGAATATTTCCCATAAAATACCAGCTATTAAACTTGCAAAGAAAACACCGAATCCATTAAACATTTGGAATATACCTTGAGCATATCCTCTATATATACACAAGTCTGAAATCAAGGCTTTTTGATTACCCTCAATAAAAGCATATACTAGTCCATATAATACAAACAGCAATATTAGAAAAAATATTAAAAAAATTCCTGAAAATGAATTTATAAATATAAATCCTAAGCAAACAAGCGTAAAAGCAATATATCCTAACAAAATAATTGTTTTTCTACCAATAATATCAGATAATTTTCCAGTATAAGGAGCTGAAACTGCATAAATTATATTAAAAAATGCATAATAAAGTAAAGCATATTCAATTTTCTCAATTCCTACTTTTAATAAAAAGAATGCATAGCTAAAATTTGCTAAAGAAAAAATTGTTGAAATTGCTATAAATTTTTTTAATTTATTTGGTAATTTTCCTATCTCTTTTTTTTCTACTTTTTTTATTTTCCTTTCCTTTATTAATAAAATTGGGGGTAAAGAAAGAAAGGCAATCAATGCTGCAATAATTAAAATGGTTTTTATATCTAATTTAAAAAACCAATAAAGAAATATTACCAAAATGCTTCCTAAAACAGCTCCAGCAGTATCCAATGCTCTATGAATTCCATATGCTTCACCTCTTTTCTTTATATATAAATCACCTATTAATGCATCCCTCGGAGGACCTCTTATTCCTTTACCAATTCTCTCTATCCCTCTTAAAATAAAAAGATGCCACCATTCAAATGATAAAGGGAAAAATAATTTCGAAATGGCAGATAATCCATATCCAGATAGCATAAATGATTTTCTTTTTCCTATTTTATCAGATAATTTCCCTGAAAAAATTTTTGATATGCTTGCAACTGCATCTCCAAATCCCATAATTAAACCAATTGCTACTCCTCCACCTAATGAATAAATAAAAAAAGGTAATATGGGCATAATTGCTTCGCTGCTAACATCAGCAAAAAAGCTTATCATGCCCAATATAAAAATGTCTCTTCCAAGTTTTTCCATTAAAACATGATAAATAAATTTATTTAATTATTTTTTCGATATTGATAGCAGAAACTGCAAAAAATTCACAAAAATGATTAAATATTCTTTTTTGATTTTTTTTGGGGAGGTAAAATGTTTAAAAAAGGATGGTTTATGGATAAAAGAGGTGTTGAAGCTTTACCAATGCGTTTAATTATAATTGTTGTTGTTGCTGCCGTCGTTTTAGCAGCAGTTCTAGCAATGATGAAATATGTAAAGCCACCTGGCACATTACAAGTAAGCTATGAATTTTTGGAAGGTAGCGTATCTGGCGGCAGCGTGAGTGGAAGTGGAAGTGTTATAATGGTTGATGTAGATGGTATGCAAGAGCTTGATGATATAGCATTTAAAATAAAAGTAAAAGTAAGTGATACAAATGGCAAGCCTATTTCTGGAGCTACCGTTATACTTTCTGGAGCAGGAACAGCAGCAGCAGATAAAACAGGGCCAAATGGGGAAGTTGATATCCAGGTAGAAAATGCAAAACTTTTGGAAAATAAAGAAACAGCATATATGAAAGTAGAAGTTAAAGCGGCTGGTTATAATAAGTATATAGATGAAGAAGGAATAATAATTAAAAGAATATAAAATATGCTTGGTAGTAAAGGAGTAATTGAACTTCCTTTGCGATTGCTTATAACATTAATAATTGGAGGAATAGCTTTAGCTACGGTCTTAGCATATATGTTTTCTCCTTGCCTATTTAAAAAAAATTTGCAAGTTTGTTGGGATAAATATAAAATAAATGCTGGTGAAAAAGCAGCTATAAGTGTAACTGTTTTAAATGATAAAGGAAATCCTATAAAAGGAGCAACTGTTTTAATTAAAGGCTTTGGAAATGCAACAGTTGATAAAACAGATAAAAAAGGAGGAGTTACTTTGTATATAAAAATTTCGAAGGATGCTTTAGGAGATAGAAATGAAGGCTATTTAGAGCTAGTAGTAGATGCAGGAAATTGCTATAGAAAGTTTAAGGAAGAAGAAGCAATAAAAGTAATTAAAGTTGAGGAGGTGGAAAAATAAAATTTAAGAAAGAAAAGATTAAAGTTAGCAAAAAAGAAGAAGGAAAAGATATAAATAATTGGCTCCAAAGATTACAACAAAGAATAGAAAGTTTAGAGAGAAGATTAGATGCTGTTGAAAGAAGATTATCTGGAGAACCTTTTGAAGGTGTAAAATTTGGTGGCATTGTAAAAGAAGAAAGTACTGCAATGAAAAAATTGGAAGAAGAATTACAAGCATTAAAAGAGGAAATTAAAAAGTTGAGTCAGTCAGGAAGAGAAGTAATTATTTCTTTAAAGAAAAAAGAAAGCGGAGATAGCATATTAAAAGATATTGCAAATATTGAAAGAAGGCTAGAAAAATTAGAAAAGAAAAAAAATATGCCTGTAGTAAAAGTTGGTAAAATTAATGTGCCCATTGAAATAACTGGTATAGTAGGGGGATTACTTGCTTTGTTTATTGCTGCATTATTATTTGGAGGATACAAAGAGCTTGTAATTTCTCCACCTTTTGTTATGTTTATTGGCATTCTTCTAATGAGTGCTGCTGCTTTAAAAACGTATTTAATAAACATTAGCAAAAAATGAAGGATAAAAAAGGAGTGCTAGAACTGCCAATGCAGTATATTATTGCTATTGTAGTTGCTGGAATAGCTATTTCATTAATGAGTATAGCAGCATACAATTTATGGAAGGATTATGAATTAAAAAAGGCAATAAAAGAAGTAAAAAGAATAGTTGATGAAGCTGAATTGATTTATACAGTTGGAAGCGAAGAAACAAATGTTGCTTTAGATGTAAATTTTCCAAGCAGCATTAAAGAAATAGTTTTTGGTTCTTCTAGCAAGTATTTAGCAAATCGTTACTATATCTTAATGAAGTGGGGAGAAAATAAAAGCTTTTATGCAAAAAATGTAAAATTCAAAAAAACAATATTGTATAGTAGTACTAAAAGGATATCTTTGGAATTAAGAGAAGATGAGGGAGAAAGATATGTTGAAATTTTTCCTTTATAATAAAAAAGGGGTTATTTCATGGCTTTTAAGCCAATTAGCTTTAATATTAGCTACTGGAATATTATTAGCTTCTATTGCGAGCATAACTTTTTATAGCGATTGGAAAAAAGAAGCTGAAATTAAAGCAATAGCTGCTGAATTAGCTTCATGGATTTATAGAATAGATTTAAAGATAGAAGAAAATATAACGAAGTTTTTCTTCCCAACAAAAGATTTTTATTATAATGTAAGTATTTCAACAGATTACATTATAATTGAAAGATATGATGGAAGATTTAAAGATAAAATAAGAATTGCATATCCTCTATTTATAAAGCCTTTTGTAATAAAAGAAAACTTGGATATAGATTGGAAAAATGGTGAGGAATTGCACGAAAAATTAAGTAATTTAGAATTAATTGAAAACAGAGGAACAATAAATGATCCAATTTTATCATATAGAAAAGATGATACTAAAAATTATTTGAAGAATATATTAGATGAATTAGCAAAGGAGTTAGCATTGCAACCTTTACAAGTTAATATAAATAAGCCCTTGATTATAGAAAAATGCATTATTTATTTTGATGATAGTTCATCAATTGGATTGGTGATAATTTATCAGGAGGAGGGATGAAATTTATTAAAGATAAAAGAGGAGTTGCTGAAGAATTTACTTCACTGCCTGCAATAATGGTAGTAATGATAGGATTTGCAATATTTTTTGCTATGATAGCAACAGTATATAATTTGCATAATGAAAGAATTGAAGATAAGGAACTATTTGAAGTTGCCCATTATGTTGCTTTAAAGTTGACAAGTGCTGATAGCCCCCTTGCAGCAGGAGATAATACTCCATTATACATAGACAAAAATAAATTGCATATAAAAGTTGATGAATTGAAAAAATATTGCAACCCCATAGGATATGATTATTATGTAATAGTATATGAATATGATGAAGATGGGTCTAAAAAACCTATTAAAGATACAGAGAATATAATACCAAATAGGAACAAAGTATCTGCGTCAAGGAAAGTTGCTATAAAAGATGGAATTGGTGTAAAATATGGAGAAATAGTTGTAATTGTGTGGAGAAGTAAATGAACAATAAGGGCTTATCTGCAATGCAAGACGCTATCCTTTTTGTTTTAATGGTTTCTATATCCAGCGCAATTTTATTGCCAGCTTTTACTCATGATGTTATTAAAAAAAGTTACATTGAGAGAGAAAAGGATGAGGTGGCAACAGAGGCGCTGATAGTTTTATTATCAATGACAAAAGATGAGTTTAATTACACTTTGGGAGATGAAGCTATAAATACTATCCTAAATGATGAGTCTGTAGCTTCTATATTTAAAGGGGATTGGGGAAAAGATATTTTAGATTGGTTAGTAGGAAGAACACAATATCATAAACGCTATGGTGAGCTTATTGCAGAATGTTTAACGAGTCAGCTCATGATTCCTTGGAATGGGAAATTTAAAGCCAATTTTCTTACTTATGATTTCAGTAAAAAATTAGAGGAAAATATTTCTCGAGAACTCGAAATTATTTTAGGAGATGAATATGATTTTAATCTTACAGCCAGATGGTATCCAGTGATTGGTCTTCCTTTTGGGGGAGAAATTTTTGTTGGGGCTCATCCTCCTGAAAATGCGTATATTACAAAAACCTTCATTACTATACCCTATGTTCCAGAAATAAATGGGCAGATTATTGCACCAGAGTATTTAAAAGAAAAATTGAAAAGAAGTGCATATTTTAAAAATATAAGTAATTTGTTGGATGCTTTACCAGAAAGAGAGGAGGAATGGACCGAGTTTGAAAATGAGTTGGTTGAGAATGTTACAAATTTATTTTTCTCACTCCTCTTTAATAAAACATATGGAGTTATTAAAATGGCTTTAGATATGATATTTAAAAATATAGAGGATATACTAAAAGGTTTTATAGAGAGGGCTGAGAAAAAATTAGAGGAAATTTATGGAGGAATTGTCCAAAATATTGCGCATATAATACTCCAAAGTCTCGCAGAAAAATTAATAGAGAAGATTTTTCCTGATGAACCTCTTAAAGAAAATGAAGATATTATAGATGGATTAATAGATAGAATTTCGAGATATATTGAAAATGGTATAAGATATGGGCTCGTAGAAGCTTTATCTCCTGTAAGAGAGCTGTTTGAAAATATGGTGAAAGATTTCGTACATTGCATCATAGAGATAATTAAAGGAGGATTGGAAAAAGTAAATGAAATAGTTGAAAAAATTTTAGATTGGA
>CAZDCH010000091.1:0-5547 GCA_964503915.1 uncultured Thermoplasmatales archaeon
GCTGGAAGAAAAGCAGATTCAATAATATTGCCAGATGGAAAAATTATTCCTCCTTTATCACTAACTGGAATACCAGCAAAAGTTATGGAGAAATTGAACAGCTTTCTTATAAAACAATTTCAAATTGTTCAAGAAAGTTATGATGAAATAAATATATTTTTAGTTATGGATGAAGATTTTGTAAATAAAGAAGATTGGATAAAAAAAGAAATAAAAAAAGAGATAAAAAAAGAATATGAAAAGAAACTTGGCGTTAGAATAAATGTCATTGAAACAAATAAAATAAATGGAAATGAAGTAGTAAAATCAAAAGTTAGTAAAGCGTCTATCATAAAATAAAACCCAAAAATTATCAATAAAATTCCTTTCCACTTGATAGCATATTTAATTATTTTCTTAAAATGTTTCTTATACTTTTCATAATATAAGATAGAGAGCCAAGAAAAGAAAATTGCTGCTGAAACAGTAAAGTAAACAAAAACTTCTTCTTCAATACAACTTGCTTTACTAAGCATGTATATAGTTGTAGTTATTACACCAGGTCCAGCATACAATGAGATTATATATGGAAAAATTCTTTTACTCCTTTTCTTTAAAAATATCATTTTTATTCCAAGAATAAATAAGAAAGCACCAGCTATTAGCCTAAAAATAAATATTGCTATATTAAAAATGTTAAATAGTAGATTTGCAATCAATGAAAATAAGATAATAATTAGAAAAGATATAAGAAGATATTTTTTTGCCATTTCCAACCTGTTTTTTTGAATAACGGAAATAAATGCTGGAACATTTCCAATTGGGTCGATCATATAATTAATGAGTAAAAATGTTGCAATTGCAAAATATAAATCCATAAAAATAAAGAAGGAGAAAAATATATTGCTTACTATGAAAGCCATCGCCTTTACAGGCATGCCTGGGGCTGGCAAAACAGAAGCAGTTAAAGTTGCAAAAGAAATGGGAATAAGAGTAATAAGTATGGGTGATGAGGTTAGGGAAGAAACTAGAAAAAGAGGGCTTGAAATAAACGATGAAAATTTAGGAAAAATAGCAGATGAAATGAGAAAAAAACATGGAATGAATATATGGGCAAAAAAATGTTTAAGAAAAATTGAAATGATGGAAGATAAAATAATTGTGATAGATGGAATAAGAAATATTGAGGAAGTAGAAACTTTTAGAAATAAAATAGAAAATTTTATTTTAGTAGCAATACATGCTTCTCCTTCAACAAGATATAATAGGCTTATAAAAAGAGGGAGAAAGGATGATAGTATAAAAATTGAAGATTTAAAAAGGAGAGAAAAGAGAGAATTAGCATGGGGAGTTGGGAATGTAATTGCAATGGCAGATATTATAGTAATAAATGAAAATAGCTTAGAAAAGTTTAAAGAAAAAATAAGAGAAATACTTATTACTTTATAAGCTTGTATGCATACAATTTTTCGAAAAAGTGATTTTCTTTCATTATCTCTATGAATTTGTATATACTAAATTCATTTTTTATTGCCTTTATGTTAGATAAGCTACTTATTACAATATAAATTCTTCCCTCTTTTTTTAAATATTTATGTGCCTCCCTCAAAAATTTTCTTATAATTTCTATCCCTTCCTTTCCACCATTCCATGCAATATCTTCATTTTTAGTTGGTAGATAGGGAGGATTGAATGCAATCAAATCAAATTTTTCATTTATGTTTGAAAATAAATCGCTTTTAATGCATTTAATTTTCAATCCATTTATTTTAGCATTTTTTCTTGTGTTTTCTATTGCTTTTTCGTTTATATCTACTGCTAATACCTTACATCCTTTTTTTGCAAGATGTAAAGCAATTATTCCACATCCACACCCCATATCTAATGCTTTTTCACCTTTCTTTGCATTAATTGCTTTTGTAAGCAAATAGCTATCTTCAGCAGGATTATATACTCCATCATAAACTTCTATTTTTATTGAAGAATCTATTTCCATAAATAAAAAAATAAAAAATTTATCAAAAAATTTATCTTTTAAGCCATAATACCATCATGAAGCTAAAATGGCTTGGTCATTCATGCTTTTTAATTAAAGGAAATGATTGTATTATAGTTGATCCATTTATAAAACAAAATCCAGTTTGTCCAGTTAAAATCGAAGATATAAAAGTTGATATAGTTGCAATAAGTCATGGGCATTCAGATCATTTAGGAGATGCTATAGAAATTGCAAAGAAAAATGATGCAACGATAGTAGCAATACATGAAATTGCTCAGTATGCTTTAAATAAAGGAATTAAGGCAGAGGGAATAAATATAGGGGGAGGAGTAAGAATAAAAAATACAGAAATATATTTAACACCTGCATTCCATTCTTCAGGCTTAGATGAAACAGAATTTGCTATTTCAACTTGCCCAGCTGGATTGATAATTAAATCTGGAAAAGTAATTTATCATGCTGGTGATACTTGTTTATTTTCAGATATGAAATTAATAGCAGATATATATAAGCCAGATGTTGCCTTATTGCCAATAGGTGGAAGATTCACAATGGATGCAAAACAAGCTGCTATAGCAGCAAATCTAATAAAAGCGAAAATAAGCATACCTATGCATTACAATACTTTCGACATAATTGAACAAGATCCTGAAGAATTTAAAAAATTGGTGAAAGGAAAAGCAATTATTTTAAATCCTGGTGAAGAAATAGAAATCAAATAATTTTTCTTTCCTTTAAAATTTTTAAGCATTCTTTGACTATTTCTTCTTTATTTTTTTCAGCATTAACTACATAAAATCTATCTTTTTCTTTTTCTGCAATTTTTAAATAATTATTTTGAACTTCCCTTAAAAATTTTTCATCTTCGTATATTATTAATTTCCTATGGTCAATTCTTTCCAATGCTTTCTTTGGTTCAATGATTAAAAGAAATGTAATATTAGGTTTTATTAAGAATGGCTCATGAACTTTGTAAAGCCATTTTTCAGGATTTCTTATTCTTAAATGTTCTTTTTGATAAGCAAATGTTGAATCAGCAAATCTGTCACATATTACAATTTTCCCTTCATTTAACCATTTCTTAATTTTTTTAACATGTTCATTTCTATCAGCCATAAAAAGAAATGCAATTGTTATTGCATCTCTATTTTCTTCTAATGCTTTTCTAACTGCTTTTCCTAACCATGTTTCTGTTGGTTCAGCTGTTAAAATAGCTTCTTTTATGCTGCGAAGTTTTTCATATAATAACTTTGAAATAGTTGTTTTTCCCGAACCATCTATTCCCTCAAACGTTATTAATTTTCCCTTCATTAGATGAAATATTAAATTCATTTATACTTCTTTCTAATGTATATTAAACGATGGAATATTGTTATTAGTGATATTATTGAAATAATAATTAATCCATAATAGATTTGATTTATAACAAAAGATATTATGAAAACTGAAAGCCTTCCAGCCCTGCTCCCTATCCCAATGTATTTTAAGCTTTTCTCCCATGATGCAATATAGCTTGTTAAATAAGATAAAATCAATGTTGCAAAAGATAAATGAGCCAAATTTTCATATGAAATTGCTAAGGTAAAATAAATTGAGCTCTCAACTATTCTATCTGCAAATGCATCATAAAAACGACCAAATTCTGTTTTTAAGTTTTCATTTTCTGCAACGGCTCCATCTAATGCATCTAAAAATGATATGAATATAAGCAAGGTTATAAAAGGTATTTTTTGATGGTTAATTAAAAAATAGCAAGTTGGAGGAAGTAAAGCGAGAGATGTGGATGTAATAATGTTTGGCGTGATTTTATGTTTTTTAAGAAAATTTGTTAAAGGCTGCATTTCCATATAGATTTTTTTTCTAAGAGCATGCATAAATTGAATAAATTGAATAAATTTATATTTAAAGAAATTTTATCTTTTTCCATGCAGCATGTGAAAGTGCTGTTATTAGGGAGATTTAAATAAAATTGAAATATGGGGTGAGAGCAATATTCAAGATTGTTGTGTAATACATTCTTCTCCTGAACATTCTGTTAAAATTGGTAAAAGAATAGGGCATGAGCTATTCATGGAGCAAATATAAAAGATGATTGCATTATAGGAATAAATTCAACAATTTTAGATGGAGCGTATATTGAAAGGATGTATAATTGCTGCAAATGCTGTTGTTCCCTAAATCAAAAATCAGAGTTCCAGCAAAAATAGACAAGATGAAAAATTAATTGATAAAATAAGAAAAAATGCAGATTTATATGGAATTGGCAAAGAAATATTTAAATCAATAATAAAAATTATAAATCTTTATTAATGAATTTGCATATACTTCCATGCCTTCATATTATGAATTAAAAGATTTGGCTGAAAAAGCTCCAAAATTATTTGGTATCCCAACAGGAACAAAGCTAGATGAAATGTTTTTTAAAATTGAGGAGGAAAATGGTGTATTTGTTAAAAAGCCATTAGGAGGATTACCATATTTATCTGTTTTTAATATAAGTGGAATACCTGATACAGGAAAAAGCCTATTTGCTGAACAATTTGCTGCATATCAAGCTTCAAAAGGCTACAAAGTTTTATTTGTAACTGTTGAAAGTCCTGCAAATTTTTTATATTCTGCGATAAAAGAAAAATGTAAAGTTTTAAATTTAGATTTTAGAACTGTTGAAGAAAATATTGTTATAATTGATGCATCTGAAGAGGAAGAGTTGAGGGAGAATCCAAAAGCATTAATAGAAACGATGGCATATGTAATAAAAGAAAGAAAAATTACAAATGTCATTATAGATAGCATAACTGGACTATATGAACATAAAGAAATGATGGCTCGTCAAATTGTTAGGCAATTTTTCAATTTTTTGAAAAAATGGAGACAAACTGGCTTATTCATATCGCAAAAAAGAAGTGCACAAGCTTCGGAAAGTGTTGAAGCTGCGGGAGGGCTTGCTGTTGCTCACATTGTTGATGGAACAATTGTTGTTGATAAAAAATTGATCACAAATCAAAGAGAAGCATCATTTTATAAAAAGCAAATAGGAGATGTTATTAGGCTAATAAGAATAGATGGTTGTAGGCTATCTGGACATGATTCAAGAACTTGGGTTTTTGAAATTACTGAATTAGGAACAGTTAAAATTATATGTCCATTAGCAGAATATATAAAGAGGTGATTGGATGGAAATAATAGCTAAAGCAAAAGGGGGAAATGTAGATGAAATGGCTGAAAAAGTATTTATGGAAAGCATTAGAATTTTGGGAGGATTAAAAAAGTTAGTTGAGTATCGCAACTTAACATGGCTTCCTTCTTTGGCGGAAGCAGCTTATGTAATTGTTTTGAAAAACGAAACAATAAAAACTTATAAAGAAATAGCACAAATTTTGGGCATAACTGAGCAGACTGCAAAAAATGTTGCAACAGCAGATGAAGAAAAAGTTAAATCATATGTTATGGAGGGAGGAGAAAGGCCAGGAGAGCACATTGCAGGAGGAATAGCAAAGCTTGCTTATAAAAAGCTAAAGCAGGCTGGCGAGTTAGTTGAATTGAAGAAAGAAGAAGCAGAAGCTTTGGGT
>CAZDCH010000092.1:0-5429 GCA_964503915.1 uncultured Thermoplasmatales archaeon
TCGTATGAAAAGGTTGGCGGTATTGCTAATTTGCTTAGCTATTTTGCCTTTTATAGATTTTGTTGTAGCTGAAGATTTACAAGCTGAAGCGCATGGAGTAGCAGTTGATTCAAATAATGATGTAATTGTCGTTGGACAATATGAAAAAAGCGAGGATAAATATATTCTTGTCATTCAAAAATATAATGGGGAAGATGGGAAAATAAAGTGGCAAAATGAATTTGGAAAATATCCAATGAATATTGGAAAAGCTGTAGCAATAGATTCAAATGGAAATATATTTGTAGGAGGAGTAGCTGGAGAAGAATATGCAGGAATAGAAATTCCTTCAACAGATTATTTAATCATAAAATATGATAAAAATGGAAACCAAATTATGTATAAAACATATGATAATGGATTCTTTGATTCTTTAATGGATATAGGAATAGATGAAGATGGATATATATATGCAACTGGAATTAGCTTATCTATAGATATTACTTCAAAAAATCTAACAGATATGGATTTTTGGACAATAAAAATCGACCCAAATAATTTAAATAAAGTTGATGAACATATGTTTGATAAAAGCATGGATGCTGCTTTTGGAATAGATGTTAGAGATAAAGTTATTGTTGTTGCTGGTACAGTTATGGAAGCAAATAGAAAATTTTGCTTAATTAAATACAACAAAAATTTAGATGTTCAATGGATAAAATACTATCCTACTTCAGGAAATAAAAATTATTCTGCATCAGATGCTGTTATCTTACCAAATGGAGATATTGCAGTAACAGGAGATGAAGAAGAAGATTTTTTAACAATCCTATATGATTCAAATGGTAATATTAAGTCTGGCTGGCCTCAAAAAGAAGAAAATATTGGAAAAGATATTCCATGGAGTATCGCTTGCGATTCAGATGGGAATATAATTGTTGCTGGTTATAGAGGAGAAAGATGGTATATGATAAAATATAGTAAAAATGGAAATGTATTATGGGAAAAATTAGAAACTGTTGAAGGAGAAATAAAAAGGGTTGCTGTTGACTCAGAAGATAATATAATTGTTGCTGGATATAAGGATAGGGAAAAAACAAAAATGTGCATAAGAAAATATGATAAAAACGGGAAATTCTTATGGGAGGCAAGCCAAGAGGGGGCAGCTGAGCCAACCCATGCAGATTTTACTTGGCTCCCAGAAGAGCCAACAAGGGCTGATGTAGTCCATTTTTATGACAAGTCAACTGGCGAGATTTTTTCATGGCATTGGGATTTTGGAGATGGAAATGAAAGTAATGAAAGAAATCCAATTCATCAATATAGCAATATTGGAACATATAATGTTACATTAAGAATTGTTGGAGAAAATATAAATGATACAATAACAAAACAGATTAAAATAAAAAATGCTATACCATCTGCAGACTTTTCATATTCTCCTCTTAATCCTCTAGAAGGACAAAAAATAACATTTAGTGCTGATGCAAAGGATAGGGATGGTTCTATAGTAAATTATACATGGGATTTTGGAGATGGTGGCATAGCGTATGGAAAAGTAGTTAATCATGCTTATGAAAAGGCTGGAAATTATACAGTAGAGCTTATAGTAATCGATAATGATGGAGGGGAAAGGAAAGTAACAAAATTAATAGTTGTAAATGCTATTGGTCAAAATATTCCTCCAATAGCAATCTTTGAAATGAAAGAACAAGCTGGAATAGGGGAAGAAGTAGAAATAAATGCTTCAGGTAGTTATGATGAGGATGGCGAGATATTGGTATATATGTGGGATTGGGATGGAGATGGAAATATTGATGACCAATTTACAACTCCAAAAACATTTCATAAGTGGTTAAAAGAAGGAGAATACAATGTAATATTAATAGTTGAAGATGACAAAGGATTGCAAAACGCATATACAAAAACAATTAAAATTGGAGGCATTCCAAAAATATTAATAGAAGTTCCTGAGAAAGTGGAAGTTAAAAAAGGAAAAGAAGAAACAATTTATGTTAAAATCATTTGTTTAAATAAAACTCTTTACTACATTAATTTTGATATTGAAGGAGATGCCACTCCATTAAAAAGCAATTTTAATATATCAGCTGGTTCAGAAAAAGAAATACCAATAAAAATTAAGTATACGCAAAATGGAGAAATAAAAATAAAAGTAATAGGAAAAGATATTGAAAAAGACATAGTTATAGAAAGCGATGAAAAAAATATAAATGTAATTGTAAAAAGTGAAATACCTTCATTTACATTAATTTTGTTTATTTTTGCTTTGATATTCATTGCAACAATAAAGAAATGGTGGATTTAATTAGGCTAATATTGGGATGCATAATACTTTCATATGCATCCTATACAGATTTAAAATATAGAGAAGCAAGCAATAAACTTTGGCTTATAATGGGAATTGCTGGAATTGTCCTTCTTTTCTATGAAAATAAAGAATGGGAAAAAATTGTAATTTCATTATCCATTTCTTTTCCATTAGCATTTCTTCTCTACTTTTTTGGAATGGGAGGAGCTGACGTAAAAGCAATGTGGGGCATATCTATTCTTTCTCCTCTTCCCCCAAATTTGTCCATTTTCAAGTCATTGATTTTTATATTTCCAATAACAGTTTTAATAAATTCTCTCCTTCTTATTATTCCACTACCAATAATTTTTTTCTTTTATAATTTATTTAAGAAAAATATTGAATTTCCCTATTGCTTCTTTGGATATAAGCTAAAAGCATATGAAGCAAAAAATAAATTTGTATGGAGTATGGAAGGAAAGGAAGGAAAAAGCATATTTCCTATTAAAGATTTCGATTTTAATTCATTTGACAACAGAGAAATATGGGTTACACCAAAATTACCTTTTTTACTTTTTCTTTTTATAGGCTTTTTAGTCTCTTTTATTTTTGGTGATATTCTTTTTGCTTTTCTTTCTCTTTTCCAATAATTTTTCTATTTCTTCTACTCTCTTCTTCATTGTTTCTATCAATCTTTTCTGGCTCAATATAATATTTCTTATAGACTGCTTATATTCTTCTACTGCACAATCTATTATTACTCCAATTAATCTTCTTTGCCTATTTATTGCTTTTACAAGCTTTATATATTCATTTGCTATTTCCTCTCCCATTTCTTTTTTTATTTCTTTATAAGTTTTTTCTGCTTCTTTTTCTCTTTCAAAAATATCTTCGATTTTTTTCAATAAAATTTCTTTTGTAAATGGCTTTACAATATAATTTTCTATCTTATCAATTGGCTTATCCTTTGTATCATCAGGAGTTAAAGGCAATGCAGTAAGCATTGAAACTGGTATATCTTTTGTTGCATCATCTTCTTTTAATCTTTTTAAAGTTTCCCATCCATCCATTTTTGGCATTAAAATATCTAATAATATTAAATCTGGCTTTTCTTTCCTTGCTTTTTCCAAACATTCTTCCCCATCATATGCTCCTATAACTTCATATCTATCTTCCAACATCTTTTTTACTATATCAACAATTTCAGGCTCATCATCTACAACCAATATTTTTTTCATTGGATTGCCTCCTGTAATTTTATCAATACCTCTCTAATTGTACTAGATGATTCTATAATATCCTTTATAAGTTGTTTTCCAAATGGTTGAAAGCCCTCCCCTCCCCCAGCTTCTATCCTCTTTCTAATCATTTCCAACAAAATATCTAAAGATGGCATTTCTAAATATATTTTCTCCACATCTCTATCTTTAAAATATGCTTCAATTTCCTTAACTAACTCAACAGATGAAAGAACAAGAGAAACATTTAATCTTTCATCATCTAGCTTACTTATTAAGTATTTAAAAATATTTTCATCTTTAACATTATCAACATCATCTATCAAAATTAAAATTGGTCTTTCAATGTATTTTTTCCTTTTAAACATTCTTGAAAAGAAAGATGCTTTTATTTCCTCCTCAATTCTTTCTTTTAATTTTTCTAAATTTAATTCCTCTCCTCCATGAAAATAAATGGGCTTTACTTTATACAAAGGAGCAAATTGATTTATCCAAAGTAAAAAAGTTGTTTTTCCAATTCCAGATTTTCCCAAAATCCAAAAACACTCGCTTTTCCCCCCTAAAGCTTTTAAAATAACTTTCCTTGCATCATCTTTATACACCATAAAATATGGATTTGGTTCATTTGGATTTAAAAATATTCCTTCTGGCATTTGAAAATAAATAACTATTCCTATATATTTCTTTCACTTTTTCTTCATTTCACTCCATGCTTCTGGATTTAAACAATTTGGAGGTAATTCTCCTTTTAAAGCAGCTAAAACATTTTTTGCAACTATTTCTGCCATCTTTGCTCTAGTTTCATATGAAGCTGAGCCAATATGTGGAGTTAAAACGACATTTTCCAGCTTTTTCAATTCTGGATGAACTTCTGGTTCATTTTCAAAAACGTCTAAAGCAGCTCCTTTAATCCATCCTTTTTTCAACGCTTCTACTAATGCTTCTTCATCTATACATTTTCCCCTTGCTGTATTTATTAAATAAGCTGTTGGTTTCATTAATTTTAATTCCTCTTTTCCTATTAAATGGTATGTTTCTCTAGTTAGAGGAACATGCAAAGAAACAAAATCAGATTCTTTTAGTAAAGTTTCTAAATCAACAAATTTTGCATTATATTCTTTTTCCATTTTTTCATTTCTTTTTCTGCTATAATATAATATTTTCATATTGAAGCCAGAAGCTCTTTTTGCTACAGCAGTTCCAATTCTTCCAGCTCCTATTATACCCAAAGTTTTTCCATATAAATCGCTACCAAGCAATAACAAGGGAGCCCATCCTTTAAATTTTCCTTGACGCATAAATTTATCTCCTTCAACTATTCTTCTTGCAATTGCCATTATTAAAGCCCATGTTAAATCTGCAACTGTTTCCGTTAATACTCCTGGAGTATTCGTAACTATTATTCCTCTTTTTGTGGCTTCTTTTAAATCAATATTATCAAATCCAACTGCATAATTAGCTATAATTTTTAAATTTGGAGAAGAATCCATTACATCTGCATCTATTTTATCTGTTAATAAACAAATTAAAGCATCTTTTCCTTTTAAGCCTTCAATAATTTCTTCTTTTGTTGGTGGTGCATCTCCTTCATATATTTCTATCTCATGTTTTTCTAATAATTTCAATCCTTCTTCTGGCAATTTTCTTGTAATAAAAATTTTTGCCATAATGTTATATCTTCTGTATTTTTAAATTTAAAGAAAATCAAAAAAACTAATTAATGCGATTGCAAAGCCAATGATTAAAAAAACTATCCATATAATGTATAGATAAATTATTCTTTTTATCCATCTTGCTTTTTTTTCAGGCGTATCAAAAAATTCTCCTAAAATTTCATCTATCATTTTCTTTGCAATAAAGCTTTCATTCTTTTTCTTCTAAAAAAATCCTCTCTTTCTCTTTCT
>CAZDCH010000093.1:0-5414 GCA_964503915.1 uncultured Thermoplasmatales archaeon
AGAAATAGTTGAAATAAAGGCAAAAATTTCAAATTTAGGCAATTCTCAACCATTTACAGTTTATTTCTATTATGATTTTTTTGATGAAATGCATTTAATAGGAAAGAAAAGATATGAATCGATAAACCTTTATAGATATCCTTCAATAAAATGGGATACTAAAGGAATAGTTGGAAAACATGAAATAATTGTTTATGTAGATGGACAAAATGTTAAAAATAATTTTGCATCGTGCAATATTACTATTCTTCCCTCAAAAACAAAAGCAAATCTTCTTATTAAGGAATTCTATTATTATTCTTATCCAAATAAAAATAACGAGTACATTTGCATTTTTAATGCTGGAAATGAAAAAATAAATATAGGAGGATGGTATATAACAACACAACCTTGGAAGAGAGCAGATGAGCAAAATAAAGTAATATTTCCAGATATTGAAATAAATCCTAACGAATCAATATATATTACACAAAACGGTAGTTCATTTAGAGAAGAAAAAGGATTTGATGCAGACTATGAATACTATAACAGGTCTTCTTTGCCAGATTTAAAAAGAGAAGGGAAATTCATTTTACCCAATAAAGGTGGAGTTGTATGTTTAAAAGATAAATATAACCATACAATAGATGTTGTTGTATATGGAAATGCATCTTTCAATGAAGGCTGGATAGGGGAAGCAATTAAGAGCGTTAAATGTGGAGAAGTTTTAATAAGAAAAAACAAAATAGATACAAATAGTAGTAACGACTGGAAAATTGCAGTTATAGGGCAATCCAATTTTCAAGCATGGCATGGAATAGCAAACAAAGCAATTGCTTTCTGTTCTCCAGATTGTTCATATGAAGTTATTTCAAAGGAAATAAAGAATGCGAGCAATTTACTCATCAATATTTATTTGTTTACAAATCCCTTTCTGGCAGACATAATAAATAAAAATAATATTAGTATAAAATTGCTTTTAGATGGAAATGTTTATGGTGGAATACCTATGGAAGAAAGATATATTGCATATATGTTAAGTAAGAAAGGAGAGGTAAAATATATGATGGGCAAAAGATATAAGTATAATCATGCAAAATATATTGTTATAGATGGAAAGAAATGTATAATAGAATCAGCAAATTGGGCAAAAAGTGGCATACCAATAGATAATACATATGGTAATAGAGAATGGGGAATACTAATAGATAATGAGAATGTATCCAATTTTTTAATAAAAGTTTTTGAATATGACTGGATGTTTGAAGATTGCATTAAATTTAATGAAAAAAGTTTTACCCACGGCAAACCGCCTGAAGATTTTAAAATGAGCTATTTTATTCCAAAAAATGATTATATTCCAAAATTTTCCCCCCTTACTGTAAATTTCACTTTCAATTTAACCATAATTTTATCTCCAGATAATGCTGAAAGTGAAATATTGAAATTAATTGATTCAGCAAAAAAAGAAATACTTGTTGAACAATCTTATATTCAAAAAGATTGGAGCGATGGAATAAATCCATTTTTAGAAAAGATTATAGAAAAAAATGAAAGTGGCGTTAGAGTTTATTTTATTTTAGATAAACGCTATACATTGAATAAGGAAACATTTGAGTTTTTATCAAAAAAGGGAATAAAAACAAAACTACATGGTTATTATACAATTCATAATAAGGGAGTTATAATAGACGAAAAAGTAATGATTTCTTCTATTAATTGGGGAGAGAATTCTGTTAGGAGGAATAGGGAAATTGGAATAATTATTGAGAATGAAAAGATAGCAAATTATTATAGAGATATATTTTGGTATGATTGGAATTATAAAGTAAAAAGGGAAAGGAATGTCGATTATATCGATTTCTTTTCTATCTTAATATTTATAACTACTTTTTCAGTCATATATCTCTTGAGGAGGAAAAAATGATAGCATCTATATTAATTATTATAATTATTGCATCGTTTCTTTCTTTTTCTATTATAAAAAAATTTCCTATTTGTTATTCAATTATTATAGCAAATTTTATAATTTTCATAATAACTCCTTTATTTTATCCATTAATCAATGTAATAGATGTATTGGCTTTTAAGCCATCATATATAATGAGTTACAAGATATATACAATCATTACATCAATGTTTCTTCATGCAGGAATATTACATATTATTGGAAACATGATTGTTTTGTTTTTGATTGGTATTCCTTTTGAATATAGGGTAGGAATGAAAATTTTTGCATTAGTATATTTTATGGGAGGGATAGTGGGAAATTTGTTTTATTCAGTTGCAAAATGGGGCAATTCTTTTTTAATAGGAGCATCTGGAGCTATTTTCAGCATATTAGGAGCTTTTGCTGTAAAATATCCAAGAGATGAAATAATTTTGCCTTTTATAGTTACATTTGTAAGAATGAAAGTAGTAACTGCTGCTATTTTGCTTTCCTTATTTCAAATTTTCTTTATTTCTGCTGAAGAACTGTTTTTATTTGAAGGACATATAGCTTATTTTGCTCATCTTGGCGGGTTGGTTGGTGGGGTTCTAATAGCAATTTTATTAAGCCTAAAAAAGGTTGAAATGAGAACAATAGATTATAATTTGTTGGAAAAATTTGCTGTGAGTCAGAAACAGAAAGAAATTTTGAAAAGGATAAGAGATGCTGATTTGCCAGAAGTAAAAGAAGCATGGCTAACAGAGTTTTTAAAATGCCCAAAATGTAGCAAAAAAATGGAGATAAATAGGAAAAAGATGATATGTAAAAATTGTGGATTTAAAATAGAAATTACAGCAAAAAATGAATAATTAAGTAACTAATTATTACTCCCCCATTTAAATAGGGTAAGCCTGGTTGGGGGGATTTTGAAATCAATTTCATAAGCAAGGAAAAACCGAGCATAGCGCCAATTAGAGTGGATAAAAAACCTATTAATCCTTTTTCAATGTATGATGCAGATATTAATATGCCAGGTATTATTATATCTCCCAATCCCATATAAACAGCATCTTTGTCTAAAAATCTGCTTTTTAAGTAAGAATATTTTATTTTTTTTGGAATTATTACGAGCAAAGGCAAATTTTTTGTAACAACAGTTTCGGCTAACTTCACCATATGTTTTGTTTTATGAACTGATATCAAATCATATATTGCTAAAATAATTAAAAGCAAAATTATATATTGAATTGCTATTGATATTGCAAATATTGCAGATATTCCTCCAGCTAGAAAAATTGCAAAAAAATCTATAACATACCATTCTGGATATTTAACAAACAGAATTAACATTATTGTAGAAATAATTAAAGATAATATAAGCGAAAGTTCTCTATTAATAAAGTAAAATAGAGCTTGGAAAATTGTTATTGAAGTTAAAAAAAAGAAAAAGAGTATAATATATTTAATCCATTTTTCTTTATATTTTGCTATTAAAAGAATAAAGATGGTAAAAATTATTATAGCTAAAAATATTTTTAAAATGTTAAAAGGATTTTCAGGATTTTCAAATGCCATAAAACCTGCTTCTTTAAAGGGAATTACGACAAAAATTGCTACTAATTGGCTTAAAATAAATATTAATGCTATTCCAATATGTGCTTTCATGGTAAATAATGAAATAGGCATAAATAACATTAGCTCAAAGATTTTATTAAATGTGCTACATCAATAACATTTTTTGTAAAAAATATATACTCCTTTTTTCCAGCAATTATTTTCATTCTTTTAATAAATCCTTTTATTATTTCTACTTTCTTAATTTCATTAAGCCCGATTTTCAATTCCTTTTTAGACAAAAATGGTTTAAATATTATTTTTCTATTTGTTATAAATAAAGTTCCGGAAATTTTTAAGCACTTTATTTTTAAGTTTGCTCCTCTTTTCCATAAAATTACTTCATCCTTTTCAAGCTCCACAAAATAAAAAATTAAATACTTAAAAAGTTTATTTAAATGCCTAGTAAATTCTTAGTTACCGCCCAGCACAAATTTTTATATTCCAAAGAAATTTATTTCATGCTTCAATTAGCAGAAAAATTTCCAGAGCAGATTGAAGAAGCACTAAAGATAAAAATTGATTTTGAATTCAATGATATTGAAAAAATTGTTTTGTCTGGAATGGGAGGCTCCGCTATTTCTGGAGATATACTTTCTAATTTTTCAAAGATTCCTTTTTTTGTAATAAGAGATTATAAAATTCTTCCTTTTGCAGATGAAAAAACTCTTTTTATAGCAGTCAGTTATAGTGGGGATACTGAAGAGACTTTAAACTGTTATAAGGAAGCAATTAAGAAAAATTGCAAAATCGTTGCAATAACATCTGGCGGAAAACTTTCAAAAATAGCAAAAAATAAAATTTTAATTCCAAAAGGAATGCAACCAAGGGCAGCAATTGCATATCTTCTCTTTCCTTTAGCAAAATTACTTATAAATTTTTTGCACGATATAAATTTTGAAGATGTTTTATATACAATAAAAAGTAATAAGGAAAGAATAAAATATGTTGCAAAGAATATAGCAGATAGTATAGAAGGTATACCAATTATATATGGCTATGGAGCAATGGCAAGTATTGCAAATAGATGGAGACAGCAATTTAATGAAAATGCAAAAATGTTGGCATTTAATTTTTCTTTGCCAGAATGTAATCACAATGAATTGGAAGCATGGGAGAAAATGGAAAAGATGGGAGAAATAACTTGCATCTTTTTAAGAAATAAAAATGAAGATGATAGGATAAAAATAAGATATGAATTTCTAAAGGAAGTATATGGTAAGAAAGCAAAAGTTATAGAGGTTTTTCCATTTGGAAAAAATTTGTTTTCAGAAACAATTTCAATGCTATACATTGGAGATTTTGTTAGTTTATATATTGCAAATAATATGGGAATAGATACCGAGCCCGTTAATTTAATAAAAAAATTAAAAGAAAGATTGAATCAGCACTCAAGATCCTCATCATAGTTGCCTCAGAAAGGGTTCGTTCATCACACAACTATATCAATTTTTGTATTTAAATTTTTATTTGAGTTTATTGGGAGAGAAGAATATTAAAAAAAGATAAATAAAAATGCAAAGGAAAAAGAAGTTATGAAAGAAGAAATGTTGATGATGCGAACAAAGAGTGGAAAAGAGAATTAGGAAGATAAAGGAGAGTGAAAATCTGCATCAAAGCAGATTTTAGAAACCTTTTCACAACTGAGATATAAGCTTTATTTCTTCTATGAGTTTGCCCACCTTATATTGTTCCTAGTCGTAAGCTTTTTAATACCCAAGTCCATAAAAAGCATGAAATTTAATCTTATAAAATTTCGCTTTAACTCCAAATTGGAGAATTATACGAATAAAAATTGCGCGAAATATGCGTTATCGGAAATTACTCGTCAGCTTTGGAGGAATAAAATATGAAAAGATATTGGTGTATCTCAACTTCACCCGAAAATTGG
>CAZDCH010000094.1:0-5413 GCA_964503915.1 uncultured Thermoplasmatales archaeon
AATGGGAATATTTATCTATACAAATGAAGAAAGCATATGGCATGGCTGAGATAAATTTATAAGTAAAAAAAGTATTTTTGTAGTCAGTGGAGGTAAAACAATGAAAAAAATAATTATAATAGCTATTTGTTTATGTAATGTATTGTTTGTTTCTGGAGAAAAAGAAAAAGATGCTGTTGAAATTAAATTGCTGCAAAATGCTGAGATAATAAAAATTGAATTTAGAATAAATGATTTTAAATTAGAAGAGCAAAATATTGATGGAAAAAATTTCTATAAAGTAATAATAGATGGAGAAGCAAATTTAATGGAAAAAGGCTATCCATCGTTGCCGAAAATTTGTAGAAGTATAATAATACCAGATGATAAGAAGATGGGTATAAAAGTTGTTAAAGCTAGATATAAAGAATATGAAGATTTATCCATAATTCCTTCTAAAGGAATAATTTTAAGAACAATAAATCCAGATGATATACCATATGAATTTGGAGATATATATGATAAGGATGAGTGGTATCCAGGCAAGTTAGCAGAGCTAAAAGAACCATATATTCTTAGAGATTTTAGAGGACAAGTTGTTGAGATATATCCTTTTCAATATAATGCTTTTCAGAAGAAGCTAAGAGTTTATGATGACATTATAATCGAAATATATCCGATTGGAAAAGGAGAAAAAAATGTTTATTATAGAAATAAGCCAATAAAAATAGATCCAAATTTTTATCTTATATATAAAAGACATTTTATAAATTATGATGAAAATAGGTATACACCTGTTGATGAAGAAGGAAATATGTTAATAATTTGTTACGATGATTTCTATTCAACAATGCTACCATTTGTTGAGTGGAAAAACATGAAAGGAATACCTACAGAAATTGTTAATTTATCGGAGGTAGGAGATAGTGCTTCAGATATTAAAAATTATATTGCTAATTATTACAATACTTATGGACTAACATTTGTTTTGCTTGTTGGAGATGTACAGCAAATCCCAACTCTTTATTCTGGAGGATATGCTTCAGATACAAGCTATTCATATATAGTTGGTGATGACCATTATCCAGACCTATTTGTTGGTAGATTTTCTGCACAAACTACTGAGCAATTAGAAACCCAAGTTCAAAGAAGCATTAATTACGAAAAATATCCTACTACTGCAGATTGGTATCATAATGGTACAGGAATTGCATCAAATGAAGGTCCAGGAGATGATGGAGAGTATGATTGGGAACATATGAGGAATATAAGAAACGATTTGCTTGCATATACATATACAAAAGTAGATGAATTTTATGATGGCTCGCATGGAGGAGAGGATGAAGATGGAAATCCTACAGATACAATGGTGGCGAATGCTATTAACAATGGAAGAAGTATTATAAATTATTGCGGACACGGTTCTTGGGATAGGTGGATTACAAGCAATTTTGATATAAATGACGTTAATAATCTAGTTAATGATAATATGCTCCCATTTATCTGTTCTGTTGCATGTAATAATGGAGAATTTGACAACTATGATACTTGTTTTGCAGAGGCATGGCTAAGAGCAACCCATAATGGCAATGCAACAGGAGCAATAGCAGCATTTATGTCATCCGGCCCCCAATATTGGAGTCCTCCTATGGATGCTCAAGATGAAATGGTAGATATTTTAGTTGAAACATATCCAAACAATATAAAAAGGACAATTGGAGCAATTTCCTATAATGGTTGCATGCACATGAACGATGAATATGGACAATCTGGTTATGACATGACTGATAGATGGGTTTTATTTGGAGACCCATCATTACAAGTAAGAACAGATACTCCAACAAATATGACAGTATTACATTCATCATTTATTTCTATAGGTCAAACAAGTTTTGAAGTAACTGTTGTTGGAATAGAAAAAGCACTTTGTGCTTTATCATTAAATGGAAAATTGATTTCTTACAATTATACAAATGAAAATGGAGAAACGATTTTATATTTTGAGCCATTTTATGAACCCTGTTATTTAGATTTTGTAGTTACTGCATATAATAAGATACCATATATTACTAAAATACCAGTAATAGGTGGAGAGCATAATATTACATTAAAGGCAGGCTGGAATTTAATTACTATTCCTTTCAAAAACAATTGGACAGCAAAAACATTAGGAGAAAATATAACTAACTGTAGCATTATTGCCAAATGGAATGCTACAATGCAACAATTCCAATCTTATTTAGTTGGAATATCTCCAGATATATTTGATTTTGAAATTGAGGATGGAAAAGGATACTTTGTTTATGTTTTAAATAATACGTTGCTTCATATAGAAGGAATAGAAATTTCCAATGTTTCTGTTCCATTGCATATAGGATGGAATTTAATAGGATGGTTTAAGAATGAAACTACTACAGCTAGTTCTTTAGGGCAAAATATAACTAATTGTAGCATTATTTCAAAATGGAATGCTAGCTTGCAACAATATGAATCATATTTAGTTGGTACATCTCCAACAAAATTTGATTTTAAAATAGAAAGAGGAATGGGCATATTTATCTATACAAATGAAGAAAGCATATGGCATGGAGAGGGATAAAATGATGAAAAAAGAGTACTTAATTTTCTTAATTCCAATTTTTTTAATCATTTTATATGGAAAAAATATACAAGCACAAAATATATCTGTTAATGTAAATAATGAGAATGCAACTATAAAGATTTCATTTCCAAATTTATATATTTCAGAAATTGTAAAATGCAAAGGATGCAAACTTTTACATGATCCAGGACATCCTATTTTGCCGTATAAAAACTTCAATATTCTATTGCCAGCTAATGTTAGCATTAAGAAATATAATGCTTCTATCAAAAAAACAGAGTTAAATGGAAAATATGATATTAAATTTTATTCCCCTTATAGTGATAATTTGAGCTGCAATTTGAGTTTATTTCCAGAAAGAGAATACAAAATAAGCTTACATAAATTTAGAGGATATAAAATACTCCAACTAACAGCATATCCTGCACAATATGAGCCACTATCAAAAAAATTGTATCAAATAAAAGAAATAAATATAAGGATTGATTTTAAAAAGGAGAAATTCAATGAGCCATTGTTTAGAGGAATATCTACAGATAGAAAAATTGTTGAGAAAATGGTAATTAATCCGAGCATTATTTCAACATATCCATATTATGAGCATAAAAGTTGTGAGCATAAAAGGGAAGAGGTGTATAAATATGTTATAATTACAAGCTCATCACTTAAAGATGCCTTTCAACCATTGGCAGAATGGAAAAGTCAAAAAGTTGGCTCAGCAAATATAGTTACTGTTTTGTGGATAAAAAATAATTTTAATGGAGAGGATTTGCAGGAAAAGATAAGAAATTTTATCATATATGCATATACCCATTGGGAAACTGATTGGATTTTATTAGGAGGAGATGTTGAAATAGTTCCATATAGAGGATGCTATTGCAAGGTATTTTCTGCAGATGGATGGGTCACAGATTACAATATTCCGTGCGATTTATATTATTCAGATTTAGATGGAAGTTGGGATGAAGATGGAGATGGAATTTATGGAGAAGTAGAAGATAATGTTGATTTATATGCAGATGTATACGTTGGTAGAGCTCCAGTAAATAGCATAGAAAACGTGGAAACTTTTGTTAATAAGGTATTAACTTATGAACAAAATCCTCCAAGTGGATACTTAACAAATGCCTTATTGATTGCATACTGGCTTGATGAAACAACAAATGAAGCTGTACTTAAAGATTATATTGCAAATAACTACCTATATAATTTCAATGTAACTAAAGATTATGAACCAAATTATGGAGCCGGCGTTCCAAAATGGGTAGTAATTCAACATTTAAATTCAGGACAAGGAATAGTAAATCATGCTGCTCATTCAAGCTATGATTCAACACCTCCTTTAGATATATCTGATGTTGATGGATTAGAAAATGGACAAAAATATTTTGTATTTTATTCAATAGGATGCCATACAAATGCATTTGATTATTCTGATGCAATTTCTGAGCATTATATATTAAATGAAAATGGAGGAGCTGTAGCATATATTGGAAATAGTAGATATGGTTGGTATTCTTCAGGCAATCCCGGAGAGGGACCATCTGATGATTATGATAAAGAATTTTTTGAAAAGTTAATAGAGGAAAATTATACAAATATTGGGGAAACTTTAGCCATGTCCAAACAATCTTTTATATCACAATCCCAAACATATGGAGCATATAGATGGATACAATTCTGCCTTAATTTATTGGGAGACCCAGAAATGAATATATGGATAGAGGAGCCAAACCCCATTTTATCATATTATCCAACTTATTATGATTTTGGAATTTTACAAGAAGGAAAAATATATCAAACTTCATTTGAAATTTGGAATGATGGAACAGGCATGCTTATATGGAATTTAAGCGATGATTATGAATGGCTTTATTATATGCCAAATAATGGTTCTTCTTATGGAGAGCATGATGTTGTAAATGTTTATATAAATACTACTGGCCTAGAAGGAGAATATATTGCATATATTAACATAACATCAAATGGAGGAAATGGAACATTTATTTTAATGTTCAATGTTTCGCCAAACCCCATTTTATCATATTATCCAACTTATTATGATTTTGGAATTTTACAAGAAGGAAAAATATATCAAACTTCATTTGAAATTTGGAATGATGGAACAGGCATGCTTATATGGAATTTAAGCGATGATTATGAATGGCTTTATTATATGCCAAATAATGGTTCTTCTTATGGAGAGCATGATGTTGTAAATGTTTATATAAATACTACTGGCCTAGAAGGAGAATATATTGCATATATTAACATAACATCAAATGGAGGAAATGGAACATTTACTGTAATGTTTAATTCATCAAAAATAGCTATTTTATTTAATTTTTCATTGCGAGAAGGCTGGAATTTAATCACTATTCCATGTAAATGCAATTTAACAGCTAGCTCATTGGGAAATTTAATACCAAATTGTAGCATAATTTCAAAATGGAATGCTACCTTGCAACAATTCCAATCATATTTAGTTGGAATATCTCCTCCAGAATTTGATTTTGAAATTAAGCAAGGAATAGGATACTTTATTTATGTAAACAATGATACAACATTTAGCATAATTGGCTTACCTATTTCTAATGTTTCTATTCCATTGCATATAGGATGGAATTTAATAGGATGGTTTAAAGAAAATTCAACAACAGCTAGCTTACTTGGCCAAAATATAACTAATTGTAGCATAATTTCAAAATGGAATGCTAGCTTGCAACAATACCAATCATATTTAGTTGGAATATCTCCTCCAGAATATGATTTTGCTATAAAAAAAGGAATGGGCATATTTATCTATACAAATGAAGAAAGCATATGGCATGG
>CAZDCH010000095.1:0-5403 GCA_964503915.1 uncultured Thermoplasmatales archaeon
TGTGCCTCCTACGGGGGATGGGAATATAAATCTCATGGAATTTTTCGACAACCTCTAAGAAAGCGAATAATTTTTTTATATCCTTTTGTATTTATATCGTGCCGGCGTAGCTTAGTCTGGTGGAGCACCCGGCTGTTAACCGGGCGGTCACCGGTTCAAATCCGGTCGCCGGCGCTCCCATTTTTTTAAATCCAGAACTTTTCCTAAACTGCTTCCCCTCCTTATTTCTTCCCTTATTCTATTTTCCCTTTCCATAACATTTATTGCTCTATTTGCAACTTCTTGCGCTTCTTCTTTAGGAACAACAACTACACCATTATCATCTCCTATAATCCAATCCCCTTTTTTTACATATTGCCCTCCACAAATAATTTCACAGCCTATATCTCCATATCCTTTTGGCTCTCCAGCTTCAGCAACAATTTTTTTTGCGAAAACAGGAAAACCAATTTTTTCTATAATATGAACATCTCTTACAGCTCCATCTATTACTACACCAGCTAATCCTTTCATGTAAGCACTTAGCGTAGCCAACTCACCCCATACAGCTTGTTTCCCTTCCCCAGCTTGAACAACTATTACTTCTCCTTTTTCAGCAACATCTATAGCTTCAATTACTTTTGCCCAATCCCCATCCATTGTTTTTACTGTTAATGCTCTCCCTACCATATGATATCCTTTTAAAATTGGATATATGTTATGCATCGCCCCTCTATTATGCATTGCATCGCATATGTTGCAAGTAGATACTTTCCTAAAAGCTTTATATATTTCTTGTTGAGAATATTTCTTAAATAATTCGCTTTTTATCTCGATTCCTTCCATAGCTTTTTTTATTAGTTTTGTTGCTTTTTTTGCATCCTCAGCCTTTATTATTGCTCCTCCAACAATAACTATACTTGCACCTTTTTGAACAGCTTCTTTTGCCATTTTAGCATTTATTCCACCAGCAATTGCAATTGGAAGATTGCTAATTTTTGCCACTTTTTCAAGCAAGTTTAAGGGATTTTTACCCTTCATTTGTTCATCAATTGCAGTATGAACACATATATAATCTATACCAATTTCTTCAAATTCTCTTATTTTATCTTCAATTTTTATATTTTCCATTTTTTCAATGCCCATCAAATCAACCATAACTTCAATACCATACCGCCTTGCTGATTTAACAACTTCTTTTATGGTTTCATTACTTGCTAATCCTAATATACAGATGACATCAGCGCCAGATTTTGCAACCATTTCTGTTTCAATGGTTCCAACATCTATTGTTTTCATATCTGCAACTAATTTTTTTCCAAATTTCTTTAATTGCCTTATTATTTTCATTCCTTCTGCTTTTATCAATGGAGTACCAGCTTCGATCCAATCCGCTCCTCCTTCTATTGCTTCTTTTGCTATTTGGAGAGCACGATGAGCATTTATCAAATCTAATGCTACTTGCAATATTGCCATGATTTTAAAACAAAATCATATAAAAATAATATTGAAAATTTAGAAATATATTAAATGATGAAGTAATTCCAATTGTGGATGAGATTAGAAAAGAAATAGAGAAATTCAATGGTTTATTGGATAGAGAAACTGCTTATTTGCTTGTTATGGAAAAAAAAGGAAAATTAAAAAGAAAAAAAATAAAAGATTTAAAGAAAGGGAAAGCATCTTTAATTGCTAAAATAGAAAGTATTGGAAGGAAAAGGGAAAATTTTATTAATATGGTAATAGGTGATGAAACGGGACATTGCATTTTAAAATTATGGGACTATCTTACAAATATTGCAAAATACCTAAAAGAGGGAGATATAATTAGGATAGCAAATGGATGGATAAAGAAAGGAGTATATGGAACAGAAATAAATGTTGGAAAATATGGAATAATAGAAAAGTTGAATGGGAGAATAGAAACAAAACTTGAATTTGGAATAAAAGAAGGAATTTTCAATCTAAAAGGCGTTTTAAGAAAAAAATATCCAACAAATGTATATTTCCAAAATAAAGAAAAGTTTGTAGCAAAAATATTCTTAGATGAGCATGAAATACTTTTATTTGATGAAAGAGCTAGGGATATTCAAAAATTTAAAGAAGGGGATGAAGTTGTTTTATTCTGGCTTTATAAAGGAAATAAAATATATGCAACAGATTTCAGCAGAATAAAAGAACCATAAAATATTTTATTTTAGACAATATTATTAGTAAGCGGGTGTGGTGTAGTTTGGTAACACAAAGCCCTGCCACGGCTTAGCCCCGGGTTCAAATCCCGGCACCCGCATATCTTATTTTTCAATTCTTTTAATCTTTCCTCCAAAAATGCTGAGACATTGAGCCCTAAATATCTTGCAAATTCTAACAAATCTTCTTCTATAGTAATAGTTGTCCTCTTTTTTGCCATAATATGCATATATGCATACAATTTAAACGTATGCTTAGCATACGAAATAGTATAAGAGAGAATAGAGGAAAATGAAGAATATATGAGAATAAGAGAGAATAAGAATGAGGCAAAGGCGGAGAATAGGGGAGAATGTTATTTTCCAAATAACCTCCTAAAAAATCTTATCAATGCTTCTATGAAAGTTTCTTTTCTTTCTTCTATTTTTATTGGCTTTGTTGGAATTGCTTCTTTTTCTAAATATTCTTCTGGAATAGGTGGCAATTCATCTTCATCCAATCCTGCAATCCATGCAGCTTCTCTTCTTAACAACCATGCATTTTCCCTGTTTAAATCTTTATAATCTTTCCATCTCATAAATCCTTCCCACAAACAATTTTCTTTTGTATCTTCAACATCTACTATTCTACCATTATCCCATATTTTATCTTCTGGGTGTGGACCAGATATTATTATCCTCCCATCTCCATATATTTCTTCTACCATTGCTACCATATTTGCTCTTTTAACAGGCATTATTTGATCCAATCTTCTCCAATCTTTTGCTTTTAACAATCCTTCTTTTAGTATTTTCAAAATTATCTTCGCTTCTTTTTCATCCCTTGCCCTCTCATATATTCTTTTTATAAATTCTTCCATAGTTAATTTTTTTAATGAGATTTCTCTCAGTGATTTTGCCAATAATCTCCTCATTTCTATCTCTTCTATTGCCTCCCAAAGAATTGATTTAATCAATCCAACTATCATGCCTATACGACCTCCTTTCCCCACTCCAACATATTCCCAGACATGTAAAGGATATAGTGAAGATAACTCTTCTTTTGGATAAGATAATAATACTTTTGCTTTATCCCCAGGTATTAAACCAGGTCCTCCTCCCCAGAATATTTTTATAGTTTCTCTATTATATCCTTTTAAAATTGGATGATTTCTATCTTTAATAATAAAATCTAAAGGAATTCCTCCCATTTGAGGGGCATTTGGACCAAAGCCATCGTAATTCATATAAGCTGCACCCTCTTGAGCAGTAGGAGGAAGTCCTCCAATTTGGTCTAAAACAGGAATTGATCCTTTCTGATATGTTTTTGTTTCAACTATTCCAAAATTTACTGCTTTAATTGCTCTTTCCAAAAATGTTTCTGGTTCATTGTAAAGCTCACAAATTAAATTTGCTCCTCCACAATGCCCTCCATATCCTCCACCATTTTTTATAAAATTTTGAATATTTTTAATCCATTTTGAATATTCATCAGTTTTTCCCAGTAATTTTAGGCGATAAAGATTTATATACTCATCAACTGCTCCAACTAATATTGCATCGAAATTTCTTATCTTATCCTCTAAGACGTCATCATGTTTTATAAGTTTCACATCAAATTCAAACTTTTTGTTATTTATTTGCCAACTATATTTATCCAATATTTTATCAAAATTGCCATTTCCATATATAAATTGCCAACCATCGTTTAAGACAGCAATTTTTATTATTCTTTCTCCCATCAAATATTTCTATTTAGTGGTTATTAAAAATCTTTCTATTTTCTTTCTTTTATAATCTTTTTATTTCTTATTTCTTTTAAAAGCATGGAAAAACTAGAAATAGGAATAGGAGATGCTATTTCTTGAACATATCTTTCCTTGTCTTTAATTCCTTTAATTTTAATTGTTGTTGCTATGTTGAGATATAAAATAAAGTTAAAGTTTCATATGGGCGAGAAATATTTCCCTCCTGTTGAAACAATAATGGAATCTTCACATACAATACATGAAGAAAAGATGGGAAAAGATGAGGTAAGCAAAGTATTAAGACTATTCACGAATAATGTGCAATATAATGTGTCCTGTTTCCTGTGCAAAATCTCCGAAAGGCGAAGCCTTTCCCCATATAAAGGGCGTTAAACTCAATGTCATATTTTTGGGTGTTTTAACAAAACTTGAAGCTGCTAATATTTCATAAGTTTCTGGTGCTGTGCTAAATTCTATTTCACTATCTGATGCGATAGGGTTATGTTGTTCATCATAAATCACTAAGTGACAAATACATCCTCTTCCTAAAATACGAGAAGTTACTTTTAGTGTAATATTTAATAAGAAGATCATTACTGTCCATTCTCCAGAAACAATTACTTCTTTCTCAATATTATTAGGCTCAACTACTACATTGGAATAAAGATTTACCCATGTAATAGTGACGTTCCCACAGTATATTATTATTGGGTTTCTATTGTTTTTTGTAGTTGTATAAGCTACTTTGTTAGTATTAATTTTTGCCATTTTTTGGCTTTCGTTTGTGTTTTCATAAGCTCCTTCTAAAGGTAATGTGATACAAAAAATCACCAACGCTATAAATATTAATCTCGCTTTCTTTTTCATTTTTCCCCGATAATTTAATCATCAATCTTTTTTAACTTTTTCTGTCTCTTGTCTTTTCTAATCTTTGCTTATTTCCCTGTTAGGCTAAAATCTATTTAAGCAAAATTTAAAAATTTCTTTTTATTGGAAATTTATGCCAAAAAAGGTTACTTTAAAAGATGAAAAAATTATAGATAGTTGGTCAGTTTTAATAGAAGATGCAAAGGGAAGAAAAAATGAAATTTATGAAAAAACAAAGAAATATATTGAAAAAGTCCAAGTTCCTGAAATAACTGTAGAAGAAGTTAATGTAAGACCTGGTTGGCTAAAGGGCTTTTTAGGAAAAGAAAGAGAATATCTAAGAGTAACAATGAAAGGAATAAAAGATTATAAAATGTATGTTGGTGCAAGAGATTTTGGAAATGATTTAGATGTTCAGTGGTATCTAACTTGTGAGCCAAGCTATTTTAGGGCTAGGCTTTCCAAAGCTTTAACTGGAGGAGCAACAGATAAAGCCTTTCTTCAAATTTTAGATATTTTTGATCAACAAGATTTAAGAGCTTATGCAACAGTTGTTCATCATGCTTTATTAAAAGCAGTTTGTGATTTAATGTCAGAATTAAATCAAGATCCATCAAAAATAGATAGGAAATCGAGAGGAT
>CAZDCH010000096.1:0-5386 GCA_964503915.1 uncultured Thermoplasmatales archaeon
AAAAAATAAAATATTTCATTAAAGATTGCATTGAAAATTATGGAATAAAATATGTCTTGCTTGTAGGAGATGCAGATGTTATGCCAGTAAGATATGTATCAACGATTGTTGGGGAGGTGCCTTGCGATTTGTATTTTGCAGATATATATGATGCAAATGGAAATTTTTCTTCATGGGATACAAATGGAAATGGAATATATGGAGAAAGAGAAGATGAACCAGATTTGTATCCAGATGTTTATCTCAGCAGGCTTCCTGCAAGTAATGAAGAAGAACTTTATATTTTAATTAATAAGTCGATATGTTATACAATTCCTCCAATGAGAGCAATAATGGTAGGAACAGAGCTATTTTGGGATACGGAATGTAGGGAAGGAGAGTATTTAAAAGAAATAATTAGCGAAGAAATGAATATAGATATAATAAAACTATATGAAACAAATGATTATGAAAAAAATGATTATGCAAATTCTACAAAAATTGTTGATTATATAAATAAAGGAGCTTTATTCGTTAATTTTGCTTGCCATGGCAATCCTTATGGTATGAAATGGGAAAATGGTAGTTTTTCAATAAATGATGTTGAAAAGCTCCATAACAAATATTTACCAATTGTTTTTGCAATGGCTTGTTCAACAAATGAATTTGATACAACAGATTGTTTGGGAGAGAAATTTTTAACCCATCCAAAAGGAGCTATTGCATATGTTGGAAGCAGTAGGGTTGCATATGTTTATTTAGGAAAGGCAATAAAATCTTCATTAAGTGGATATTTAGATAGGGCTTTTTTTAAAGCATATTATGATGGCTGTACAACTATTGGAGAAATTTTTTCTAGAGCCAAAATCGATTATTTAGAAAAACATTTATGGAAAAATGATCATGATTATTTAACAATAATGGAATACAATTTGTTAGGAGATGCAACAATTTCAATTCCCCCTATGCCATTAACTTCGAAAGCATGTGTTAGCCAAGAAAAATCAAATAAGGGGATAAAAATATGGGCAGAAGTATCTGGAAATTTAACAAATATAACAATAGATTTATATTATAGGAAAGTTGAAAGATGGGGAGGGAAATGGAAATTTTTTGCTAGTTCCAGCAAAAAATTTGAATGGAATTTTTTGCCAGATGAGGAAGGATATTACGAATTTTATACAATTTTGAAAAAAGAAAATTATACTGAAAAAAAGCCAAATGTAGCTGATTCATTTTGTATTTTTGATTTCTCACCTCCTGTTATTGACATAAATAAGCCTAAAGAAGGAAAATTGTATATTTTTAATAGAGAGATATTGAATATAAAGAAGAAATTCGCAATCGTAATTGGAAGGATAGAAATAGAAGCAGTAGTAGATGTAACGAGTGTTGAATTTTACATAGATAATAAACTTAAGAATATAGATAAAGAAGAGCCATATAAATGGAAATGGAAAGAATTTGCTATAGGAAAGCATGAAATAAAAGTAGTTGGATATGATTGGGTTGGAAATAAAGGAGAAGATAAAATAGATGTTTATGCTTTTATATTATGAAAAAGCCAAGTATTGCTGTGGATGGTGTTTTAATAAAAAATAAAAAGGTATTATTAATAAAAAGAAAAAAAGAACCATTTAAAGGAAAATGGGCTTTGCCCGGAGGATTTGTTGAATATGGAGAGAGAGTTGAAGATGCAATAATCAGAGAATTTGAAGAAGAAGTTGGAATGAAAGCAAAAATAAAAAAATTAATAGGAGTATATTCAGATCCAGATAGAGATCCAAGGGGACATGTTATTTCAATTGTTTTTTGGCTAGAAGCGGAAGGCGAGCCCAAAGCTGGAGATGATGCTATGGAAGCAAAATTTTTTAATTTAAATGATTTGCCACCTTTAGCTTTTGATCACAAAAAAATATTATGTGATATTAAGAAAATGTTGTAAATAATGTAGACAATTATGGAATGTAGAAAAGAAGAGAATTTGAAAAATTGTCCTTGTACATGGGAACCATGTGATAAAAAGGGAATATGTTGCTTATGCATAAAATATCATATAGCTAATAATGAGCTACCTGCTTGTTTTTTCCCGCCCGATATAGAAAAAACTTATGATAGAAGTATAGAAAAATTTATAGAAACGTGGAAAAATAAAAATAATTTATAATAAAAATCTATATCTTTATTTTCTTTCCAGATTCGCTTCTTTTCCATTTTCCAAAATCTTTCATCTTTGCTAACTTATCTAAATCAAAAACTGGACCATCTTTGCATACATGATAACCATTTATAACGCATGAATCGCATATTCCAACGCCACATTTCATATATCTTTCCAAACTGGCTTGCATTTTAATGTTCATTTTCAAGCATAGCTCCATTAACTTTTTCATCATTTTTTCTGGTCCGCAAGTATAAACAATATCAAACTCCTCTCTTTCTAAAATTTTTTTTGCTAAATCTGTAGCAAATCCTTTAAAGCCCAAGCTTCCATCATCTGTAGATATGTATAAATTAGCTATTTTTTCAATTTCTTCTTTAAAAATTAATAAATCTTTTTTTCTTGCCCCTAAAACAACGTGCTTCTCTCCCTTATATTTTTTAATTAATGGAAACAAACCAGCTATTCCAGTGCCTCCCGCTACAAACAAAGCTTTCTTGCCAATTATCTTGAAACCATTTCCATATGGCCCCCTTATTCCTATTTTATCTCCTTCTCTCATTTTATGCAATGCTTTTGTTGCTTCCCCAACTTTTTCAACTGTAATAGCAATTTTTTTATCAATATAACTTAATGACATTGGAATTTCATCTATTCCAGGAATCCATACCATAACAAATTGCCCAGGTTGAGCTTTCATTTTTAAATCAAAAAAGAAGGTTTTGTGTAATTTTGAATGAAAAACTATTTTTTTAATTTTGCAGATATGCATGAAAACAATTAATTTATATATTAAAATATTATTTCCTGACAATGGCAAGAATGCATGCAAGAAGGAAGGGCAGATCTGGTTCAAAACATCCAATAGAAAGAATTCATCCTGAATGGAGTTTGAAGCCAGAAGAAATTGAGCAACTTATAGTAAAATTGGCTGAAGAAGGAAAGCAGCCAGCAATGATAGGCTTAATCCTTAGAGATGCATATGGAGTTCCAGATGTAAGAGCTGCTTTAGGAAAGAAAATTACAAAGGTTTTAGAAGAACACAATTTAGCACCAAAAATTCCAGAAGATTTGAGCAATTTATTGGATAAGAGGGAAAGCTTAAAGAAACATCTAGCCGAACATCCAAAGGATTTGCATAATAAGAGGAGGTTACAACTTATTGAAGCAAAAATAATAAGATTAGCAAAATATTATAAAAGGGAAGGAAAGCTTCCAGAAAATTGGAGCATCTAGTCATTTTTCCATTTTTCCATTTTTATTTTTCTGAATTTTAATAGCTTCTTCAAGCTCCATTTCTCCAATTAAAACTTTTTTTGCCAATTCTTTAGATATGGTTATATTTTTGCTTTTAATTCTGCTTATTCTTTGCATTTCTTTTATTTCTCCTTCACTTGGCTCTAAAGAAAATTTGCCTTTAATTTCCTTTCCAGCAGTTAATGCTATGGAAGAAGCTGCAACAGCATCATCATCTATACATGGGATAGTAGATTCATCAACAATTTCTATTCTCAAACTCATATCATGTAGAAGATTTATTATTCTATTCCTAACCAATCTAGCACCATTACCTATTCTCACTATTGCATTATACACTCCAATATCTCTAATAAATGTTTTTATATATTCAACTGCTTTTTCTGGAGAATTTGCAACAAATCTCCTTATTAACTTATCATTTCCATAAACAGCAATGCCAATATTATTTCCTGGATCTATTCCAAATATTAAATTTATTTCTTTATTACTAGATAAAATAATTGCTTTATCAATAACATTTTCTATATTACAATTTTGGTTACATATTACAATTTTATCGAATTTTATCTTATTTTTTTCCTCATCTGTAGTAATAATAACATTCACATTTTGAGGTATTTCATCATTGAATGTTAATGAAACAAAAGGTATATTTCTCTTTCTAAGAGAATTTATCAAATCATGGTAAATTGAGAAATTTGAAGTTAATATACCTATCATTCAATTTTAATATATCTTTTATATTTAAGTTTTATTTTATTTATATGAAAAGGGCATATGTTAGAATTTATGGAAGAGTACAAGGAGTTTGGTTTAGAGCCCATACTAAGGAAATGGCAGAAAAACTAGGAATAAAAGGGTGGGTTCGCAACATGCCAGATGGAAGCGTCGAAGCTGTTTTTGAAGGGGATGAAAAAAGTTTAAAAGAAATGATAAAATGGTGTCAGCGAGGGCCGCCATTAGCAAGAGTAACAAGAGTGGAAGTAAGATATGAAGAGCCAAAAGGAGAAAAGGAATTTAAAATATTATATTGAGGATTAAAATGGATTTATATGATGCATTTACAATTGGATTAAAAATCGCCTTTCCCCTTTCTTTTATAATTCTAATAGCTGGTATTGTCTTCTTTTTCTATAATAAAATAGCTGGAATTATTACAATTATCTCTGCTATTCCATTAATTATCCTGAGCATTATATCAATTAAATGGTATAAAAAGGATAAAGAGGATTATTTAAAATTTCGTATTAATATTCTTGTATGGAGAAGTTTTGCCATTCTTATTTTCTGCTTCTTCTTTTTCTTCTTTCTTACTTTATCTTCATTTTATTCTGCAGATATGGAAGGCGTAAAAATGTTTGCCATCCTTTCATTAATTTTCTTATTACTATCCATATTTATAGGGTGGCATAGTAGAATAATGAAATGAAATTAAAATCCAAAAGCAAAGCCTATAATTATAGCAGCAACTAGCAACATTGCAATGCGTATATTTGTATTCAATTCTCTACTCAATGCATTTTTTAAAAAGCCATATATAATAATAAGAAATCCAAAAATTTTTAAAATAATACTCCAAGCATTTATTGTGTTAAAGTTGTAAAATTCTCTTTGCAAGTAAGCAATTGCTTTTATTAATGCGCTAACGAAAACAAAAAATAAGCCAAATAGCATAAAATAGTATATTCGTCTGATAATATCTTCTATTTCTTCCATAATCAAATAATGAAATTATATTTTAAGATTTGTGAAATTTTCTTAATAGGATTTAAGAGAATAATTTTTAAATTCTCTCTATTTTAATTTTGATGAAGTACATTGTTATTGCCGTTATTTTGGCTTGTAGCTTAGGAAATTTAATAGGACAAGAATTTATTAATGAAAATGAAAAAATAATAAGAGTAGCTGTCTATGATTCCATTTTTCGTTCCCCAAAATTCATAAAGCAAAGTTTAGAATATGAATGGAGAATAAATTATACTATAT
>CAZDCH010000097.1:0-5365 GCA_964503915.1 uncultured Thermoplasmatales archaeon
CCTCCAATTCCTCGTATAGGATATGGCTCACCAAAAAAAGTTAGAGGGCTTCATCCATCCGGATTTAAAGAAAAGATAGTTTATAGTATAAAAGATTTAGAAAATGTTGATGCGAGTAAAGAAGCAATTAGAATTGCTCATACTGTTGGAAAGAAAAAAAGAATGGAAATTATTGAAAAAGCAGATGAAATGGGAATAAAGATATTGAATAGGGTGATTTAATGGATTTGAAGAATCAGCGAAGGTTGGCTGCTGAATTACTAAAATGTGGGGAAAATCGTGTTTGGCTCGACCCAGATAATTTGGAAGAGATTGAAAAAGCAGTTACTAGAAGAGACATTAAAAATTTGATAAAGCAAGGACTCATAAAAGCAAAAAAGAAAAAAGGTATATCTAGGGCAAGAATAAAGAAAAGATTGATGCAAAAGAAGAAAGGGCGCCATAGGGGACATGGTTCTAGGAAAGGAAAAGCAACAGCAAGATTACCTAAAAAGAGGGCATGGATAAAAAGGATAAGAGCTATTAGAGCTTATCTTAGAGAGCTTAGAGATAAAGGGCTAATAGATAGGAAAACTTACCGCCTTTACTATAGACGGGCAAAAGGAGGGCAATTTAAAGATAAAGCGCACGTTAAATTGCATTTAGAAACGGAAGGACTATTAAAGGTTGAGGAAAATGCTAAAGTTTAGGAGAAGAAGAGAAGGAAAAACAAATTATAGGAAAAGATTGGCTTTATTAAAATCTGGGAAGCCTCGTGTTATAGTTAGAAAATCAAATAAAAATATCAGAGTACAATTTGCTATATATAATCATAATGGAGATATAATAAAAGCATCTGCAATAGGAAGCGATTTAAGAAAGTATGGTTGGAATTACAGTTTATCAAATACTCCAGCTGCATATCTTACTGGATTATTGGCTGGGAAAAGAGCTATAAGGGAAGGTATAAAAGAAGGAGTTTTAGACATTGGATTACATACTCCCCGCAAGGGAGCAAAAGTATTCGCTGCTTTAAAAGGAGTTATTGATGCTGGAATAGATGTTCCATATGGAGAAGAAATTTTACCATCAGAAGATAGAATATATGGAAAACATGTAAAGGAAGAGATAGAAGAAAAAGTAAAAGAAATAAAAAATAAAATAGAGGAGGAATATGGAGGAGTGGAGACCTAAAACTAGATTAGGAAAGTTGGTGCTGGAAGGCAAAATAACTTCAATGAGTCAAGCTTTGAAAAGTGGCTTGCCTTTGAGGGAAGTAGAAATAGTTGATATGCTATTGCCTGAATTAGAAGATGAAGTCATAGATGTAAATATGGTGCAAAGAATGACTGACTCAGGCAGAAGAACAAAGTTTAGAGTCGTTGTAGTAGTTGGAAATAAGAATGGCTATGTTGGCATAGGGCAAGCTAAAGATAAGGAAGTAGGGATGGCAATAAGAAAAGCTGTTGAAAAAGCGAAGCTAAATATTATCGAAATAAATAGAGGATGTGGTTCATGGGAATGTGGCTGTGGATTGCCTCATAGCTTGCCATTCAAAGTCGTAGGAAAATGTGGCTCGGTAAGAGTTACTTTAAAGCCAGCTCCTCGTGGTGTTGGTTTAGCTGTTGGAGATGTTGCGAAAGTTGTTTTGAGGCTTGCTGGAATACAAGATGCTTGGGGAATTTCGAAAGGAGAAACAAGAACAACAATAAATTATGCAAAAGCAGTATATGATGCATTAAAAAATACAACAATTTATAAAATTCCAGAAGAAATGAAGAAAAAACTTAACATTGTTTCTGGAATAGGAGGTATATAATGTATGCAATAATTAGAATTAGAAGCACAATAAATGCTAGCAAGGATATAAGAGATACATTGAAAATGCTAAATTTGCATAGAATAAATAGCTGTACAATTATCCATCCAAGTCCAAGTTATAAAGGAATGCTTCAAAAAGTTAAAGATTATGTAACATGGGGGGAGATAGATGATGAAACTTTAAAATTGCTTTTACAAAGAGCTAAAGTTGAAAATGTTGAAGAAGCTATTAAAAAATTAAAAGAAGGAGTAAAACTAAAAGAAATAACAAGTCCTTGCATAAGATTACATCCTCCTCGTAAAGGATATAAAAGCATAAAAAAACCATATAAATTGGGAGGAGCAGCTGGATATAGAGGAAAGGATATAAATGAGCTTATTAAAAGAATGTTATAGGTGGAAAAATGAGGAAGAAAACAAAAAAGATGCGAGGCTCAAAAACCTGTGGATATGGAAGCAAAAAAAAGCATAGAGGCAGGGGACATAAAGGAGGACATGGTTTTGCAGGAGGATGCAAGCATAAGCATTTGGAATGGAGATTTGGTAGGCATGGATTTACAAGACATGGAATTAAGAGAGAGAAAAAAATAATAAATGTTGAAGAATTAAATAAATTTGAAGGTGAGGTTAATTTGATAGAATTGGGATATGATAAGCTATTAGGAGCTGGCTATATTAATAAGCCTTTAAAAGTAATAGTTAAAGAAGCCTCGCCAAAAGCAATTGAAAAAATAAAAGCTGTAGGAGGAGAAATAATAATGGGATAATATGGCGGAAGAAAAAAGTAAATTATATTTATTCAAACCAATCATAGAAAGATGGCCTGCAATTAAAAAGCCAAAAGGACATGTTCCATTTAGAACAAAATTATTGTGGACTCTTACTTGCTTGATTCTATATTACATTTTAACCCAAATTTTAATCTATGGATTAGATCCAGAAAGCGTTGATATGTTTGCAGGATTTAGAGCAGTAATAGCTGGAGCAAGTGGAAGCATTGTTCATCTTGGAATAGGGCCAATAGTAACAGCTTCTATTATATTGCAACTTTTTGTGGGAGCAAAAATTATAAAATTGGATTTACAAGATGAAGAAGATAGAGCTTTATACCAAGGATTTCAAAAAGTGTTAGTAGTTATAATGATTTTTGTTGAAGCAATACCACAAGTATTTGGTTATTTGAGGCCAAGTGACCAATTTATTAGTATAGTGGGAGGTGGATTGGCAAGGGGTGTAATAATTGCCCAACTCTTTATTGGAGCTATGATCGTTTTCTGGATGGATGAGCTTATTTCAAAGTGGGGAATTGGTTCTGGAGTATCTCTTTTCATAGCAGCTGGAGTATCAAATGCTATTGTGACAGGATTATTTAGTTGGCTTCCTGCAAATAGAGCAGAAGCTTTAAGCCCAACAAATCCACCAGCTGGAACAATTCCAAAAACAATTTATTTGACGAGCGAGCTATCTTTATCTCAACTTGTAAATGGAGGTGGATTTGAAAGAATATTTATCTCCCCTCCCAATCCTGTTGTTGCTTTAATTGGTACAATAATAATTTTCTTATTTGTCGTGTATGCTGAGTCTTCAAGAGTTGAGTTGCCATTAGCACATGGAAGAGTAAGGGGAGCAAGAGGCCGCTATCCTCTCCGCCTCATGTATGCTTCAAATATTCCTGTCATTCTAATGGCAGCATTAATGGCAAATTTAAATATGTTTGGTATGCTTTTATACAATCGCCTTACTAATGTTCCAATAATAGGGGGAGCATGGTGGATAGGTAAATATACTTCTGCTTCTACTCAACCAGTTGCTGGAGCGCTGTGGTATTTAAGCCGTCCAAATGGGCTTCATAGTTGGCTATTTCCAATGATAGACCCAAAATATAGAGGGTATTTACATGGACATGAACCATGGCAAATGGGCTTAAGAATAATAATTTATAGTAGCGTGTTCATATTAGGATGCATATTCTTTGGAAAATTCTGGATAGAAACAACAAATATGGGACCAGATGCTGTAGCTCGCCAAATACAACAATCTGGAATGCAAATCCCTGGCTTTAGAAGAGACCCGAGAGTGCTAAAGAAAGTGTTGGCGAGATATATTCCAGCTTTAACCATATTAAGTTCAGCATTAGTTGGATTGTTGGCAGTATTTGCAAATTTAATTGGGACAGTTGGTCAGACTTCAGGAACTGGTGTTTTACTAACTGTTGGCATAGTTATTAGATTATATGAAGAAATTGCAAGAGAACAGGCAATGGAAATGCATCCTGTTTTAAGGAAATTCTTGGGAGTTGAATAAATGAGAGTAATAATAGCAGGGATAGCGGGCGTTGGAAAAACTACAGTTTTAAGGAAACTTATGGAAAAATTAGATATGAAAATAATAAATTTTGGAGATGTAATGTTTGAAATTGCATCAAAAGAAGGAGTAAAAAATAGGGATGAAATTAGGAAATTATCATATGAAAAACAATTGGAATTGCAAAGGAAAGCTGCCGAAATAATAGCAAAAAATAAAAAAGTTATTATTGATACCCATTGCACTATTAAAACACCTTATGGCTATTTGCCTGGCTTGCCTTATGATATATTAAAAATTTTGATGCCAAAAAGGATTATTTTAATTGAGGCTGATGCAAAGGATATAGTTGCAAGGAGAGAAAAGGATAAGGATATTAGAAAAAGAGATTTTGAAAGTATAGAGGAAATAGAATTGCACCAACTAATGAACAGAATAGCTGCAATGAATTATGCAGCTTTGGTAAATGCTACAGTAAAAATAGTTAAAAATAGAGAAAATAGGATTGATGAAACTGTAGAAGAAATATTTGAAGCTATAAAAGGATAAAAGATAAAAAATAAAAATGAAAAGGCTATATTAGGAAAATGGCAAAACAACAATCATCTATGGGATTTTTTCTTTTGCTCATGATTTCATTACTTATAATATTTGATTATAGGTTACGTTCAGCATTGGGGAATGCTGTTGGCTATGTTTTTTATCCTTTATTTGGATTTGGCTATTCATATCCTATATTAACAATTTTTATTGCTGGCTCAATTGTTATAGTAATTTCTACTTTAATAAGACATTTTGCTGTAAATTGGATAGAAATGGCAAAAGTTCAACATATTGTTTCTGCTTTTCAAAAGAAATATAGGGAAGCATTGAAGAGCCAAAATAAATATTTGATAAAAAAATTGCAAAAAATGCAAGTTGAAATAATGAAAATGCAAAGCAAAATATCTTCAAAACAAATGAAATTAATGCCAATAACTTTAATAATATTTGTTCCAATTTTTACATGGCTATGGGAATTTTTGGAAAAAGCTCCTCATTATTATTTTGATGTTCCTTGGAAAATTCATATAAATTTATTTAGCAATCCATTTTTGTTCCCAAATTGGATACTATTATACATGCTCCTTTCAGTTCCACTAACACAAATTATACAATCTATGTTGAGATTAAGATGGATAAAAAGAACAGAAAAACAATCACAATAAGCGGATTGCCTGGAAGCGGAACAACAACGGTAGCTCAAATTTTGGCGAAAAGG
>CAZDCH010000098.1:0-5363 GCA_964503915.1 uncultured Thermoplasmatales archaeon
GCTCTTAAGGGGATGGGAATATTAATTTTTTTAGAATTTTTCGACGAACCCCATTCCTTTTTGTAAGTCAAACTGCTCGCGTTACAAATAAATTTAAAAATATGAAGAAATTTTGCATACCTGTAGTATTCTCTATAAGATGTATGATAATAATACTTTTTGTATTCAGTTGGAAAAGGTCTTAATAGATTGAAATGGGAGAGAATTCATACTGGAAATGTTATAAGGGGCCAACATCTTCAAATCCCTGTCTTTGTCCTGTTCCAGCTTTTTTTGTAAGTTCTTCTGGTTTAAAAATTAATGCCAAAGCATTTAACGCATGCTCTCTCGCCCTCCTATCAGCAAGCCACTTTAATTCCTTTTCATCTTTTGCTTCATCCTCATAAACAAAAACTTCAATTATGTGTGTATTAGTTAATAGCTGCGTCATTATCAATCCTATAGAAGCTTCATGAGCACATTGCTTATCAATTGGTTCTTTTCCTGGCATCCCAAAAGCCATTACAATATCACATTTCCTTTCCTCGATAAGTTTTTTTGCTGCAACAGGTAAATCTTTGATGCCAGGTACTGTATATCTTTCTATTTTAATATTTGTAGCATTTTTTTTAATCTCATCTATAGCTGCTTTAGCCATATCATATCTTGCAAATGTTGTATCAACTATTCCTATTTTTTTCATTTTTCATCTTCATGCCTATTTTTCTAATCCTTTCAATAATTTTGCGCGTTTTATTCAAATCTCCATTATATTTTCCACATCTAACTATTTTAATTCCTCTTTTTTTCAATTCTTTTTCTAACTCCTCAAAATGTTGGTCATAGCCAAGAGCAACAACATGGGGCTTGATCTCATCAACAATCCTTAAAAAATCATCTCTATAACCAATAAAAGCCTTATCAACTGGTTTCAAAGCTTCAACCAACTTTCTTCTTTCCTCAGCAGGCATAATTGGCTCATGCTTTTTCTTTTTAACAGTTTCATCGCAAGCAACAACAACAACCAATTCATCACCATATTTTCTCGCCTCTTCTAAATAATATAGATGCCCTATATGTAATAAATCAAAAACACCTGTAGCCATTACTTTTCTTTTCTTTTTTTCTTCTATTTTTCCTTCTATCTTTCCCATTTTTCTTTTCATTTTTCCTTCTGTTCTTCCTCCCATTTTTCCCACGCCTCAACAATTTCATATCCTTCAAGAAATATTAATCCATTTTTATTTGCGTATTCAATTGCCTTCTCCTTATTTAAACTGATTTCATAGTCAAGCAACTCACAACCAGCCAATACAGGCGTAATGCCTGCCATCTCCGCCAAAGCAACTCCAAGCTCAGTGTGCCCCCTCCTCTCTTCTAACAAGTTTTTTACAGCAATACAAATGGGAACATGACCTGGGCTTCTAAACCTTTGTCCAAATATTCTTTGAGCTTTTATGCTGTCCATCTTATCAATTTCTTTTACAAGTTTTGCAAATTCTGATATAGTCATTGCTCTATCCATATCCCTTATTCCAGTAAATGTTTCTCTATGATTTATAGTTAATGAAAAGGAAGATTTTGCATCATAAGGAATATCATTTGGTATTAATTCTTTAAATACTGGCCATCTATTTGAACATTTATAAATAATATCTGCTAAATAGGGCAAGCCAAGTTTACTTGCAATTTCATATTTTACCATAATAAAAATTAATCCTCCCCCTTCCTTGCGCATCCTATATATTGCTTTTGAATTTACATGTTCACCAGCTATAATAAAATCCGTTTCTTTTTCCCTATTATCAGCATCATAAACCAAAACAAAATTGCCTTTTCTTAGCTCCTCTAAGGCATTTTCAACTTTCTTCATTTTCTGTCTTTTTTCTATCTTCCATTAATCTTGCTATATAACCAGCAACTCTATTTCTAACATTTTTTGTGCTAATTGTTGTCAATTTTTCTATTAATCTTTTATTTTTTTCAAAATCATCTGTAAATTCTTCTGGAAACTTTTGAATTAATTCGAGAGCTATTTTTTTAACGAATGCTGGCTTTACATTTCCCAAAGAATCACCTTTCATGAAATATATTTTCTATATAAAAAAGTTTACTCATATTAAAGCAATGCTAACTATATTACTTCCTCTAACTACTATTCTTCCCAATCTCCTTTCCTCGCTTTCTTTTTCTTCTCTTGCATTATCTAGCACTAAATTCATGTGTTGGTCATATCCAACTAACTTTCCATTTAAAATTCTGCCATCTTTTAGAAGTAATGAAACTTCTCTGTTAATACTAACTTCTAGTAAATCAAGAGGTAATACCATAAAATTGAATATTTTTCTCCTTTATATAAGTTTCATCTGGCAATTATATGGATTATATCTCCATTTTTCAATTCATGTTCTGCACCAACAATTTTTTTTGTTCTTACATCTATTGCCTTTATAAATCCTTCCGCGAGCTCGCTATGAACTTTATAGGCTAAATCAATTACTTTTGCTCCTTTTGGGAGTAAAAAAACATCTGGCAAAATATTTCCATCTTTATCACATAACTTGTTTTCATCTTCAACTGGATAAACTGCTATTAAATTTAGCAATTCAAAAACAGCTTTATCAATACATTTTTGAACACCTGTTGAGCCAAATTTTTCGAAAACATTTTTCTTTATATATTCTAATCCCCTTCTTTGCCTTTCATCCAATTCTTTTAAAATCTTAAAATTTTCATCTCCTGGCTTATATTCAACATATCCATTTTCTGATGCCTTAATCAAAGCTAATTCAGCCATAGCAGATGTTGGAATTGAAAAATTTCCTTTAAATTTATCAACGATTTCCATTGGTGCTTTATCTGCTTTATTCAATGCAATTAATATCGGCTTAGCTTCCTTTCTTACATAATTTGAAAATTTTAACAAATCTTTATCTTTCCATAAAGTAGGATCCGTAGGAAGAGCAGCTTTTTTAATTGCAATTTTTATTTTTTCTTCCTTTATTCCTAATCCAGCAAGTTTTTCAGCTAACATTTTTTCTATTTTCTTTCCCTCCAACTTGCACTTTGTTGCCAATCTTCTCCAATCTCTTTCTAAAATCCCTTTTATCCAATAATCTATTTCCTCTTCCAAAAACCTAATATCATGCGCTGGGTCATGCTTTCCAACTTCACAAATTCTCCCTTCTTCATCTGTAGAGCCTGATACATCTACAATATGTATAAGGCATGCTGCCTGCCTTAAATCATCTAAAAATTTATTTCCTAAACCACGTCCTTCATGAGCTTTTGGAACCAATCCTGCAACATCTATTGCCTCAATAGGAACATATCTTGTGCCATTTAAACATCTTGAATTTCTTGGATTACATTCCAATCCAAATTCCTTGCATGGACAACTTGTTCTTGCGTACATTATACCTTTATTTGCATTTATTGTAGTAAAAGGATAATTTGCTATTTCTGCATGTGCATTTGTTGCTGCATTAAAAAAAGTTGTTTTTCCCACATTTGGTTTGCCAACTATTCCAATTTGCATCCTCTCAACTATAATAATGCGTTTCTTTTTTTTCTTTCTTTTCTCTTTTCTTTTCTTCTATTATATCTATTGCAAGTATCATGCTTATTGGAATAATTCTTATTAATCCTTCTTTTGTACCATGGGATGAATCCATTTTAATGCAAATTCCTCCTTCATCTTTGGATAGATATGAATAGCCAATGAATGTGCCGCTTGTTTGCATTATTTCTTTTTCTGAGCCAACTGAATAAACAACATATTTAGAGCCAGGCACCAGTTCAATTTCCTTTTCTTCCATTCTCACACCTCTTTATATCTTCTTTCTACTAAGTTTTGTAAATGCTGCACAGTTTCATTATAGCTTTCCATTGCAACTTTAACATGCGCTTCAACGAAATTCCATGCTTTTGCTAGATTACCATATTTAAGTCTATAGGTCTTTTTAACATTTTTGCCTTCCCCTTCTCTCCCTTCTTCCAAAATATCTAAACTTTTTAATTTATTTAAATGCCTATATATTGTTGCTTTAGTAGCGTTTAAATTTACAATTAATTCTTCTATTGTCCAACATTTATTTGGATGCAACAAAAAATTTTCAAATAATCTATATGCAACAGAATTTTCATTTGCATTTTCCGGCATATAACCAATCATTTTCAAAAATTTTGATGCAACTTTTTTATAGTCATTCTCTCCAGTCAATGGAATACTTTTTACAACTCTTATTTGAAATTCCATGATAATATAACATAATTGAATTTTAAATTTTCCTAAGAGATAAATATATGTTTTGTATTAATAATATGGAAGAGATAGGAGTTGTAACGCATTTCTTTTCTAAGATAGGGGTTGCTGCAATTAAGCTTACTAAAAAATTAAAATTGGGAGAGAAAATAAGAATAAAAGGAGCAACAACAAATTTTGAGCAAATTGTTGAATCAATGGAAATCAATAAACAAAGGATAGAGGAAGCAAGTCCTGGAGATGAAGTAGGGATAAAAGTTAAGGAGAGAGTAAGGGAAGGAGATAAAGTATATAGAGTTGAAGAATGATTTAAGGAAAAAGAGAGGAAAGAATAATGAAAACCATCCTAATAGGCATTGACGGCGCAGAGCCGAGCTTAATTGAAAAATGGATTGATGAATTACCTAATATTCAGAAATTTTATAATTGTTTTGGGAAAATGGAATCAACTTTGCCACCATCTTCCGCTCCAGCTTGGACAAGCATTGTGACTGGAGTAAAGCCTGAAAAGCATGGAATATATGATTTCTTCTATTTTGATAATGGAATAAAAATTGTTTCATCAAAAAATAGAAAATATCCTGCAATATGGAATATGCTCAGTAGCATTGGAAAAAAAAGCATAATTGTAAATGTTCCAGTAACTTATCCTCCAGAAAAAATAAATGGTGTAATTGTTTCTGGCCTACTAACCCCTCCAAAAGAAAATTTTGTTGAGCCAAAAGAAGCAAAAAATTTACTAAAAGGTTACAAAATGGAACGCTTAATTATAGACGATTTGCCAATTAGAATAACTGCAAAATACAATCCTAAAAAAGTAGTTAAAATTTTAAAAAATTGGATTGAATGGAGAAGAAAGGCATTTATTGATTTGTTAAAAAATTATGAATGGGATTTTGGAATGGTGGTTTTTAGAGCAACTGATTTGATACAGCATTTTTTGTGGGATACTGATTATGTTTTCGAAATATATAAAAAAATTGATGATGAAATAGGCAAGATAATGCAATTTAAAGCAAATTTTTTTATTGTTTCTGACCATGGATTTTATGGAATAAAAAAGAATATATATCTAAATAATCTCCTTTACAAAAATAAATATTTGATAGCAATTAGAAAA
>CAZDCH010000099.1:0-5338 GCA_964503915.1 uncultured Thermoplasmatales archaeon
AAAAAAGGCAAGCTATTACCTTAAAAATTTCCAGCTAAATAAAACTATAATCGACCCATATAAAAAAATCATTATAGGAGGAAATGGCAATGATTTGTACGAAAATTTTTCTTTTATTATCGAGCTTGGAGGAAATGATGTTTATAAGGAAAGAGAAAATATTTTTATACTCGATTTAAAAGGAAATGATGTTTATATGAAACAAAATGCAATTAATGGAAAAAATATTGTTTTTGATTTGGAAGGAAATGATGAATATGAAGATTTTCCTTATTCATATAATGCTTTATCATTTCTTTTTGATTTGGAAGGAAATGATGAATATAAGGGAAGTGCTGTTTGTTCATATGAAAATGGAATCAGCATATTAGTTGATGTAAAAGGAAACGATATTTATTCTGGAAAAAATTTTTCTCAATCCTTTTCATCAGATGGTATTTCAACATTAATTGATATTGATGGAGATGATATATATACTGCAAATTCATATTCTCAATGTTCTAGCATTAATGGAATTTCATTGCTTATTGATTTATATGGAAATGATGCTTTTATAGCTAGCAATAAATGTCAATCTTTTTCGGATGGAATAAACAGTTTATCAATATTTTTAAATTTTTGTGGAGATGATTATTATAAAGCTGGTAATTATTCTCAAGGATTTGGAAAAAATTTTGGAATAGCAATTCTTTTTGATTTTGTTGGCGATGATGAATATGTAGCAAAAAAATATTCACAATCTTCATCATTTAGAGGATTATCAGCTTTTTTAGATTCTCAGGGAATAAATAAGATAAAAAGTGGTCTTTTTAGCAAAGGTTTTGGAATAGGTGGGGCATCAATTTTTATGAATGGTTTTGAAATAGAAGGAAATGAAGAAATAATAGAAATATTAAACAAATTAAATATAAGCTTGAAAAGCTTTATTTCTCGTGTTCTTTAATTGTATTTAATGTAATATCAACCAATTCGATAGCTTTTCCAATATAATTTTTTGCATCGAACATTTCTTCCAATTCCTCATCTTTTAATAATTTCATTATTTCTTCTTTTTCTTTTAAAATTTCTTTTAAATGCAAATTTTTTTCTCTCGCTTCATTTGCACATTTCCTCAATAGTTTATGCGCTTCTTGCCTATCCATTCCTTTCTCAACCAACTTAATCATTATTGCTTCAGCAAAAATCAGTCCTTTAGTCATCTCTATATTTTTGAGCATATTTTCAGGATATACTCTTAAATTTTTCATTACATAATTCATCTTATATAAAATCCAATCTGTTAGAATTAATGTATGCGGTATAATAAAGCGTTCTGCAGATGAATTGCATAGGTCGCGTTCATGCCATTGAATTGCATTTTCCCAAGCTGGTAATAGATTGCTCCTTATTATTCTCGCTATTCCACAAATCTGCTCACATGTTATAGGATTTCTTTTATGTGGCATTGTTGAAGAACCAACTTGTTTTTCTTCAAAATACTCTTCTACTTCTGCTATCTCGTTTCTCTGCAAATTTCTTATTTCTGTTGCTATCTTTTCCAATGATGCTGAAACATTTGCTAAAAAAGAAATAAGTTCTATATATCTATCTCTTCCCACTATTTGTGTGGATGGCGTTTCAGCTTTCAAACCAAGCTCTTTCATAACAAAATTCTGTATATCAAAAAATTTTTTTCCAAATGATGCACCAGTGCCAACGGCGCCTGACATTTTTCCAACGCCTATTTCTTCTTTTATTCTTTCTAGTCTCACTAAATGCCTGTGCATCTCGGCCAAATAAACTGCCATTTTTAGCCCAAATGTTATTGGCAATGCATGCTGCCCATGGGTTCTTCCAATCATGACTGTATCCTTATATTTTTCAGCTAATATTGAAAAATTTTTTATTAGTTCTTTAATTTGTTTTTTTATAATATCCAATGCATCTATTATTTGTAGAGCATTTGCAGTATCAACAATATCATAAGAAGTTGCTCCTAAATGGACATATTTTCCATATTTACATTTTTCAGCTAAAGCAATTACCATTGCCATGACATCATGCCTAATAACCTTTTCAATTTCTTTGACTCTTTCTAATTTAACATGTTTTGCTTTCGATGAAATTTCATCAGCTGCTTCTTTTGGAATATTTCCATAGAAAGCGTGAGCTTTTGCTAGTGCAATTTCAACTTTTAACCAATAAGAAAGCCTACTTTCTTCACTAAATATTTTTTTTATTTCTTCTCTTCCATATCTAAAATCTATTGGGCAAATCATATGAAATGAATCATGAAATATAGATAAATTTTATTAATAAAAACTAAATGTTTGATGATGAAAAGAAGGGGAGAAAGTGAAAAAAGTGGAAAAAATGAGAAAAATAAAAAAAGTGAAAAAGATAAAAAAAATGGAAAGGATGAAAGGGATGTTATATATAAAATTTTTAGATTATTTAAAGAAAATGTTTTAAAAATTTTGATGACTATTAGGGAAAAAGAAAAAATAAGATGGAAGGAATTGCAAGAAATAACCAATATACCAACTGCAACATTTAATAGAGCTTTAGCAGCTTTACAGGAAATTCATTTTATTAAAAAAGAAGAAAATCTTTATAAGCTAACATGGACTGGAAAACTTGTTGCAGATGGCTTGCTTTTGCTTGGATGGAGAATTGCGGAAGAAATTGAGCCAATTGAAGATATTGTAGCTGAAGAATTGTTAGCAAAGGATATAATAATGGCAATAATTTTTTTGCTTTTTGTTAGTTTGAAAAGAAGGGGAAAATTGAATATAGATGCTTTCGAAAAAGAAATTAAGAAGGAAATTAAAATTGTTAGAGAAATATTAAAGGAATATGAAAATGATGGATATATAGAAATAAAGAATGGATGGATTTATGCAAAAAATAAAATAAGAGAACTTGATATTAACAAAATCTTTAAATGAAAGGAAGTTATGTTCTAATAATTAAAGTTTTAAGGAATAAGGAAATAAAGATAGGTAAATTGGGAAATATATATTTTAAAAGAGGATTTTATGCATATGTTGGCTCAGCAATGAATGGATTGGAAAAAAGGATTGAAAGACATTTAAAATTAGAGAAGAAAATGAAATGGCACATAGACTATTTATTAATGCATGCAATAATAAGGGATGTTTTTTATAAAGAAAGTGATGAAAAAGAGGAATGTAAAATTGCAAATTATCTTATAAAAAAATTTGAATATGTTAATAAATTTGGTTCGAGTGATTGCAATTGTAAAAGCCATTTATTTTTTGGAAAATATAATAAATTTGTTGAAGAATTGTTAAAATTAAGAATGAAAAGGCTAAAAAACTTTTTCAATTTCCAATGAAAAATTTTTACTTTTTACAGAATGAGTTAGCCATCCTAATGAAATTATATCTGCAAAAGTATAATTTGTAATATTTTCTGGTGTTATTCCTCCAGATACTTCTATTTTAATATTTGGATTAATTTCTCTTATTTTTGATGCAGCCAATTTTCCTTTTGCTGGGTGCATATTATCAAGCATTATTATATCTGCTCCTTCTTCTGCAGCTATTATTGCGTCTTCCACGCTTTCTACTTCTATCTCTATTTCTCTTCCAAGTTTTTTTGCCTTTCTAATTGCTTCTCTTATAGGAATACAAGCTAAATGGTTATCTTTTATTAAAACGCCATCATAAAGCCCCATTCTATGAGGATATCCTCCTCCTATTTTTACTGCTTTCTTTTCATATTTCCTAAAACCAGGTGTTGTCTTTCTAGTTGCTGCAATCCATATTTTTGGATTCTTTTTCCTACAGATTTTTGTTAGTTCGTGTGTCAAAGTTGCTATTCCGCTCATTCTACACAAAAAATTTAAAGCCAATCTTTCGCCAGCCAATATATTTCTTATTTTTCCCTCAATTTCCATTATTTTATCTCCAGCTTTTACTTCCTCCCCATCCTTCCTTAATATATTTACCTTGCAATCCAATCTTTTAAAAACTTCTTCAGCTTCTTCAATTCCAGCTAACAAACAATTTTCTTTTGCTTCAATATATGCTTTTCCTTTTTCCTCCTTCAATAATGCATTTGAAGTAATATCTCCTTCTTCTCCCAAATCTTCTCTAAGGAATAAATCGATATCATCCATAAAATGTTTAATATACTCATGTATTTATATGTTTTAATGAAGCTTGGTATAATAGGATGCGGCGCAATAGGAACAGATGTTGCAATTGCAGCAGATGAAATGGAAGAAATAGAAATAATTTATTTATATGATATTATTGAAGAAAAAGCAAAAAATTTGGCAAAAAAATTAAAGAAAGCAAAATTTGAAAAAGTAGAAAATTTTATCCCTATTGTTGATGTTGTTTTTGAAGCAGCTTCCCAGCAAGCAGTATATGAATATGCAGAAAAAGTGATTGAAGCAAAAAAAGATTTGATTATAATGACTATTGGAGCATTATTTGATGATGAGTTTAGGGAAAGATTGATAGAAAAAGCTAGAAAAAACAAATGTAAGATTTATCTTCCATCGGGGGCGGTTGCTGGAATCGATGGCATAAAAGCAGCGAGTGTTGGTGGGCTGGACCAAGTTACATTGGTAACAACAAAAGCTCCTGAAGCATTTGGCAAGAAAATCGAAAAAAGAACGGTATTATTCGATGGAAATGCCAGAGAAGCGGTAAAGCTTTTCCCTCGCAACATAAATGTTGCTGCTTGTTTATCTTTAGCAGGAATAGGCTTTGATAAGACGAAGGTAAAAGTTGTTGCGGACCCTGTTGTTAGATATAACAGCCACAAAATTTTAGCTCATGGAAAATTTGGGAGATTAAGAGCAGAGGTGGAAAATTTGCCCAACCCAAATAATCCCAGTTCTAGCTACCTAGCATCTTTATCGGCAATTGCAATGCTTAAGAAAATTGTTAGTCCATTACAAATAGGAGTATAAAATGAAAAAAATTATTGCATTAATAATATGTGCAATAACCCTTTCTTCTGGCTTTTTAATAGCCTATGATACGGTAAAAAGATTAAATATTGCAAGATGCTTAGGCTGTATTGCAATGTATCCTAAAGCCATCAAATTTTCATTCTGGGTGGAATATCCAAAGGAATATAAAAATAAAGGCTTGCCACCTCATCCAGAATGGATAGTTAATGAAAGCAAAGTTATTTTATTGTTTTTATGGGGTTATGCTTGTTAGCCCTGCGAAAAGCAATGGGAAGAAATGAAAAAAGCTGGCATTGTTGAAGGTACGGAGGAAAATGGAACTGTTGGAGGAAATTTCAGTTATGTCAAGCTATATGCAATAAACGGGCAGGAGGAAAAAGATTTAGTTCGCATTTATAATAAGAGAGG
>CAZDCH010000100.1:0-5193 GCA_964503915.1 uncultured Thermoplasmatales archaeon
TATATCTTCCATTCATTAACTTTGCATTTTCCTTCATCTGCAGCAAATATTTTAATTGGTGTATGACTTGTTATATAAGTTACATTGTTTTTAATGCATTTTGGCTCTTCTATGTAATGCCATGAAGCTGGAGGAGTTGAATCTACTTTATGAGTTTGATTGTGAACTTCTTCTTCATTTCCTTCTTTATCCTCAGCATAGTATTCTAAGTAATGCAAACATTCTTCTGGCAAACTAAATGGCTCTAAATATTCATACCAATTATTGTTTTTCCCAACACCTGTTCCTAAGCTTGGATACCATGAACCATTCCACCAATATCTGTAATAAATATGTGCAACTCCAGATAATTCATCTTCAGCAGTTAAAATGAATTTTGTTCTATTGGTTACCCATACGCCATATGCTGGAGGAACAATTGTTTTTGTTGTTACTGGTGGAATAATATCTTTTCCTCCACCAGCTTGAGGAGATAAGCTATAAGCATTTGCCCATAGATATCCTTCATATTCTTTTCCATTTATTATAACATTTGTAGTATTTACTCCTGTTTCATCATACAATTGCCATGCATCACCAGTCCAATGATATATTCCTACCAAACCATCTTCATTAAGTCTAGCATTTTCCAAATCTTCCTGTGTATAATATATTCTTATATAAATGGGCCAATCTATTAAATCTTCATCTTCAACCTCTATCTCTATATATTTTAATCCATATATGCCATCTGGCATATCTCCAGCTGGATTATCTGGATATTGTCCTATATAAACCGTATTATCGCCTGTTGTAGTAACATTAATTATAACATCTGCTTCATCTAATCCATCTACTACATTTTCTCCCGGTGGAATATCTTGTGCTAGCCATCCTCCCTTAATAAACCATGGATCAAAATCAACATTATCGCTTACATTATCTCCCAATCCATCTGGATTTAATGTTGGATGATATGGGCCAGATGGATGGCCCCAGTAGTTCAACGTAGCATTTATGGCTGGAAGACCATCGCTATAAATACCATATTCTGTGTTTCCTACTATGTTGTTGTAGTGAGCTTCGCTTCCATCATCATAACAAATATATATGCCATAATCATTGCCTGTGAAATTGTTGCCAATTATCGAGAAATCTTCGGTATTACCCATGTAGATGCCTACTTCATTATTGACAAATTTGTTTCCCTCTATTACTAAAGCTATAGTTATAAACCATGGATAACAATCTATTCCATAGTGGGTATTATTAATGATCAAGTTCTTCCTTATCACGCTTCCAGCAGCCTGTCCATACCAAGATTCGATTCCAAATCCGCATTCAGTTATGATGTTGTATTCCACTATAGCATCTTTATAAGGTGGCGATGCAGGGCTCGTGGGCAGAATAATGCCGTAGTCGCCTCCTGGATTCTTTATGGTAAATCCATTTATTACTACTTCAAATTCATCCGTTGCTTCTGAAAGTTCTATGACGATAGCAGCGCCATCATAACCACCACCTGTGCCAATGATAATGGATTCATTGGAAGGATCTGTACGCAATCCTTCTACCGTTGGGTCAACATTTGCCTGAGCACCTAGAAGCGTGAGAGGTTTATCTATAACTATATGTTCATTATATGTTCCTGGCATAACAATTATTGTATCTCCATCGCTTGCATCATCTACTGCATCCTGTATGGTGCAGTAATACTTGCCAGTATTTATGTTCTGCACGGGGCCAACTGCATTTCCTCCTGGATAAGGAGCATCGAGCCATGGACAATAGTCAACATAATCGCTTACATTATCGCCATTTCCCCAATTTCCATTTGCATAATATGGGCCAGTTGAATCCCCCCAATAATTTAGTGTGGCATTTAAAATTGCTGTTCCATAAGATGTATCAACAAGTGCACCATAGTCATAATTATCGAAGATATTGTTATAGTGTAGAGCTATTGATGAATAATCTCCTTCAAATCCTATTTGCTTAAATCCTACATTGTTTTTCGTTAAATTATTATACCTAACAATTGTATCTGTAACAAGATTTTTGCTTCCTGTATAGACGTTAACTCCTATAATGTAAATTCCTATGTCAAAGTTTTCTACTAAATTATATTCTATAATATTCCCTGTTTCTGGCTTATCAGCTCCAGTATAAGTAGATCCCCAAAGTGTTATTCCTCGTCCTTTACCAACTTCATTTACTTGTTTAATTATGTTGCCCTTGATAGTATTGTAACTTGCTCCAGAGAAAACACAGATTGCTGGAACTCTGTAAGTGCCTCCACCAGTTTCTGCAAATGCACAATCAATTATAGTATTATTTTCTATAAGATTATAGCAACATCCTTCACTACTTCCATAAATTGATATTCCATTTCCATCGCAATTCTTAACGAGATTGTTCCTTACAGTGTTGTTATGGCATCCTTTATAAAGGTTAATTCCACCACTTGTACAGTTATAAACAATTAAATCTTCAATTGTACAGTTACTTGCACCTACAAGTTCTACACCCCAAGGCCAATCGCCTTGTGTAAAATTGCATATTGTTAGATTTCTGATAGTTACGTTATCAGCTTCTACGCTTATTCCCTTTTCAGATAATCCTGTTCCATCAAGAATTACATTTTCTTTATCAACTCCTTCAATTGTCAAGGACTTACCAACTACCAATTTCTCATTATATGTTCCATTTCTTACTATTATTGTATCTCCTGGATTTGCAGCATTTATTGCTTCTTGAATAGTTGAATATTCAGCACTTGGCACATAAATTATGTCTGCTTTTGTTATTGCCGCTATTGCAAGAATTGCCAAAAAAATGCCCAATCCTATTCCTATACCTTTAGCTTTCATTTTGCGCCTCCGTTTTTTAAATGCATTATAAGTTTATAATGTTTTTGGGGAAAATTTGAAATTTTTAGAAAAATTTTTATAACTTGCTTTTTAACTTTTTCTCTATTATCTGGCAGCAAATTTCAACTGCATCAAAAACTGGTGCTACAGCTGGACAATAAGCATTTTCTATTCTGGCAATATCTCTAACATTCATTTTATTGTATATTGCTAAAGCAATTCTATCTACAATTTTAGCTGCTCCTCTTCCAACAGCTTGACATCCCAATATTTTTCCTTCTTCATTAGATATGATTTTAACTAAAATTTGCTCGCCATTCATATAATGTGGCAAATCATTTCCAATATATTTTGCTTCTATGCATTCTTTACTTATACCAGTTGAAGCTATTTCTAATCCAAAAATTTTAGTAACTTTTGAAAGCAAAGGAGGAAATAAAACTTCATTTCCTCCTGCTGCGTTTATTCCCGCTACCTTCCCTTGCCTTACTGCAATACTTCCTAATCCTGCTTTAATTTTTCTTCCAAAAAAATCCTTTATAATAGTACAATCTCCAGCAGCATATATATTTTCTTTAACCATACATTTTTCATTTACTTCCATATTTGGATATAGGTAGTCATTTGGCTTATTGCCAACAGCAACAACGACAAAATCTGCCTTATACTCCCCTTTATCAGTATAAACTATATTTTCTTCTATTTTTTCTACCTTACAATTTAAAATAATATCCAATTTAAAATTCTTTATAAAATTCATAACATATTCAGCAACATCTTTAGTAAGCATATTAGGCAATATATATGGCATATATTCTATTAATTTAACCTCCAATCCCATCTTATTTAAAGCTTCGGCTACTTCCAATCCAATTAAACCAGCTCCAACAACTATTGCTTTTCTTGATTTCAATGCTTTTTTCCTTATTGCAACTGCATCTTCAATATTCCTCAAAAAACAAACATTTTCAGCAGTAAAAGGACACATTGCTATTGAACCAGTAGCTATTATTAGCTTATCAAAATCCTCTTCCTTTTCCGCTTCTATTCTTCCATCATCAATTCTATATACCTCTTCATTTCTATAATCTATACCATTTCTTTTAAACCAATTAGGAGAAAATTCAATTATTTCTTTCCAATCTTTTCCAGATATAACAAGAGGTAAGGCACATTTTGAATATTGCCCATATCCTTCCTTATCATATAAAATGATTTCCGCTTTCCTATTTACTTTCCTTGCAAATTGCGCCGCCGTCCCTCCAGCAGCACCACATCCTATTATAACGATTTTCATTTTTTAAAAAATTTTTTCAATTCTTCAACAAATCCTTTAAAGCCAACATATCTCGGAATAATTTTCTCTGCCCCAACTTCCAATAATTTTTCTGCCCAATCAGTATCGAAAAATGCTGTAAATCCATATATAATTGCATCTTTGTCAATTTCTTTTATTCTTTTAGTTGCTTCTACGCCATCTATACCAGGTAATTTCAAATCCATGATTACTAAATCTGGCTTTTTATTAGCTTTCATCAATTCTTTATATTTCTCCACACCTTCTTTTCCATCAAAAGCAGAATATATTTCAATGTCTAATTTTGCTTTTTCAATATATTTTCTCATTAAATCTTGAATCTCTTCTTCATCTTCTATTATAAGTATTTTATTTTTTTTATTATTATTCTTATTCATGTTATTCATATTATTCATGTTATTCATGTATCTCCCCCCTCATAACAATATTTTTAATTACTTTTTCCAGCCTTGTAAGGGCTTGGCTAGCTTTTTCTAACATTATTTTATCATTTCCATCTCTTTTTTCCTTTATCAATTCAATATATCCTTTAGCAATACAAATGGGATTAAAAAAATAGTGAGAAGTATCTTCAATAAATCTTTTTTCTTTTTCATGCAATTCTTTCAATTTTGTAATATCAGTAATTGTTCCTAAGAAAGCTGGCTTACCTTTATATTCAATAACAACTCCAGTTCCAAGAGCCCATTTTATTTCTCCATTTTTTGTTACATATCTAAATTCTGGAACAGTCGTTTCTCTTCCCTTTATTGCATTTTCTATTGTCTCTACAATTTTCTTTCTATCATCTTCATAAACTAAATCTAAATATTCCATATTTTTTAATTCTTCCATGGTATATCCTACACTTTCTAAAAATTTTGAATTGACAAATTTAAATTCTCCTTCTTGCAATATAAAAATTCCGCTCGGCGAAGATTCTGCTATAGCTCTATATAAAGCCTCGCTTTCTGCCAATTTTTCTTCTGCTAATTTTCTTTCGGTTATATCCAAATTTACGCTTAAACTACCTATAAATCTTCCATT
>CAZDCH010000101.1:0-5031 GCA_964503915.1 uncultured Thermoplasmatales archaeon
TTTATTTAGCAATTCTTTTATTATCTTTTCATTTCCTCCGCCTCTTTTTAAATACCATTCAAATGCATTATAAATTTCAAAGAAAATTTCATTTGCTGCTTTTCTTAATTCAAATTCTTTCATTGCTTCTATAGCTCTCTTTAATTTTTCATTAAATGATGCAACGAGCCATTCATCTACGATGCTTCCTCCTCTTTTCAATTTGATTAATTCTTCAAGTAAATTCCATATTCTAATCAATCTTTTTTTATATTGTTCAACATTCTTTGGATTCCATTCAATATCTACAAATGGTGAACCAATATGGGCATAATATAAACGCATTGCATCTACTCCATATTTTTCTATAGCATCTGGAATTGGCTCAGCTCCTCCTTTTGATTTGGAAATTTTTCCCATTTTTTGTGTAATCCACCAATTTACAAATATTCCGCGAGGCCAATATTTTGATGGCATAATAGCAACATGATTCATTATGAAAACTGGAAAATGAACAGTTTTATGCTCTTTTCCTCCCAAGTTAATATCAACTGGATACCAATAATCAAATTCCTTTCTTATTTCCTCCCATACCTCATTTTTTGCTTTTTCTTTGCCTAAGAAAACATAATCAAAGAATTCATCATTTAATTCATCTATGCTTATTTTTCCATTATTAACATATTTTGATATGATATAATAAGCTGGATATAGGGTAGAGTCAGAAATTGGCTCAATAATCCATTTTTCATCAAATGGGAATGGTGTTCCTAGCCAACTACCTTGCCTTATGCATGCTCTATCCCCATACCAATCCAAAATTTTTGGCAATTCTTCTTTATATTCCTTAGGATAGATATTCATTTTTTTCGCCCATTCTTTGCTTTTTTCCGTTAATTCTTCATCACTATATTTAATGAACCATTGGTTCGGTATTTTTTTTATTACTACCTCCTCCCCACATCTACAAATAACTTTTTTGGAAAATTCTCTCATTATAATAGCAATTTCATTCTTCAGCATTTCATTTTTTATTTCTTCTTTTGCATCATTTACTTTCATTCCTTCATATTCATGGCATTTTTCATTCATTATTCCTTTGTGGAATTCTTCCTTATAAATTATTTGAGTAGCTTCTTCTAGCTTTTCATATTCTAACTGATTTTTTATTTCCATTTTTTCAACTATTTCCTTTGCAGGAATTTTATAGCTATCAACGCTTATTATAACTATTGGCTCAACTGGCATTCCAATATCTCTTAAAGCAACATAATCATAAGGAGCGTGAGCTGGAACACTCATTACAATACCAGTTGCAATATCTGGCGAAGCAAATTTGGCCGAAAAAATAGGAATTTCTTTATTAATAATTGGGGCTATACATTTCTTTCCAACCAATTCTTTTCCATGTATTTTTCCAACAATTTCTATGCCATTTAGCTGATAAGAAAGTTTTTTAGCAGCTTTTTCTGACAGAATCCATTCCTCATTTCCTATCCTTGCTATAACATATTCTATATTATCATTTACCCACATATTAGTAACGCCAAAAATTGTTTCGGGGCGCAATGTAGCAGCTGGTAAAATCTTTCCATTAAATTTAAATTTTATAACTAAAAATTCCAAAATTTCAGCATCTCCTCCTTCAGATATATCTGTCTCACTTCTATCAACAGCAACTGGCCCACAATTTGGACAATAAGGAGCGAAATGCTCTTTTTGTATAAGTAATCCTTTTTCATTTAATTTTCTAAATTGCCATTGTATAAATTTTTTATAGCCTGGTGAAATAGTATCCATAAGGCGAGTATAATCTATTAAAAAACCAAATTTTTTCCAGTATTCATCGACATATACTTTACTAAAGAATTTAACAACTTCTATAGGATTAGAAAGCTTTTCAATAATTTTTTCGGGACATTTATTTTGGCGTAAATATTGCAAAGTATCCTTATCTTTTCTAGCAACCTTTTTTGCTAAGCTAACAGCAGGCAAGCCAGTAGCATGAAAGCCAGCAGGGAAAATGACATCATATCCATTCATTCTCATATACCTAGCAATTATATCTGCATAAGTAAATCCACGCATATGCCCAACGTGTAAATAACCAGATATACCCGGATAGGCAAAATGAATGAAAAATTTTTTCCCTCTTTGCCTTTTTGCTTCATATATCTTTTCATTTAGCCATTTTTCCTGCCATTTTTTTTCTATTTTAGCAAAATCCATTGTAGGAAAAAATTTTTCATTTATATAATCCTTATGTTTTACATTGTTTTTACAATGTTTACATTTCCTCCAAGGCTTCTATTCCCAATAAATTTAAACAATTTTTTAAAACTTGACGAGTTGCATTTACTAAAGCCAATCTTTCCTCCTCTTTTTTGCTTCCAATTACCCTACAATCTCTATAAAAAGAATTGAATGTTGAAGCCAGCTTATATGAATATTCTGCAAGTATAGATGGATTTTTTGCTTTAATACATTCTTTTATTATTTCTGGAAAAATTGCTAATTTTTTTATTAATTTTATTTCATTTTCATGCTCAAATTTTAGTTTTTTTAGCTCATAATCTTTATTGGCTTTTCTTAATATTGAGCAACATCTTGCATGAGCATATTGAATGAAAGGAGCAGATTCTCCTTCAAAATTGAGAGCATCTTCCCATTTAAATATGATGGCTTTTTCAGGCTTTACTTTTATTATATTATATCTAATAGCACCAATTGCTACATTTTTTGCAATATATTCAATCTTTATTTTTTCTTTTTTTCCGAATCTTTTTTTAATTTCATTTAAAGCCCTTTCCATTGCTTCCTCTATTAAATCATCCAAATATATTGCCCTTCCTTTTCTTGTTGACATCCTTCCTTCTGGCAATGAAACGAAAGCATAAAAAATTACTTCAGGAGTTTTCTTATTTAAAAGTTTTAAAGCAATTTCAACAAATTTTGCTTCAAGTTTATGGTCTTCTCCAAGAACATTTATTAATAAATCTGCTCTTTCCCCTTTCCATATGTGATAAGCAATGTCTCTTGTTGCATATAAAGATGTTCCATCACTTCTAGTTAAATAAAATTTTTTATCTCTACCATGTATTCCAAATGGCTCCAAATCAATATATAATGCATTTCCATCTTTCTTTACATATGGAATTTTTTCCAAATCTTTTAAAACTCTCTCAACACTTCCATCCAATACAAATTTTGATTCTTCAACAAATTCATCTATATCTATATTTAATGTTTTTAAACTTTCTATTATACCATCCAATACTTTTTTGTAAACTTTCCTTATTTTCTCTAAGATTTTTTTATTTCCTTTTTCACATTCTCTTATAATTTCCTCAATTTCTTTCCTTATTTTCTCTTCTTTTTCCATTAATTGCGAGGCTTTTTGATAAAAAATAACATATTTATGGTCGGGCTTTTTATTTTCAATTTTAATTTCCTTTCCCAAATTTTCAACACCCCATAAAAGCGTAGCCACTTGTTTTCCCATATCATCAACATAATATTGCGTAATTACATTATATCCTCCAAATTTTAGCAATCTTGCTATAGTATCTCCTATTATAGGATTTCTAGCTCTACCAACATGCAAAGGACCATTTGGATTTGCTGAAGTATGTTCAACAATTACTTTTATATCTTTTTTATCCATTTTTCCAAAATTATCACCCATTTCATGTATTTTTGGTATTATATCATTTGAAAGTTTATCAACATTTATAAAAAAATTAACATAGCCATTTATTGCCTCAACTTTCCCAATCCAATTTTTAGTAGAAATTGCTTTAGCGATTTCAGAAGAAATTTCTTTAGGATTTTTATTCAAAATTTTTGAAAGATAAAAACAAGGAAAAGCCAAATCAGCAATTTCTTCGGGCTTTTCAACCCTTATTTCAACTTTTAAATTATACAATTTTTTTATTGCTTCTTCTAATTGATTTAATACTTCTTCCTTGAACATTTCAAATGGATATTTCATCTTCATTATATTTATTCATGGTATATAATTGCATCTTTACTCAATATTAGTGCATCTTTAAAAATTGAAGATTTAACAAAAATTTCTTCTGGCAATATTTTTTCAAAATTAAAATCATATTTTATGTCATACAAAACCAAATTTTCTGCCGGCGCGAGCCCAAAATTTTTTCTTTCTCCATTTAATGCTTTTTCAATTTCATTGATTTCAACCTCATTTCTTGCAGCCTTTATTATAGCTGCCATCATTCTCCTAATTTGGTTCCAAAGAAAAGATTTACCCTCAAAATCTATTTTTATTATTCTTCCTTCTTTTTTAATTTTAATGCTATCGATTTTTCTAATTGGATTTCTTGAATCTATTCTTGCAAAATTTGAAAAGTTGTGTTTTCCTTCAAATAATTTTGCAGATTGTTGCATTTTTTTAAAGTCATATCCTATATCATATAAATAATATCTATAAATTTTGCTTTTACAATTTCTCGGATTAAAATCATTTCTTACAAATGCATAACCAAAAATCCAAATATCGCGCAATTTTTTCATTGCTTTAATAGCATCCCCTTTACAATTAAAAGCAATGACATTTCCTAATGCGCTAACACCTTTGTCAGTTCTAGCAGCATATTGAAATCTCGCTTTTCTTCTATCATCAATTATTTTTGTTTTAATGAGTCTATTTAAAATTTCCCCTTCAACAGTTTTCCTATTTGGCTGAATAGCAAAACCATTAAACTTTGTGCCATCATATCCTATTTTTATTGCTATTCGCATATGTTATATATAGTTTAATATTTAAAAGCATGAAAAAGAAATATATTGGCTTGCTTTGTTGCCCTTATTGCAAAGGTGAATTAAATTTAAAAATAGAAAAGGAAGAAAATGATGAGATTATTGAAGGAAAATTTACGTGCAAAAATTGTAATAAGGAATATAAAATAAAGGATGGTATACCAATTATGATATATAGCGAAGGTTAAATTGTGCTTCCTGCAAAGGATACTTGTAATATGGGCCCGCCCGGATTTGAACCGGAGTCTCAGGCTCCCAAAGCCCGAAGGA
>CAZDCH010000102.1:0-5023 GCA_964503915.1 uncultured Thermoplasmatales archaeon
GTAACATCACCAAAAGTCTTAAAAGAAATAAAGCCAAAAGGACATTCATGGAGAATTTTTGAATTTTTGAAAAGTAAAGGAATGGAATTAATATCTCCTCCTAAAGAAGCAGTTGAAATTGTAAGGAAAAAGGCGAAACAAACAGGAGATTTTGTAAAATTATCTGAAGTTGATATAGAAATAATTGCTTTAGCATATTACTTAAAAGCAACATTACTTACAGATGATTATTCAATGCAAAATGTTGCAAAAGAATTGGGAATAAAATTTAGAAGTGTGGTTGAGAAAGGTATAAAGGAAAAAATTTATTGGATATTTAAATGTAAATATTGTGGAAAGACTTTCAAAAATTATTACAAAGAATGTCCTATTTGTGGAGGGGAGCTAAAGAAAATAAGGAAATAAGGAAATAGAAAATAGAAAATTGTCCCCAAAGAATTATAAACAACAATTGTATATAATTTAGGATAAGATGAAGAAATTGTTAGTTATTCTGGTAGTAGCATCCTTTGCTGTGCCATTAATAGCAGCAGAAGATGAAAAAGGACCAGTAAAATGCTATGTAATTGGACATGGAAAATTTTTGAAAATAGAAAATGAAATAACAATCGAAGAGGCAAATAAAATAATAGAAAAAGTGCAAAAAGTAATCGATTTATATAAAAAACATGGGGAAAAAGATTTTGAGCTAACAAATGAAGAAAAAATAGAAATAGAAAATGCAGTAAATGATGCAATTGCAGAAATAAGAAAAGCTGGCTTGTTGCCAGAGAAAATGGATGCAAAAGAGCTTGGCCTATTGCCACATTTTGGAATTGCAATATTGAATCCAATAGTAAGTATTGGAGCAGGATGCAGTCACATACCATTATATCCAGGAGAAGCATTTATTGGCTTTATGTTGCGCCCAATTTTTGTGCATTACTTTTATGGTTATACAGGCTGTATTAACTTTAGACTGATTCCACCCCGTTTAGAATACTGGGATTGGTTTGGTACACAAACTTTCATGATTCTTGGATTTGCTGGAATATATATTGATTTTGCAAGCATTGGATTTGGATTCCCACCAATGCAAGTAATTATGGGAGAATCCTTTTTAACAGCAGGAATAGACTGGATTTAAATTAAACTTAAACCCAAACCTAAACTTAAGTTAAACTCATTCCTCTATTATTTTTTTATAATAAAAGATTTATATCCTTGTTTTTTTCTTTATCGTGTGCTTGGCTGTACCTGGAAAAATTATTGAAATAGAGGGGAAAAAAGCAAAAGTTGATTATGGAGGTATAAAAAGAGAAGTTGATATCTCATTAGTTAATGCTAAAGAAGGAGATTATGTTATAGTTCATGCTGGATTTGCAATACAAGTTCTAGATGAAAAAAATGCAATTGAAACTTTGAAATTATTTGAAGAGATATTTGAAAATGCATGAATTTTCTACAATGCAAAATATTTTAAATACAATTTTGGATGAAGCATATAAATATAAAGCTAAAAAAATAAATAAAATTGTTATAGAAATTGGAGAATTAACTTTTCTTGCTGAAGAACAATTAAAATTTGCTTTTGAAATATTGAAGGAAGGAACCATATTTGAAAATGCTGAATTGATAATAAAAAAATTAGATGCAAAAATAAGGTGTAAATGTGGATATGAAGGAAAAGTAAAATATGCAATTAAAGAAGATTTTCATCTTTATTTCCCGATTTTAAAATGCCCAATATGTGGGGGAGAAGTTGAAATAATAAAAGGAAGGGAATGTTTGGTTAAAAAAGTAGAAATGGAAATAGAAAATGTTCAGAGATAAAAAAATAGCAAGAAAAATTATAGAAAGATTACAAAAAATGAACCTAAATTTAAAAATAATGCACGTTTGTGGAACTCATCAAGATACAATCGTTAGATATGGATTAGATAATTTATTAAAAAAATGTGGAATAGAAGTAATACAAGGACCAGGCTGTCCAGTTTGTGTGACAACACCGCTAGAAATTGAAAAAGGAATAAGAATTGCAGAAAGTGGGGTAACTATTGCAACTTTTGGAGATATGATAAAAGTTCCATCAGAAAATAAGTCTTTTGAAAAAATAAGAGCAGAAGGAGGAGATATAAGAATTGTTTATAGCATTAGCGATGCCATAAAAATTGCAAATGAAAAAGAAGTTGTTTTTTTTGCTGTAGGATTTGAAACAACTGCTCCATCTACAGCAATTACAATATTAAATGAACCAAAGAATTTTTATATAATCAGTTGTCATCGATACATTCCCCCAGCATTGGATGCCTTGCTTGGAATGGGAGAGATAAAAATAGATGGAATAATATGTCCCGGACATGTTTCAACAATTATTGGAGTAAAGCCATATATCCCTATTGCTAAAAAATATAAAATTCCCCATGTAATTGCTGGTTTTGAACCATTGGATGTATTAATAGCAATTTACATGATTGCAAAGCAAATAGAAGAAGGGAGGAGCCAAGTTGAGAATGAATATATAAGATGTGTTAAATATGAAGGGAATGAAAAGGCAAAAGAGGCAATAAATAGTGTTTTTCAGCCAATAGATGAAAAATGGAGAGGATTTCCAGTAATAAAAAAATCTAAGATGAAATTGAAGAAAAAATTTGAAGAATATGATGCAGAAAAAATTTTTGAAGATTTATTAAATGATTTAGAAGAGCCAGAAGAACCAAAAGGCTGTAGATGCGGCGAGATTTTAAGGGGATTAATTTACCCAAAAGATTGCCCATTATTTGGAAAAATTTGCAATCCATTGCATCCTGTTGGACCTTGTATGGTTAGTATAGAAGGTGCTTGTAATATTGAATATAGGTATAGGTATCATGATAGAGATAAAAGCTGGAACTATTGAAGAAAGAATAATAAAGACTTTGCAAAATAAATATCCAATAACATTAAAAGAATTGAGCAAAGAATTAGGAATATCACAAGAAAAGCTAAAGGTAGAATTGATAAAATTACAATCAAAAAAAATCCTCGTTTTAGAGCCGTTACCAGATAAAATTTTTATAAGATTGATAAGATTTGATTTTGTATTTGTTGGTAGAAGAACACAGTATAAATTTATAAAGAAGAAAAAGGATAAAAGAAAGGATAAAAAAGATAAAGATAAAGATAAAGATAAAAAAGAAGATGACATTATGTATCTCTAAATCAATAAATCAACAGGCTGAATCATTCCCATATATTCATTATCTTTACATACTATAACATATCCTTGTTTTTCCATAATTTTTAGTATTTCTTCTCCTTTATCCCAAGGCTTACAAATTTTAATACCTCTTTCCATAAATCCTTTTACTGGAGCTTCAAGTAAAGACGTTTTTTCTTGATGATAATCTGTTATTTTTTCGTGGGTAGTAATTATCTTCAAAACATTTTTTATTCCAATTACTCCTAAAAATTTTTTTCCTTCCAAAACTGGAACAATTTTCTCCTTTCTCATTAAATTTATTACATCTCCAACTCGCTGATTTTCATTTACTCCATCAACATATTTCATTAATGTTTCAGCATCCTTATCAATCCCTATTCTTTTAAAAACATCAATAACTGTTACATATCCCAACAATTCTTTATTTGAAGTTACAATAATTGTATCAATTCCGCTTTTTGCCATAATATCCTTTACTTTTCTGATTGAATAGCTTGCATCTATTTTTGGAACACCAACAACAAATCTTTTTATTTTCTCTTTTCCAGATAATTTGCTTTTAATTAATCTCCTTTCATCAATTATTCCCCATGGTTTTTTACCATCCATTACAATGGGAAAATCTGCTTCCCCATATAAATATCCAAAAATTTTGCTTATTTCATCATTTTTATCAACTGTTTTAAAATCTTTTCTAACAATTTCTTTTAGCATATGCATAAAAAGCTAAATTTTTAATAAATTTTTATAATAAATGGTGCCATGGAAGCGAGTTGCTTCATGGCACTGCTCAGCTTGTGGAAAATGTTGCAAAGAATATAGAGTTAGATTAACTTTCTATGAATATTTAAAATTAAAAAATACAGGATTTGTTGAAGAAAGAAATGGAAAATATTTTATTAAAAAAATTGGCAATAAATGTCCTTTCCAAATTGGAAACTTATGCTATTTGCAAGGAAAAAATAAACCAGTTGCATGTAAACTATATCCATTTATAATAAGGAAAAAAGGAGAAGACCTAGCTTATTATGAATATAAAAATGAAATATTTTATGTATATGTCGATTTAGGTTGTCCAAATGTTAAGATTGGAGAGGGAAAAGGAATTGAAAAATTTGTAAAAGAGGCAATAGAAATTTATCTATCCACAACTAGAATACCCACATTGCTTACAAACCCTACATCCTTCTTCATATACTAATGGAGAACCGCAATCAGGACATACGCCAACAGGTGCTTTTTCAGTTATTTTTACTTCTCTCCTTTCAAATTGGTCAAGGCGAGCAGGAACAAAAACTTCCTTCCCCTTTATATGATCTTCTATAGCTTTAGCTATTGCATCAGGGCATGATAATATTGGTCCTCCTCTTGCTAATAAAGGATTTGGACATCTTATAGCTTTAAGCTGTTTTATTATATCTCCCGGCTTTATTCCACTCCTCAAACATAAAGAAACAAGTCTTCCAACAGCTTCTAGTTGAGCATCAGCGCAACCTCCAGCTTTGCCAAGCCTTGCAAATACTTCAAACAAGCCATGCTCATCTTCATTCATTGTAACATATAAATTTCCACATCCAGTCCCAATTTTCCTTGTAACTCCTCTCACTACAGGAGGGCGTGGGCGAGGACGGGGAGCAGGCAATTCTTCTTTTGCTGATATTACTTGTTGAGGACGACTTCCATATCTATATACTGTTATTCCCTTGCATTTTAATTCGTATGCAAGCATGTAAGCTTTTCTTACATCCTCAATTGTTGCATCTTCGGGCAAATTTATCGTTTTGGAAGTTGCATTATCAACATATTTTTGGAAAGCTGCTTGCATTCTCACATGCCATTCTG
>CAZDCH010000103.1:0-4889 GCA_964503915.1 uncultured Thermoplasmatales archaeon
GGGTATGCATGGCGATTACATTTATAATTTGGATTTATTCGACGAACCCTATTTTCTTATATTTCCAGCAATATTTTTAATTTAAAAGGCATTTCTAATTTTTTGCCATCTCTTAAAATATTAATTGCTTCTAAACATTTTGATACAATTTTTTCAAATAATTTTTTTCCATATTCTGGGCTAGCTTTGCTAGGACTGCCAATATATGCCTCGCTTGCTATTTCTTTGAAATTTTTTAATGCATTAAATAAGCCAATTTTTATTTTAAAATCCTTTATCTTATAATCTTTAACTTTTTCAGGAAATAGATACAATGCTAAAGACGTTTCTTTTATATCTGCATGTATTTCTCCTTCCATTTTTTCAAATAGCTCTCCTTTAAAATAATATATTGAAATTGGCTCACAAGCTATTAAACCAAATTTTCTCGCTTTTTTAATTGCCTTATGAATTGCTTTTAAATGAAAAAAATCCATATGGAAATTACATATTATAACATATTTAAAATCGTTCTTTGAAAGTTCCTTAAAAATATTTACAAGCATTTTATAAAGTATTTTCCAGGAAATAGAAATTGTTCCTGGAAAATCTTTTAAATATTTACATGTTCCTATTGGCAAAGAAGGTAATGAAAAACATTTTTCATTTCTTTCTTCTAATATTTTTATAACTTTTTCTTCCACTTTTTTTGCAATTAAAAAATCTGTTGAAAGAGGCAAATGAGGGCCATGTGCCTCCATTGGCCCAATAGTTAAGAAAAAAAGAGTATCTTTTGGCAAGCTCTCTATTTCTTTCCAAGATAAATTGGCATAATTCATGATAGAAAATATATAATAGGTATTTCTTTATTATTATATGAATATACTGCTTGGCGTTGGAAATGAATTAAATGGAGATGATGGTATAGGAGTATATATAGCAAAAAATTTTAAGTGTAAAAATTGGAAGACAATAAATTGTGCAACAGTTCCAGAGAATTTTATAGGAAAAATAAAAAGGTATAATCCAGAAAAAATCGTGATTGTTGATGCCGCTGACATGGGATTAAAGGCTGGAGAAATAAGGAAAATAAAAAAAGAAGAAATTGGGAAAGTTTCTTTTTCGACTCATTCTATTCCGTTATCACTATTTATTTCTCATCTTGAAAGATATACAAAAGCGAAGATTTATTTAATTGGAATCCAACCAAAGAGTTTTTATGGGGAAATGAGTAAAGAAGTAAAAAATGCTGGTACAAAAATTATGAAAATTTTGGAAAAAGATGAAATTGACAAAATAAAGGAATTGAGATAAAATTTATTATACATTTTATCATTAATATTAATGCGCATTTTGGTTATTGGAGGTGGAGCGAGAGAGCATGCTATTTGTAAAGCTGTTTTTAATAGCGGCAATGAATTGTTTTCCTTCATGAAAAATTTGAATCCAGGAATAAAAAAATTGGCAAAGGATTATTTTATCCACAATGAAACAGATGCAGAGAAAGTATTAGAATATGCAAAAAGAAAAAAGATAGAATTGGCAATTATTGGCCCTGAAGCACCAGAAGAAGCTGGGGTAACAAATTTACTTGAAAAAAATGAAATTTCTGTTGCATCTCCTTCTAAAGAAGCAGCAGAAATAGAAACAAGCAAGGAATATATGAGATGGTTAATGAAGAAATATAAGATAAAAGGGAGTTTAAAATGTGGATCTTTTTCTAATATAAGAGAGGCGAAAGAATTTATTGAAATGTTGGATGGAGAAGTTGCTGTAAAGCCGATAGGATTGACAGGTGGAAAAGGAGTAAAAGTTGCAGGAGACCATTTTAATAATATGGAAGAGGCTATTAAATATGCTAAGGAAGTAATAGAAAAAAGAATTGGAGGCTATAATAGAGTATTGATTGAAGAAAAAGTTGTTGGAGAAGAATTTACAATACAAGCATTTTGTGATGGAAAAACAATTTATCCAATGCCAGCTGTTCAAGACCATAAACGCTTATTGCCAGGTGATAAAGGGCCTAATACTGGAGGAATGGGTTCATATAGCCATAAAAGTGGATTGCTTCCCTTTTTAACGGCAGATGAATATGAAGAAGCATGTGCAATCCTACAAAAAATTGTAGAGGCTTTAAAAAGAGAAAAAAGGATATATAAGGGAGTAATATATGGACAATTTATGTTAACTCCTAATGGAGTAAAGGTAATCGAAATAAATGCAAGATTTGGTGACCCTGAAGCAATGAATGTATTGCCTTTGTTAAAGACAGATTTTGTTGAAATTTGCATTGCAATGGTAGAAGGCAATTTAAGTAATAAAAAAATAAGTTTTAATAAAAAAAGCACAGTATGTAAATATGTTGTGCCAGAAGGATATGGAATAAAGCCAATTGCTGGAAAAGAAATAAAAGTAAATGAAGATGAAATAGAAAAGGAAGGAGGATTATTATTCTATGCATCAGTAAATGAAAAAAATGGAAAAATATATACAACAACTTCTAGGAGTTTAGCTGTTGTTGGAATAGCTGATGAAATTTATGAAGCTGAAAAAATTTGTGAGAAATGTTTAAAACATGTTAAGGGAGAACATATTTTTATTAGACATGACATTGGTAAAAAAGAGTTAATAGAAAAAAAATTAAAACGTGTGCAAATTTTGAGGAAATGATTCATATTTATTTTGTTGGAACAGCTGGGTCGGGCAAAAGCACATTAACGCATGCTTTTAATGAATGGTGTCATAGAAATGGATACGATTCTATTGCAGTAAACCTCGACCCTGGAGTTAAAAAGATTCCATATTCTCCAGAAATAGATGTTAGAGAGTGGATTTCATTGGAAGAAATAATGAAAGAATATAATTTAGGCCCAAATGGTGCTCAAATTGTTTGTGCTGATATGCTTGCTTTGAATGTCAAAGAATTGGAAGAAAGAATTTCTGAATATAAAGTAGATTATATTTTGTTTGATACTCCTGGACAATTAGAACTATTTGTTTTTAGAAGCGCAGGAAAAATAATTATTGATTCACTTGGAAAAGAAAATTCTGTTCTAGCTTTTTTAATTGACCCTTCTTTAGCAACTACCCCTACAAACTTTGCCTCCCAGCTCATGCTTTCTGCAACAACACAATTTAGGCTTGGTATTCCCTTAACAAATATACTTACAAAAGTTGATATGGTTGATAAAAAAATGCTAAACATAATTTTGGAATGGGGCAAAAATCCAGAAATTTTAATTGAAGATTTAATGAAAGGAGAAACATTATATTCTCAAATGAGCGAGGGAATAATACAAATCATAAAAGAAATGCATGCCCATACAATGCTTATCCCAATTTCATCTGAAACATGGGAAGGAATGGAAGATTTGTACGCAACCATTCAAAACATTTTTTATGGAGGAGAAGATTTAGAAAGAAAATAATTATGGAAGTTTAAATTTACTAAAAGCATTTGCTGCCATTTCTATGTATTCTTTATTTTCTTTATACCATTTTTCCCATTTTTCAAGCTTATTTTTTACTTCTTCATATTCCTTACTAACTTCTTCAAATTTTTTAAATAATTTAGCTAATCTTTCTTGTTCTTTATGATACAATTCTTCAATTTCTTTATATTTTTCTTTGTACTTAACTAATTCTTTTAAGGGCTCCAATTCTTTAACTTTTTCCATCAATTCTTCAGCTTGCTTCTTATATGGAACATATGTTCTTAAATCCTCAACCTCTTTTTCCAATTCGCTCCTTTTCTCTTTTTCCTTTATTAATTCCATTTTTGTTTCTTCAAGCTCTCTATTTTTTTCTTCAAGTTCTTTTTTAATAATTTCAATAGTTGAGTATTTTTCTCTTAATTCTTCCATTTCTTCAATTTGTTTATTTAGCCTATTTATTTCTTCTTCTTTTTCCTTAATTTCTTTTTCTAATTCCTTCATTTCTTCTTCTTTTTTAATAAATTCATCTTCCTGCTTTTTATAAGCATCCCATAATTTTTCTAACCTTACTTTTTCTCTTTCTAGCTCATTTCTATATCTCTCTGCTTCTTGTAATGCAGTCATTGCTCTTTCCTCACTTTCCTTTATTCTTTTTTTCATTAAATCAAAAATTTCTTCAAATTTCTTGATTTGTTCTTCTGATAGAACTTTTTCAAGTTTTTCAACTGTTTCTTTTTCTTTATATGCTCCCTTAACAATTTCTTCAATTTCCTTGAGTAATCTTCTAAAATTTGCTTTAAAGTCTTCTATAACATATAACTCTTCCATCATAAAGAAAATTTTATCGCTATTTAAAGGTTATTGATTTAAGATTTAAGATTTAATATACAAAATAAAAGTTATTTAAATTAAAAAACAATACTTTCGTGGAAAATTGGAAATCTAGATTTGCGTTTTTAATGGCTGCTATCGGCTCAGCAGTAGGCTTGGGAAATATATGGAGATTTCCTTATGTTGCATATAAAAATGGGGGAGGAGCTTTTTTAATTCCCTATTTCGTTGCATTATTTACAGTAGGTATTCCCTTACTAATAGCTGAATATGCAATAGGAAGCATTTTTAGAAAATCTGCTCCTATATCAATTAAAAAAATAAATAGAAAAGCAGAATGGGTTGGATGGCTGGGGGTTTTTTCTGCCTTTTTCATTTCAATTTATTATTGTGTTCTAATGGCTTGGTGTCTATGTTATCTATTTCATTCTTTTAAGCTAATTTGGCAACCATCTGCAGATATATTTTTTTATGATATTTTCTTAAAAGTTACTCCATCTCCAGCTATATTTGGTAATATAAATATTCAAGCATTTTTTGCTTTGCTTTTCATATGGACTTCCATATATCTCATTTTATATAAGGGAGTTAAATCAATAGGAAAAGTAGTTGTTATTACTGTTCCCTTACCAACCATACTTTTAT
>CAZDCH010000104.1:0-4879 GCA_964503915.1 uncultured Thermoplasmatales archaeon
TTAAATTGATTAAGCCAAAGCCATATCTATACATAGCAGGAAGAGAAATAATACCAATTCCAAGGAGATTGGGCATAGATGCAATAATTATAGGCTTAGTTAAGATTGAAGCTATTGCAACAGATGATTGTGGAATAGCAGAGATGAAGCTATACATAGATGGCAAATTAATGAAAGAAGATGAAGCAATAGAATATGCATGGAATGAATTTACTATAGGAAAGCATACCATTATAATAGAAGCTTATGATAAGCTAGGAAATACAGCAAGCAAAGAAGCAATAGTCTTTGTAATTAACTTAAAGCTAGGAAGTTAACTTAATATAACTTAATAACTGCCCTCCTCCTATTTTCTAATTTTTTGTTTTTATTTTTGTTTTTAGCCTACAATTTCTTTATTTGTTTAACAACTTTTTAACAAAAAGCTATTATATCTATTTTATCTATATTATTCCTTCCCTTTTTATCCCATACCACCGTTTTTAATTCATATTTTCCTATCAAATTTTTCATTTCCCAAGTATATGGTTTATTATTTGCTATATATTTTAGTTCCCCATTAATATAAAATTCTACTCTATCAATACCATATGTAGCATTTATTTTTGTTTCGATATCAATTCTTCCAAAAATGAAAGCCATTTTAGAAGAAATATGAAATAATTTTCTGTTGGCAATATAAATATAACCTTCTTCTGGCTTAATAATTTCTATTTTTGGAATTGTATGGTCGATTTCAAAAAAAGTTTCATTACTTCCTATATTACCTGCAACATCTGTTGCATTTATCCTCAATTTATAAATTCCATTTGGAATATTCTTTACATTCCACTCAAATACTCCATCATTTTTTTCATTAGATGCTATTTCTATCCATTTTTTATCATAATAACTAATTTCTATTTTAATTTCGTGTTCATCGCTTGCCCTCCATTTAATCACAATTTTTTCATCAAATACTCCCCCTTTTGGACTTATAATATCAACTTTTGGAGGAACATTATCGACAGTTACATTTACCATTTTATATGCATAGGTCACATAATCAAAACAACGAGCAACTATTTTATATTCAGACAAATTTTTTGTATTTAGCAAATAATACCATTTTTTATTTCCAAATGCTTTATACCATTTTCCATTAATCCTTATTTCAACATAAGCTAAGTAATCATTTTCATCGAATGCTAATCCAGTTATATTATAAATTCCTCCTATTATCTCCCCTTCCTTAGGAGATATTATTTTAATGCTCGGCTTTTCATTTACAATTGGGGCCAAAAGCCAAGGATAGTATACTACATTTTTATTTACCCTATCTCCTTTTCTAGGCCCATCTGGTGAGCCCCACCAATTTTTTGTAGCATTTACAATACATTGCTCAGCAAATATTCCATAGTTGTTATTCCCAGTTATATTGTTAAAATGGAAACAGTTAACAGGTGCAGAAAATATCCAATGTAAAAGTACTCCAATAGAATTATTTCTTATGTTGCAAAACAATATTTTATTATTGTTAGAAGTATCATAAAATTCTAAGCCATTTCCCCTATTATTTGATATATCACATTCAGAAATAATATTACCATCTGTTGATGAAAATAACCTTATTCCATCCCTATTTTCAAAAATTCTACATTTTGATATTTTATTATTATTTGAACTCCATTCCAAAAATAAGCCAGATATATTATTAAGAAATATTTTACAATTTTTAATCTCATTATTTATACCATTTTCTAAATGTATTCCATATGAATTATTATATATAAATGAATGTAGAATAATATTGTTTCTCCCATTTATATATATTCCATCTTTGCTATTATAAATTGTGCAATTTGATATATTATTATTGCCAGAAAGAACATATATTCCAATTTCATTATTGAAAATCTCGCAATTTAATAACTTGTTTCTATCATTCCTAACCAAAATTCCATATCCATTATCAAATATTATGCAATTTTTAATTTTGCAATTATCTGAAAATATGTCGATAGCAGAATATGACTTATTGCTATTTCTTGTTGTAAATCCATCTATTTCAACATTTGGAAAGTCAATAACAATGCAATCTTTTTTATTGCAACCATCTATTATTGTTTTGTTTTTGTCTTCACCAATTAAAATTACCCTTTTGTTAATAAATATATTTTCATTATAGGTTCCATTATAAACATATATAATGTCTCCATCATTTGCAGCATTTATTGCATCCTGTATCCTGTTATAATCTGCATTTCCATCATCATCTACAGTTATTATTTTCCCTCCAATAAAAATTGGAAATATTGATATTATAAAAAAGACTATCAATATTGCTATTTTTTTCATGTTATTAAAACTCTTATTTGATAAAAAAATTTTTGTTGATGAGATAGTTTTATAATACTCAGCATATTTTAAAAGATTTTAATGAAGATGGCATAATGGATATTGTATATGGAGGGGGAAGAGATGTCCCGACGGGAGGGTGAGGCATTGTTGAAGCTATTGAAACAATTGAATCTCTAGTTTTATGGGAGTTTGATGTAGAGGAATATGGAAATGCATTGGAAATAGATAATATAAATAATGATGAATATATGGATGTAATGGCTGTTACTTCTGCAGATAAAGTATGGGTTATTGATGGAAAGAATGGGAATGAAATTTGGCACTGGAATGCAACTAATAACTTATATAGCATAGCTACAGGAGATTTAAATAATGATGGACAAATAGATGTTGTAGTTGCTGGATATGATAGAGTTGTTACAGCTTTATATGGCAATAATGGAACAATAATTTGGCAATTTTTTTGCAACAGATGAGATAGGAAAGAAATGTTTGAAAGCTATAGATTTAAATAATGATGGAAATTGTGATGTTGTTGCAGGAAGTGATGATGGAAATATATATGCTATAGATGGAAAAAATGGAAGCACAATATGGACAGTAAATGTTGAAGGAAAAATTAAAGAGATAGAGATTGCACAAATGGATGAATATGATGTATTAGATATAGTTGCGGCTGTTAGCTGGCCAGCCAATAAAGTCGTAGTTATAAATGGCTCAAACGGAAATTTAATTTGGGAATATGATAATGTAGATTATGTTAGCCATATAGAAGTTTTTGATGTTAATAACGATGCTTTCAATGACATTGCAATTGCTACTCCAAAGATGGGCTCCCAAGCAGGCGAGCTTATCATGGTCGATGGTTTATCACATAATGCTATATGGACAGTAAGTCCATTTTATCCTTCCTACAGTTATGCTCTCTCTCATGGAGATTTGAATGGGGATGGAATAGATGACGTTGTTGCTGGTGGAAGTGGCGATGATACGATGGTTCATGCTTATAATGGATTAAATGGGAATGAGTTATGGAATTTTGTTACAGGCGGGGGGTTAATGTAGTAAAAGCCTTTGATATAGATCTAGATGGGCATATAGAAGTTGTTGCAGGCTCAGATGACCAATATGTATATGCTTTAGAAAGCAATGGCTCTTGTTTTTGGAAATTCTTTACAATTGACAATGTTATGCATATTAAAATTGGAAATATTACATATTCTCCAAGTATTGTTGCCATTACTTTTGGCCCAAATAGTGTTGTATATGCATTTTAAATCATTTGCCCAATTTATACAGTATATATTTAATTTATTACAGGGTTGGAATTTAATCACTATTCCATGTAAATGCAATTTAACAGCTAGTTCATTGGGAAATTTAATACCAAATTGTAGCATAATTTCAAAATGGAATGCTACCTTGCAACAATACCAATCATATTTAGTTGGAATATCTCCTCCAGAATATGATTTTGAAATTAAGCAAGGAATGGGAATATTTATCTATACAAATGAAGAAAGCATATGGCATGGTGGGACATAAGTCGAAAAGCATAAGTATAAAAAATTTTATAAAACAACATGAAAAAGCTTTTGATATTTCCTATTGTCTTAACGCTTGCTTTTGCATTTCCTATTGAAAGAAACGAATCTTCAACAGATATAGCAACATGGTATATTGGCGAGAAATGGGTTTACAACATTGATATACATTACTTTTCAGAAAATGTATCATTTGACGGAACAATTTATAATTTAACTTTGACCGTTATAAATCTAACTACAGTAACTTCATATGGCAAAGCATATGATGTATATATGTTGAATATTACAGGAGCAATTGACGGAAACATGTCTTATTATGATTTAATATCTGGAGAAATGATTGGAAATATTTCAGGAACTATGTATGTTAGGAGGGCAGATTTATCAGCAGTATATTCAATAATATATTCAGAAGGTGTAATTCATACTCTTATATTTGATTTTGACTATGAACTATATGTAAATACTTCTTCCAACCCGCCAGCAGAAGAATATGATTTTCCAATATGTGTTAATGAATCTTGGGAATATTCATATACATCACATGCAGAGGGATACTTTTATGTTGAGGGAATTTTAAATGAAACAATAAATGAAACAGAAACTGTTGAAGGAGAGGTTTTTTGCATTGGATTAGATACAATTTCAGTTCCAGCTGGTACATTTGAAGCCTATCATATTGTAAGCAACAATAGCCATGGTTGGTATTCTCCAGTTGTAAAAAACGCTATAAAATCTGTTTCCAGCGATAATGGGAATAGTATGTATATGAATCTAACATCTTATTATTTAGTAAATCCATTGGTCAATGTTTCGATTGATTTAGAGCCATACTATGTAATGCCGGGCGATATTGTAAATATTTCAGGATATGCATATTATTCTGGAGAGCCTATAGCAAATTCTACAGTTTTAATTAAAATGCCTCTTTTAAACCTTACATGGGAAACAATTACTGATGAAAATGGCTACTATTTCGTCCAAATTGAAGC
>CAZDCH010000105.1:0-4739 GCA_964503915.1 uncultured Thermoplasmatales archaeon
ACCTGGCTTATTCTTCATAATACCAATGTTTGATAAAATGGTAAAAGTTGATTTGAGAGAACATGTAATGGATGTTCCTGTTCAAGAAGCAATTACTTCAGATAATGTTCCTGTAAGAGTAAATGCAGTTGTTTATTTTAGAGTAATGAATCCTGAAGATGCAGTAGTTAAAATACAAAATTATATGGTAGCAACAAGCCAAATGGCTCAGACAACTTTGAGAAGCATTATTGGGCAAGTGGAGCTAGATGGCTTGTTAAAAGAAAGAGAAAAAATAAACCAAAGATTGCAAGCTATATTGGATGAAGCAACAGATGCATGGGGAGTAAAAGTAACAGCTGTTGAAATAAAAGATGTTGAAATTCCAGAAGGAATGCAACGTGCTATGGCAAGAGCAGCAGAAGCAGAAAGAGAAAGGAGGAGCAGAATAATAGCAGCAGAAGGAGAATTGCAAGCAGCAGAAAAATTATCACAAGCAGCAAAAATTATTGCGAGCCAGCCAGCAGCATTGCAATTAAGAACATTACAAACTCTTGCAGAGATGTCAGCAGAAGGAACAACAAAAATTTTCTTTCCATTTCCACTAGAATTAATAAAGCCATTTATTGAAAAGCCATTTATTGAAGAAAAAAAGAAATAATTAAAGGTTTAATGGTTTAATATATATATTTCCTTTTCAATTTTTTTGCATTTTCCATTGATAGCGCAAGCAACTATGCTTATTTCATATTTACCAATTGCTTTTTCATCCCATTTCCATCTAAATGGCTCATCTTTCAGAATTGCCTTTAATTCATTATTTATATAGAATCTAACTTCATCTAATTTTCCTATTGGTTCTGTTTCAACTTCAACTTCAATTGTTATTCCTCCAAATATTATGCTTTTATTTAAAAATCTAAAAAATGCTCCTTTATCAAATAAATATATCCCATTTAATGGTTTAATTAGCTCGATGCTTATATTAATTTTTTCTTCTGGTTCCTTTATTTCCAATTGAGGATCTCCAAATAAATTTGTTTGATAATATGTCCATCTCATTCCATTTTCATTGATTCTCCATACATTTTTTTCTTTAGAAATATGATTTGTTCTTCCAATTTCCCTCTCTTTAAATAGTACTTCAAAGAAAGATAAATCAAATCTTTGGCCTGGAGAATCTGTACTATTTTCCCTTCCCAGACCATATCTTGCATTCATTATACATGCAAATGCTCCATGTTTATCAAGTGTTAGATGCTCAGCAAAACAATCATCTTCATAATAATTTTTCTCAGGATACCAATTGTCAAATGAACCAGCCAAGCAAGTTTGGGAGTAAAGGAAAAAATATTTTGTATTATTAAGTTTTTCCAAATCGCTATTATAAAGCTTTAATGCATATGTAGTCCATCCATGTCCATCATGATTTATAATATGTACACCCTTATTTAATAATGGTATCAAATTGTATTTATCCCAATATGCAATTCTATCATACATTCTCGTTATATTATATGCTTCAGGAATTAAAGGAACAATTTCATCTTTATGATTTCCTCCCCATTCCGCCTCCCCTCCAAATCCTAAATATTCACCAAGTAAAAGAACTTGTACTATATAACTATCATTAGTATTTTCATATGAAATAGTTTTATTAATGAAATTATTTACCTCCTCCATGCTATCGATACAAGCTCTTCCTACAAATACTTCAGCAAATAAATCTGCCTCATCTTCATTGCTCTTATCATTTCCAGTTGCATTTTCTCCCCATTTTTTATCCATATCTGGATTGAAATTACCATCTAAGCATGCATAATAAATATCGGAAGGAATATATGCTTCCAAAACCTCTTGATTATTTAATGGTAATCCAACACATGTAGCATATAGATAACGAGGAGGTATTATATTGCTACTTTCATTTTTTACATCGCCATCCCCTCCAAGTAAAACATAATCTATTCCCCAATTTAAATAAGCATATTTTATAAAATTCCTTATTTTGGCTTGTGTATCATTAAACATTCTTGTTTTATTCCAACATTCTCTATTCCTCTTTATCTCTTCAACGCTAACAATTTTTGTTTTTATACCTTTACTTTCCTTGTAGTCTGCAAATCTTTGAAAAGCATCTTTAAATTTCTCTTTTGTTATTATTAAATAATCATAGCTATTTTTAATATCTTTAATTGGATAAGTATCTAATATCCACGGATTTTCAACAAATTTCAATAATTTCCTATCCCTTTTAATTCCCCTATATAGTGGGTTAATCTTCCCATTTTTTAATTTTATTTCAATTTCCATTTTTTTGCGATAAAATACTTTCCCATTATCATAAGAAATGGGAAAAATATTCATAACAAGTATGTTATAGCCTCTTAGCCCATAAATTCCTACTTTTTCATATAATATATCTATTTTATTTGTTGGTTTTACTCCAATTCTCCCAATTCTCCCAATTTTTTCAATTTTTTCATTTTTCTCGATTTTTTCAATTTTTTCAATTTTTTTATCTCCAACTATTATATTCTTTTCTTTTTGTAATGGGTAATTTCCTAAAAATTCCTCTTTACTCCTTACAAATATTTTACTAATTTCCTTTTTGTAAGGAATTAAAATATAAAGAGGTTTTACAGGTATAACAAGTCCCTTATAATTATATTGATAGCATCCTTTTATTTCTATACTATATTCATTTCCAACCTTTTTTATTGTTGGTGAATCAAATTCAAAAACAAATTTTAATCTATCTTCTCCTCTTACTTGCAATATAGGTATAATTAATAATAGCAATATAAGATATGCTAACCTTCTCATAAACATAATTTTCTTGTTGTATATAATATTTTGTGGCTTGGAAAATGAAATGAACATGTTTTTATGCTAAGGATATGTTACCATTTGAAGGATTCATTAATATGAAAATATTAGAACATATATCTATTTAAATGTCTTCTAAATTTTAAACTAAAAAAATTTAATAATACCTAATAAATTGCTGATAATGATCATTGATCCATGGGGGAGCGAGAAATATGAATATGAAAAATTATTTGAAAATTTTGGAATAGAAAGGTTTACTGAAAATATATGGAAAGATTTGCCAAATCCTCCCTTCTTTTTTAGACGTAAAATAGTTTTTGGACATAGAGGATTTGAAAGAATAAAGCAAGCTATTAAGAAAAAAAGACCATGGGCAATATTAACTGGATTAATGCCATCTGGTAAAATGCATTTTGGTCATAAAATTGTAATAGACCAAGTAATATATTATCAGAGCATTGGTGCAGATGTTAATATTGCTGTTGCCGATATAGAATCATTTGCAACAAGAGGCTATTCATTAAAAGAAGCGGAAAAAATAGCTATAGAAGAATATATTTTGAATTATATTGCTTTAGGTCTAAAACCTTGTAGAATATATTTTCAATCTAAAAACGAAGATGTAAAAGATTTAGCTTATATATTGGCAAAAAAATCCAACCTTTCACAAATATTTGCTATTTATGGATTTAAAGGCTCAACAAATATGGCGCATGTTTTTGCCCCATTTATACAAGTTGGAGATATTTTACATGTACAAATGGAAAAATATGGAGGCTTGCGCCCTACTCTCGTGCCTGTTGGAGTCGATCAAGATCCACATATAAGATTTTGTAGAGATTTAGTCGAGGCTCATAGGCTATATAGCATAATTCCTAAAAACGATAAAGTAGGAGTTTTTGTTAAAAGCGAGAAGAATGTTAAAATTTTGCTTGATGAAGTTGAAAAAATGCTAGAAAATATAGAAAGAAAAGATAGTTACAAGGCGATATATGGAAAAGCAAAAGATTTATTTGATTTAGATTTTGAATTGGCAAAAATAGAAAGGAAATATGAAAATTATTCTTTCCTATTGCCATCATCAACATATCATCGCTTTATTTCAGGCTTGGATGGAAATAAAATGTCAAGCAGTAAGCCACAACATGCTTTGTTTTTGACTGATGAAGAAGAACAAATAAAAAAGAAAATATGGTCAGCAAAAACTGGTGGGGCTATATCGGCAGAAGAACAAAGGAAATATGGAGGAAAGCCAGAAGAGTGCGTCATATATGAAATATTTACTTATGGCATAGTTGAAGATGATAAAGAATTGAAAGAAATATACGATAATTGTAAGAATGGAAAGCTATTATGTGGGAATTGTAAAAAATTAGCTTATGAATTGCTTTTAAATTTTATAAAAAATCTAAAAGAAAAAAGAGAAGAAGCGAGAGAGAAAATTAAGGAATACTTATGCTTTGATTAATTCAATATCTAATATTCCATTCTTAAAAGTCTTTTTCATTTTTTTCTTTACTTTACAAGGTAATTCAATTTCTTTTAATACATTCCCAGCTTTAATTTCTAAAAAATTTTCTTTAGCTTTAATTTTTATTTCTCTCTCATTCTTTATATTTGGCAATTCTAACGTAATATACAATTTACTTTCATCTTCAATTATATCAACTGGCTCCTTATCTATTTTCAAAGAAAATCCTTTTATAAATGGCTGCATATTGAATGCGCTTTTAAAAGCTTCCTCAATTATTCTTTCCATTTCTCTAACTATTCTTTCAAATTCTTCAGCTTCTTTTTTCCTCCTTCTCTTTTCATCATCAAATATCATTTTCAAATAAAAGAAAAAGATATATTAAAAATTTTGGGAAAAGGGGAGATTATATTTTCCTTTTCCTTATAAGAATAGCAATAGCAATTGCTATTGCTAT
>CAZDCH010000106.1:0-4642 GCA_964503915.1 uncultured Thermoplasmatales archaeon
TAATAGAAGCTTATGATAAGCTAGGAAATACAGCAAGCAAAGAAGCAAAAATATTAGTAATAAATCTAAAACTGTTTTAAAAACGAAACTATAAAAAGCTGGCCATTCATTATTCAATATGCTTATATTTATTCATGGCATGTGGAGTAATGAAAAAGTATGGGAAAAATTTATTAAATATTTTGAAAGCAGGAATTTTGAATGCAAAGCAATAAATTTGAGAAAAAACTTGGATTTGAAAAGAGCTCATTTTATGGACTATGTAAATAAAGTTGAGGCTACAGAAAATGACATATTAATAGGCCATTCAATGGGTGGTTTGATAGTTCAAAAAGTAATGGAAAGAAAAAGAGTAAAAGCTGGTATTGCAATTTGTTCAGCTCCCCCGAAAGGAATAAAGTTTAGAAATATTAGCATGTTTTTACATTCATTAAGATATTTACCAAAAATTTTGCAAAAAAAGCCTTTTAAGCCAAGCTACAATTTTATGAAAAAATTTTTATTAAATTGTATAGAAGATGAGAAATCATATACAATATATAATGAAATTGTTGTTGAAGCACCAATTGTTGCATATGAAATTGCTATGAACAAAATAGAAATAGATGAAAGAAAAATAAATGCTCCCATGTTATTTATAGCAACAAAAAATGATAAGGCATCTCCTCCAGAAATGGTAAATAAAATAGCAAAGAAATATAATGCAAATTATAAGCTTTTAGAAGGATGTCATTGGATTTTCGAAAATTTGGACATAATGGAAGAAATATCGAATTTTATTCTAAAGTTGCTTTCTTAATTATGTAACTTCCTCTCGTTCCATTCCAAACCTTTTCAGCCGAAATTATTCTTATTCTTTTTTTATATAAAGGGCAGTATAAAACGAGAGTTTCATATTCTCCGCCCTCACCAGCAACATTTATTCCATATTTTTTATTAAGCAATTTTAATTCATTAACACAATTTTCATTTATTTCTCTTCCAAGCCATTTTTCATTTAATCCATAAGAAGCAACAGCAGTTATTATAACTTTAAAATTTGCTTTTATCAAATCATCTAAAATAATTTCCTGTTTTTTATGCCAAATAGGTGTAAAAGATTTAACTCCGATCTCATGACATATTTTTTCTATTCTGGTTCTTTGATATTCACTAGCAATAGCTCCAGAAACTATTCCTTCAACATTAGCTTTTTCTATCAATTCTTTTAAATCATCAATTTCTTTTTCTTTTTCAGCTTCGCTCTCTTTAATTAATAAAGGCAATTGCATTGCTTTAGCAACTAATGGCAAGATATGAATGTTTTCCATATGATACATCCATGATAATTTTTTTGGTTTTATTCCTATCAAATATTTAATATTCCATCCATAATGTTTTGCAACATAGCATGCATATATTGAATCTTTTCCTCCAGTTATTAAACAAGCAACATTCATTTTTTATCATGCTCATCCTTTATTTCTCCAAATATTTCTTCTATTAAATCTTCTAAAGTTACAACGCCTATTGTTTTTCCATCTTTTGATTGCAAAACAGCCATGTGCACTTTCCTTTTCTGCATTTCTCTAAGAACATCATCTATTTTCATTCCTGGAGGTATTTTAATGATTTCTCTCATTATTTCTTTAACTGCCATATCCTCGTTTTTCATTAAAGCATCTTTTACATGAACCATTCCAACAACATCATCTATATCTCCTCTGCAAATTGGAAACCTGGAATAACCTGTTTCAACAGATTTCTTTATTAAATCCTTAATTTTATCATTCTCTTTTAAATACACAACTTCTTCTCTAGGAACAAAAACTTCAATAGCTTTTGTTTCATTAAAATCAAAAACTTCTTCTACAAGCTCTTTTTCATCTTTTTCAATCGTTCCGTGTTCAACTCCTAAATCCAGCATTACTTTAATTTCATCTTCAGTAATGGTTTTTTTATTTAGACTTTTTTTACCTATCAATTTTATTATTGAATTAGATATTTTTGAAAATATTCTAGCAATTGGATAAAAAATCTTCCAAATTGCTAATAAGTATTTTGCTATTTTAATAGCAAATTCTTCATTATTAATTCCAAATGCTTTTGGTGTTGACTCACCAAAAATTATGATTAGCAAAGTCATTATTGCTGTTGCTATTCCAACCCCCATGCTGCCAAAAAAATAGGTGGCGATGGCTCCAGCTATAATGGAAGCAGTAATATTAACCAAATTATTCCCAACTACTATTGCACTAACAACTTCATCAGGTTTTTCAAGAAGCTTCTCTAAAATAATTGCATTCTTATTTCCTTTCATTGCTTTCCCTCTAATCTTTATAATATCAGCTGAAACGAATGCCATTTCAGCTGAAGCAAAAAATGCAGATAATATTATGAGAATAATTATAGATATTATTCCTATTATTATCATCTAACTATACTTTTTAAATCCCATTTCTTCAGCAACTTCCCTAAAACATTGCCTACACAAATGTAACCCATATCTTCTAATTATTCCTCTTTTCCTTCCGCATCTCTTGCATCCTTCTATCCTTCCATATTTTTTCTGCCTTTCCTTTATTTTCATTCTATTACCTCCAAATTAAATTCTCTTTTTAAAAATTCTATTGCCTCCTCTTTTGTTATTCTATGTCTTAATGGAATTTTTGTTTTTTGTCTTTTCCTCCTCTTTATCCTATATCCTTTCCTTTCTAAAGTTACGCAAACATCCATCCCAAAAATTCCTATTTCAGGATCATATTTTACTCCTTCAAAATCTGTATGTTCAGCTATTCCAAATGAGAAATTTCCTTCGCTATCAAAAGACCAGATGGGCAATTTAAAATCTCTTACCCATAATGCTTTTCTTAAGAATTCTATCGCTTTCTTTTTTCTCAAAGTTACTTTACAACCTATAGGTAATCCCTTTCTTATTCCAAAATCTCTATTTGTAACCTTTGCAATAGTCCTAACTGGCTTCTGACCAGTTAGCATTTCAATTACTTTTTCAGCTTTTCTTAGCCTTTCTCCTCCTTCTCCAACACCAATATTAACTGTTACTTTTTCAATCCTTATCTCTCTCATTGGATTCTCATTCATATTCTCCACCAGGCAATTCAACCAATGGTTTTTCTTTTCCAATTGGAAATACATATGGCTTAATTGTTGAAAATCCTTTCAATTTTACAATATTTGGTAAAGGACTTCTTGTTATAATAACTTCTTCAATTTCGGCAATTTGTCCAGCATGTTTTCCTCCAGTTATCATTGCTAAAATTCCTTTTTCCATAGGTATCGCTTCTAAAATTTCTTGCTCAGGCAATGAAATTCTTAAGACATCGCCAGTTTTATATTCATTTCCTTCAATGACAATATTTCTTCCATCATGCAAATTTAATTGTATTTTTCCGCCTTTAACCATCATTTTATTTTCTATTCTGCATAATTTCCATTTTGCTCTTTCTTCATCAATTTTAACCAATCTTAAAGCACCTTTTGAATCAAACAGGATTCTATAATATTCGTTCATTTTTGGAATAGAAATAACATCCATTAAACCACAAGGAAACTTATAATTTCTTCTAGCTTTTCCATCAACTAAAATTTCTCTCGCAGATATTATTTTTCTTGCTTCTCTTCCTGTATCTGCAAGTTTTAGAAAATCTCTAACTATAATTAATAATGGTATGCTTCTTTCAATTGGATGAGGGCCTGGAGATGGCTTTACAGTCCATTTTGCAACTTTTCTTTCTATTTTCCATGTTTTTGGTGCCTTTAATCTTTTTAAATGAGCCATTTAATCCTCCTCTTTTTCTTTTTCTTCTTCCTTTTCTTCTTTTTTCTCTTCTTCCTCTTCCTTTTCTTTGGCTTCTTCTTTGGTTTCTTCTTCCTCTTCTTCCTCTCCCTCCTCTTCCTCTTCTTCCTCTTCTCTTTCTTCTTCCTTAATTTCTTCCTCCTTAGCTTCAGCCAATTCTCTTAGTTGTTCTTCAGCTTCCTTTTCTATCTCCCTCCTTGTTTCTTCTGGTAAGCCTTCCTCCAACTTCCTCCTTCTCCAAGGATCCGTTAAATTCAATTTTGTAATTAAAACATTTGATGCATGAATTGGGCGAGCAACTTTCTTTCCATCAACTTTTGTTATTGTAACTCCTTCAATTTCTATCCTTCCTTTTTTAACATCAACTTTTCTTACTTTCCCAACATGCCCTTTAAAGTCGCCTCTCATTACTTTTACCGTATCTCCTCTTATAACTGGCACACTCCTCCTCCTATATCTAATAATTAATTCTTCTGCAAGATGAGCAGCTATCCACTTCCTTTTTTTATGCAAAGGGGCTGTATATAAAAATTTTCTTTGTTTTCTAGGTTGGTAACTCATCTCCACCACCTATACAATAATTGAAGCAGCAGCAGCAATGCGAGGCCATCTATCAGCTGCTTCTTTTGCAACAGGCCCTTTAATAGCGGAGCCTTTCATATCTCCTTGTGGGGTAACAATAACTGCAGCATTATCTTCAAATTGTATTCTTGTTCCATCTGGTCGCCTATAAGGCATTCTTTGTCTTATAATAACTGCATGCAATACTTGTCTTTTTAATTCTGGCTTACCTTTTTTAACAGTTACAACTACCATATCTCCTACTCCAGCAGAAGGATATCTCCT
>CAZDCH010000107.1:0-4579 GCA_964503915.1 uncultured Thermoplasmatales archaeon
TAAAAAAAGGAATGGGCATATTTATCTATACAAATGAAGAAAGCATATGGCATGGATAAAATGAAAGAATAAAAATTTAAATATGAAATAGGTTTTTTTCTCATGCAATTAAAAAAATTATTGCTTGTATTAGTAATTGTTGGATTTTGCCTTGAAGTAAAGAGCTCAGGAAAAGAATTTTTTACGATAGAATTTTCTGAACCACATATTATTGAAAATGGAAAGTATATATGGATAGAGGTAAATGGAACAAATTCACACATTATTGTGCCAGGTATGCCGATTCTTCCATATAAAACATTAACTTTTTTATTTCCTTTAGGTACTAAAATTATAGATGTAAAAGTTATACCTTCTGCCATCAAAAAAATGAAAATAAGAAAAGAAATAGTTCCTGCTCCACCATTAATTGGATTAAAAAAATATGAGATAAAAAGAGATTTTGAGATTTTCCCCAATACTTTTTATGAATATGTAGTAGGAGGAGGTATTAAGAATGAAAAAAGGTTCACATTTTTAATATTAAAAGTCTATCCAATAAGATATACACAAAATACCATAGAATATGTTCAAAAAGTAAAAGTTATATTAGAAGTTGTTAGAAATGAAAAACGAATGCTAAAAGAAAATTATAAGTTATTGATTTTATGTCCAGAAGAATTTTCTGATGAACTTCAAACATTGGTAGAACATAAAAACAATCAAAATATAAGCACAAAATTAGTTACTCTTAATGAGATACCAATGAAGGGAAGAGATGTACAAGAAGATATAAAGTATTTCATAAAAGATGCTATAGAAAAATGGGGAATAAAATATGTTTTACTGGTTGGCAATGAAAATAAATTCCCTGTCAGATATACACACGTTGCTTATAAAGTTGGAAATGATGTAATAGATGATGAAGCTTTTATTAGCGATTTATATTATGCAGATATATATGATGCAAATGGAGAATTTGTAAGCTGGGATTCAAATAATAACGATATATTTGGAGAGTATGATTGGGGAGATGAAGGATTATATGATGATGTAGATTTATTTCCAGATGTTTATATTGGAAGATTACCATGTAATGATGAAAATGAATTAAAAATAATAATTGATAAAATTATAAGTTATGAGGAGATGAAAGCTTATAGCCAACCATGGTTTACAGATATTGTTGTAGTAGGAGGAGATACTTTTCCAGGAGACGGTCAAGAAATAGATGAAGGAGAATATATTGGTCAAAAAATTTTGGATATAATGAACAACTTTAATGGCATAAAGATATGGGCTTCAAATAATAAAGTAAAATATGCATCCAATATAAACAATGCCATCGAAAGTGGCGCAGGATTTGTAAGCTTCTCTGGACATGGCTCACCAACATCTTGGGCTACACATCCTCATGAAAAAGAATCCGTTTGGCTTCCAATTGGTGGATATAGAACATCAAATGTAAATGTTCTTTCAAATTCAAATAAACTTCCAATTGTTATTTTAAATGCATGTTCAAATAGCAAATTTGATGAAACTAGAAATTGTATTGCATGGGCTTTCTTAGCAAATGAAAAAGGAGGAGGAATCGCAACTTGTGGAAATACAGCATTAGGATGGCTTTATGGTGGAAAATATACAATAAATGGATTATGTGGATTGATGGAATATGGAACTTTTAAATCTTATAAAGGAGCAAAAACTTTTGGGATGTTATGGGCAAGAACAATAAATAATTACATACAAACTACTGGTATGAATTATGCATTAGATTATAAAACTGTTGAAGAGTGGGAACCATTTGGAGACCCATCCCTTCAAATTTCTTCTCCTTCTTTGCCTCCAAATAAGCCAGAAATTTTTGGACCTACAACAGGAAAAAAAGGCGTTGAATATGAATATACAATAGTTTCTACAGATCCAGATGGAGATAGAATATATTATTTTATTGATTGGGGAGATGGAAATACTCAGCAGGTTGGGCCCTATAATTCTGGTGAAGAAGTAACTGTATCCCATATATGGAATGAAAAAGGGAGCTATGAAATTAAAGTTAAAGCAATAGATGAATATGGGGCACAAAGCGATTGGGCAACATTGCCAATAAACATTTGGAAATTCCCTATAATTGGGTTATTTTTAAAATTATTCTTTAAATTATTTCTATGAGACCCTTACTTTTATTTCTTTTACTCTTTATTCCTTCAGCTGTTGCATATTATGAAGCAAATGATGAAAGAGGAGATGTAAGCTTGGATGGAGAAAGAACTAACTATGCAAATGCCGATTTAATATATGCTAGTATACAGGAAAAAAATAATAGATATATATTTACTATAAAAGTTGCAGGAAAAATTGAAGCAAGTATTTATTGCGAGTTTTTTATTTTTAATGAAACAACAATTAAAAGAATTTTCTATAAGGGAGGATATATTCATTATTTTACCCCATTAAGAGGTGACATTATTCTAGAAAATGCAACATATGAAATAAAAGGCAATACATTAAAAATTTATTTACCAAAATTTTTTAATATAACTGGAAATGTAACAGTAAAGATAGATTTAAAAGCAGATGATGGATGGTATTTTGATAAGATTCCATGGGAAAATTTTCATAAAATTAGAAGAAAAACAAAAGGCTTTGAATTTTTAATATATATAGTTGCTTTGTTTGTGGCTATGTTTTGGTATTATATATATATAAAAGAAAGATATAAAAGAAAAGACTAAAAATTAATTATAAATACTAAAATTTCATCAGCATCAAGATTTCCTGCCTTATCATAAGCAACAACACTGAGTAAATGGTAACCAAATGTCCTCTCATTCCATATCCATTCATATGGCGGATTTTTATCTGTTTTTTTCAACATACCATCAACATAAAATTCTACTTTCTCTACACCACTTTCATAATCTGCCGCAAAAGCTTTTACTGTTATACTTCCAATTATAATTGGCTTTAGCGTTGGAAATATAGCTCTATCTGCAATATATAACCATCGTCTAGGTTTTTCTATAATTACAATTGGAGGATTTTCATCTTTCTTTATTATTTTAAATGTATATGTTGCAGATTTCGCCCAATTGTTGCTGGTATCATTTGCCCATATGTAATAGTAGTATGTTCCAACAAGTGGATAGTTGTTGCAGTAATAATAGTAATTATCAGTTTTTACCATGCTTACATTTATTGTGGAGTTATCTGGATATTTTATATTCACTTTAACACTATTTACCTCTACATTATCTATTACCTTACAACTTATATTAACCATTTTTCCTTCTATTTGTGGATCTGGATAATCTTTAATATCTGAAATTGTTGGAGGCATATTATCTTCTATTATTTTAAATGTATATGTTGCAGATTTCGCCCAATTGTTGCCAGTATCATTTGCCCATATGTAATAGTAATATGTTCCAGGTACACTATAATTTGCTTTATAATAATATTCATTACATGGAATATGAATCATTGTTTCATTTACTATACAACACGTTGGATATTTTATTATTACTTTAACAGTATCAACCCCTACATTATCTGTTACTTTACATGATATTGTTACTTCTTTTCCAACTAGTTGTGGATCTGGATAATCTCTTACATCAGAAATTACAGGAGGAGTTGTATCTGTTTTGATAGTAAAAGTCCTGTTAGCAGGTGTAGGGTCAATATTTCCAGCTTCATCTTTTGCTCTAACATAAAATGTATAGCTTCCTTCAGGCAAATCATAATATGTTTTTGATGTTTGCCCAGTCCAAGAAGACCATGTGGTGTCGTATCCTTCCAATTTATAGGAATAAAGAAGCTCATTAGACGGAGTAAAATCATCTGTTCCAATCCATTTAAAGGTTACATCATTATAATCTATTAGGCCTGATGGCCCCTCTATTATGTAAGTTTCTGGAGGATTTGTATCTTCTATTATTTCAAATGTGTATACAGCAGATACATTCCAATTATTGCTAGTATCATTTGCCCATATGTAATAGTAATAAGTTCCAGGCATAGTATATGTTGAATTATAATAATGGGACGGTGAAAAAGGAGTTGATAAAATTAAAGAATTCATGGTAATATTTTGATAAGAACCATCGGGATAGGTAATATTTACTTTTACAATATTAACAGCAACATTATCTATTACAGTACAAGTTATATTTACATATTTGCCAACTAGCTGTTTAGAAGGGTTTGCTTCGACATTGCTTATGTTTGGTGGCTGAGTATCAGAATTTATTAAATATGGAAGTATTATTAAAAAAATCCCAACACATATCGATTTCCCCTTCATAGTTTTATAATACTATTCACTTATTAATTTTATCGGTTCAATATTAGAATTTAGAATTTTTTGGATATAAGCATTTCAATTTTTTATCAAATTTTTCTCTCCAGCAGTTATAAAAATGTGTAGATGGGGTTGCAATGGCATAGGGAAAGAAATAGTGAAAGGATGGTTTAATATTTTGAAAGGTGAGAATTTCTTAAACACGGTGAACACAGATTAGCCTTTCTCATATATAAAGCTAATGGGGCTGTCAAGAAATTCTCACCTCCAGATTGTAAATGGCTACAAATGCAATAA
>CAZDCH010000108.1:0-4463 GCA_964503915.1 uncultured Thermoplasmatales archaeon
AATTGCAAAAATGGGAATAAAAGACATAAAGCTTGCTCCTACAGCTTTATTTCCAGTTCATGAAAAACTTATAGAACATATAAAAAATGGAGTAATAACGGCCATAGAAGGAAGTTTGAATGGGCCATTAGGGGAGTATGTTTCAAGGCATGGCTTAAAAGAGCCTGTTGTGTTGCGTAGCCATGGAGGGAGGGCTAGGGCAGTAAGAAGTGGAGATTTACATATAGATGTTGCTTTTATTGCCGCTTCTATAGCTGATGAATATGGAAATTGTAATGGAATGCTAGGCAAATCGGCTTTTGGAGCAATGGGATTTGCATATGCAGATGCAATGCATGCTGATAATGTTGTTGTTGTAACAGATAACTTGCAACCATATCCAGTTACCCCTATTTCAATACCTCAAATTTATGTTGATTATGTTGTTAAAGTTGATAGTATTGGCGACCCATCTGGCATACAAACAGGAACAATGCGTATAACAAGAAGTCCAGCTCGCCTTAATATAGCAAAAAATGTCGTTAAATTTTTAGCTAAGGCTGGAATAATAAAAAATGGCTTTTCCTTCCAAGCTGGGGCTGGAGGAATAAGCTTAGCTGTAACAAAATTTTTGCATGAATATATGAAAAAGAATGGAATTGTTGGCGATTTTGTTATGGGAGGAATAACTGGATTTGTTGTAGATATGTTACACGATGGAACAATCAAAAAAATTTTAGATGGACAGAGCTTTGATTTAAAAGCTGTTGAATCTATTGCAAAAGATGATGAGCATGTAGAAGTAAGCCATATAATGTTTGGCGACCCTCATACATGTGGGTGCGTTGTCAATAGGCAAAATGCATGCTTTTTAGGAGCAACAGAAGTTGACATAAATTTCAATGTCAATGTCAATACCCATTCAGATGGATTACTTTTACATGGAATTGGTGGGCATCAAGATGCAGCAGCAGGAAGCGATGTCACCATTATTACAATTCCCTTGCTTAGAGGAAGAGTTCCTGTTATAAGAAAAGAAGTTACAACTGTTTCAACGCCGTGTCATACAGTAGATGTTGTTGTTACAGATAGGGGAATAGCAATAAATCCAGAAAGGGAAGATTTAATAGAAGCGATAAAAGGAAAAATGGAAATAGTTGATATTGAGGAGTTATATAAGAAAGCTATAAGCTTAGTAGGCTTGCCAAAAGAACCAAAATTTGATAAAGATATAGTTGCTATAGTTGAATATAGAGATGGAACAGTTTTAGATGTAATTAGGAAGGTGAAGGAATGACGCTAGCAGAAAAAATTCTATCGGAAAAAAGTGGAATGAAAGCTGAAGCTGGAGATATTATTGAAGCAAGCGTTGATAAAGCAATGAGTCATGATAATGCAGCATTGGTTATAAAATATTTTGAAGAAATTGGAATGCCTTTAAAAATTGCTGACAAAATTGTTATAATATTAGACCATCGTGTCCCAGCTAATAGCATTAAAACTGCTGAAGCTCATAAGAAAATAAGGGAATTTGTTAAAAAACATGGCATCAAAAATTTTTATGATATAAATTATGGAATATGTCATCAAGTGATGATTGAAGAAGGACATGTGGCTAAAGAAATGCTAATTGTTGGAACAGATAGCCATACTACTAGCTATGGAGCTTTAGGAGCTTTTTCTACTGGAATAGGAGCTACAGAAATGGCTTCTGTATGGGCAACTGGCAAAATATGGCTTAAGGTGCCAGAAACTTATAAAATAACAATAACTGGAAAATTGCCTAAAGGAGTTTTTGCTAAAGATATAATTTTGCATATTATTGGCGAGTTAAAAGCAGATGGAGCAAATTACAAGGCATGCGAATATTATGGTATAGTTGAAAAAATGCCATTGGCAGATAAAATAACTATAGCTAATATGTCAATGGAAATGGGAGCAAAAGCAGCTTTATTTGGAGGAGATGGAAATGGCTTATATGAAAAAGAATTTGAGTTTGATGTTAGCAATTTAAGCCCTCAAATAGCTTGTCCTCATAGTGTTGATAATGTAAAAAGCGTTGAAGATGTTGAAGGAAAAGAAATAGACCAGGCTGTTTTAGGCTCATGTACAAATGGAAGAATAGAAGATTTAAGAATAGCTGCAAAAATTTTAAATGGAAAGAAAATTGCAGATGGCGTAAGATTTCTTGTATTTCCTGCATCAATGAAAATTTATAGACAAGCTTTAGATGAAGGATTAATTAAAATATTTATAGAAGCTGGAGCAGTTATAATGAATCCTGGTTGTGGGCCATGTTTAGGAGCTCATGAAGGAATTTTAGCTAGCAATGAAGTAGCAATAACATCAACCAATAGAAATTTCAAAGGAAGAATGGGCTCAAAAGAAGCTGAAGTTTATTTGGCATCTCCAGCAACAGTAGCAGCAAGTGCAATAGAAGGAAAAATAGCAGACCCAAGAAAGTATTTATAGTTTATTTTCTCTTTTTTCTTAATACAAGTAACATAGCCAATAGTATAATAAAAAATATTGTTGCAATTAATCCTCCATTAATTTCCTTTTTTTCCTCATACTTTATTCCAAATAGATTTTCATCCGACTTTTTCAATATATCTCTTATAATTTTCACCCCTTTTTCATATTTTCCCAAATTTATCAAATTTTCTGCATCTTTATATAAAATAAATAAATTGCTTCCATTTATCATATCTTCAATTTTGGCTCTTATTTTTCCTATACTTAAAGATATCTCTGCCAAAATTTCTTTTCCATATTCATCAATCTTTCCTAAATTTTTAATAATATTGCAAACTGTAAGGTAGTAACTATTGTTCCATATATCTTTTAATATTTCTCTTTCCATTTCGTTGCTATTCAGCCACAATTTTTGGAATAGAAAAGCTTGTTTTTGCATTTCCATATCTGTTACGGTAAGTATACTGCTTGCCATACCTATATTTTTTATTGCTATTTTCTCTATTCTTTCGTTTTCTTTAACAAATACTCTTTCAACATTGCTAAAATCTACTCTACCAAATTTTGTTAGCAAATTTAAAGCAATCTCTGCTGCCTTTCCATTTTTATATGCTTCATATATATCTTTATCACATAAATGAACAGGAACAAAAATAGATGCACATTGATCTGGAGCAAACCATCCCATGCAGAGCTTATTATTTATTGGTATTTTAAAAATCATTGCTGCTTTCTCTTCCCCTTCACAAATTCCTCTAAGTCCTTCTAACTCTTCTGAAGTAATTCTTGATATATTCATTAAATCTAAAACATCTATTTTTCCTTCCCTTTTCCTCAATATTTCTAATAACTTTTTCTCCCATTCATAATATTCATAACATATTCTTATTTTGGCCTTCCTACCATTACAATCAATTAATTTAACATAAAAATAACCAACTTTTGCTCCTTTCCCCTTTTCGATTTCAACTTTTTTTCCATAAGGAATTTGTTTTACAGTTATCAAATTGTTTCCCATTTTTAGAATCCTTATCCCATATATTCCTCCAAGCCTTATTGTTTGAAATCTTCTAACTACTTTTTCATATTGCATGTCAAAATCTGAAGCAATTGTCTTTTTAAGCAATCTAATGTGCCACAATTTTTTTGGATAATTTGACATAACTGCAAAATCTTTTATTTCTTCTTTCAAAAAATGAAAGGCATCTGCCTCTATAACATATGCTTTTTCCCTTCCAACAACAAATATATTTTCTCCAATTCCTGGAGCATGCATTTTTACAACATCTGCTAGCAGTTCAACAGCCTCATCTTCATTACTTGCATTTTGAGCTGCATATCTAAGCCAATCAAAATCATCCCATGCATATTTGGTTGGATTTACAAAATAAGTAGGACAATCTGCATCTCCATAAGCAATACATGCATCGCTTAACAACATGCCAGCTTTTATTATACTTGGGGGCGTATCTCCAATTGTTGCAACTCCTATAAGCTTATGCTTTATTTCATACGGAATTTCATATCCAAGCCAAGGGTGATGATATGAATATTTATATCCCTTATCAACCATAAATAAAACTTGTAAACCTGGCCTAGAAGGGTCTCTAACTTTCATAAATAAATTGTAATTACCAGCTGTTACGCTATTCATTACTATAATATCTTTACATGCAGAAACAGTTGAAATAAGGAAAGTAAATAGGAAGATGATTATTAAATTTTTTGGCATTAAAAATGAATGCGTTTACAGCATAAATTTATTTTTATAATTATAATTAGAAATTATGAAATTTATTGTATTTGGAGCAGGAGCATTAGGCTCCTTATTTGGTGGATTGCTTTCAAAACATTATGAAGTTTTATTGATAGGAAGAAAGGAACATACAAAAGCAATTGAAAAAAATGGATTAAGAATAGAAGGCAAAACAAATGGAGTTTTTTATCCTAAAACAAAATGGGATGGAAGTAAATATGATATTATTTTATTAACAACAAAAGCATATGAT
>CAZDCH010000109.1:0-4457 GCA_964503915.1 uncultured Thermoplasmatales archaeon
TCCCATCCCCTGTGCCTCCTACGGGGGATGGGAATATAAATCTCATGGAATTTTTTGACAACCTCTATTTTTACTATTATTTTTTATTTTACAATTCTATGAATCGCGATGTATAAAAGAATTATAAATTGGTTTGGAAAAATAGAGAATTTAGCTATAGAAAAATTTTAAAAATTTTTTATTTTTAACATTATGAATCAAACTTTATTTTTATCAGTTATAACTATAAATGCAATATCTATAATCTTAACGTTTTGTCTCCTCTCTTTTGGAGGGGAAGAAATAAATCCAATAGCAAATAAATTAATTCAATTTCATCCATACATTTTCCTGTCATATGTATTTTTTATGTGGGGCTTAATGTATTATTTTAATGTATGTTTACCTTTTAAAATAAAAAATAGAAAAGTTAGAAATATTAGTTATCTTTGTCTCCTCGCACTATTAATTTGGTTTTTAATAGATGCTTCACATAACTTTCTTTTGTTAATACAAAAAGCTATCTAATTTCAAAATAACAAAAATATTATATAAGTAACTATATAATAAATTGGAAGGATAGGCTGGTAGCAGGCATCCCATCCCCTCCCAAAGATGCTTCTTTTTTCCAGCCTATCCTTCCATATAATATTTAAAATTGCTCCGCATTTCATGTCATGAAAAACAAACTCATAGAGGCAATTGCAAATTTGATTGGAGAAGCTGTTATTGAATTGCCTAAAGATGTTGAAGAAGCACTATATAAAGCAATGCAAAATGAAATAGAGCCAGCAAAAACACAATTGAAAGCAATCATTGAAAATATTGAACTTGCTAAAAAACAAAGAAAACCAATGTGCCAAGATACAGGAACTCCAATTTTTTATGTAGAAGTTGGAACAGATTTTCCATTTAGAAATATTTTAAAAGAAGCAATAATAGAAGGAGTAAGGAAAGCAACAGAACTTGTTCCTCTAAGACCAAATGCAGTTGATGTAATAACTGGAAAGAATAGCGGAGATAATACAGGAAATTATATTCCATATATTAATTGGGAGTTGGTAAATGGAAATGAATGCATAATAACAGTAATGCCTAAAGGAGGAGGCTCAGAAAATATGTCAACTTTAAAAATGTTGAAGCGTGGCGTTGGATTAGAAGGGGTTAAGAAATTTGTTTTAGAATGGATGGTTGAAATAGCTGGAAATCCATGCCCTCCCACTATTGTTGGTATAGGAATTGGAGGAGGAGCAGATATTGCAATGAAAATTGCAAAAAAAGCATTGCTAAGAAAGATTGGAGAAAGAAATAAAAACGAAGAGATAGCGAAAATAGAAGAAGAGCTATTAAAATTGATTAATTCAACAGGAATAGGAGCAATGGGAATGGGGGGGAGATTTACTGTTTTGGATGTTCATATAGAAGTTGCTCACCGTCATCCAGCTTCCTTGCCGGTCGCAATTGCTATCCAATGCTGGGCAAATAGAAAGAAAAGTATAAGAATAGATAAGGAGGGAAGAATATGGAATATAGATTGAAATTACCTGTTAATGAAAAAGATATTTTAAAAATGAAGGTTGGGGATGTTTTATATATAAATGGTACAGTTGTTACAGCAAGAGACGAAGCTCATAAGAAAGCTATTGAACTATATGATACTGGAAAAAAATTACCAATAGATTTTTCAAAAGTTGCAATATTCCATTGTGGGCCCATAGTAAGAAAAAATAAAGAATGGAAAGTAATAGCAGCAGGCCCAACAACAAGCAGTAGAATGGAAATTTTTGAATACGATTTTATAAAAAGATTCAATACAAAAATTATAATAGGGAAAGGAGGAATGGGAAAAAAGACAACAAAAGCATGTAAAGAATTTAAATCTATATATGCTGCATTTACTGGAGGAGCAGCAGTTTTGGCAGCAAATGCAATAAAAAGAATTAAAGAAGTATATTGGCTAGAGTTAGGAATGCCAGAAGCATTATGGGTTTTTGAAGTTGAAAATTTTGGGCCATTAATAGTTACTATAGATGCTTATGGGAACAATTTAACTGAAGAAATTAAAGAAAAAGCCAAGAAAATTGTGAAGAAATTATATGCATGAAGCATTGCTTTGCTCAGATAATCAATGCAATCTATGTTATAGGAAATGTAAAATTGATACTGTTGGTTATTGTAAAACAAGAATAAATAAGGAAGGAAAAATTTATACTTTAACATATGGAAATTTAAGCGCAATAGAATTGCGTCCAATGGAAATAAAGCCTTTTTTCCATTTTTATCCTGGTAAAAAAGCTTTAACTTTTTCTTCCTATTCATGTAATTTTCAGTGTCCTTGGTGCCAAAACTGGCATATTTCTACTACAATTAAATTCGCAAATTACATATCTCCTAAAGAATTGGTTGAGATGGCTGGAGAACATGGATTATGTGCTAGCTTCAATGAGCCAACTTTGCTTTTTGAGTATTGTATAGATTTATTTAAAATTTCGAAGAACCATAAAAGCATTGTTTCTAATGGATATATGACTAAAGAAGCATTAAAAATGTTAAAAGAAGCAGGGTTAAATGCAATTAATATTGATATTAAAGGAGACAAGGAAGTTTACAAGAAATATTTGAATGCAAAGGAAGAATATGTATGGAAAAATATTGAATATGCAAAGAAAATAGGGTTGCATGTCGAAGTTGTAAATTTAATTATAACAGGAGTAAATGATAGAGAAGAACAAATTGATGAAGTAATAGAAAAACACTTAAAATTTGCAGGAAATAAAGTACCTATACATTTCACCCGTTATTTTCCAGCGCATAAGTTTAATGCGCCAGCAACGCCTATAGAAAAACTTGAATATGCATACAAAAAAGCAAGAAAAGAAGGAATTTTTTATGTATATATTGGAAATGTTGCTGGACACAAGTATGAAAATACATATTGTCATAATTGCAATAAATTATTGATAAAGAGACATGGAAGCATATTAATTAAAAATTATTTAAAAGAGCCAAAATGTCCATTTTGTAATGAAGAACTCCCTTTTATAATTTAAAATATATTATACCATATCCCATTCAACATTATTGAAAATTTAAAATCTCCCATAAATTCTATTTTTCCTGTTTTTGTAAATAGGGGTGGAATTTTTTTCCACTCTACCTTGAAATCTTCAGCTCTTAACATATTTGCTTCAATTAACACTCCAAATATTTTATCAATTGTAAGATTAAATGAATAATAGCTAAGCCATTCCCAATTTGTATCTATAAAAACATATCCTTCTGCTGAGATATTCCAGCCTATTTTAAAATATTCTGCTTTAAATTGTGAATATAAACTAAAATATGGCGTTAATATTTCTACTTTCATTCCTTTTAAGCTGTTTACCAATAAATATCCTGTAGCTCCACTTAACCATTCTAAACTTATTTCTCCACTAATATTAGAAATTGACAGCAAATTGGTTGGTTTTTCTAAATCATCACAAACTATAAATTTTGTTTTCCTTTCATTAACAAATAGATAAAGATATCCTTCCTCAAGATTTGTTATTAGATGCTTAGGTAAATAATTGATTTTAATGCATAATTTTTGTTGTAAAATTTCGATGGATAAGCTTGCATTAAATTCATTATCTGCAATATATTCAAAATAATTTTTCTTAAAACTTAAAATAAATGCCATCTCTTTTGGAATATCTTCCAATGTTAAGTTAATATTTTCATTATAACATATTCTAATTGTTTGCTTATCATATGCTTTTCTTTCAATAGCAAATGCAAATTTATTTTCTTTTTTAGAAATTTTTATTGTCGTTGGAATGGCGGGATAATAATTAATTAAAAATTTATTATTTTCAAATTCTAAAATCATGGAGAGATTTTGATAACCATTCTCAAAAACGGGTTCAAAGCCAATATAAATTTCAGGCCTGTTTTTGTATAAAATGTAAGGCAAAATAGTAATAACCTCTCTCACCTCCTTTGGTACTTCTTCTTTAGAATAATAGCCAAATTTAAAGTTAAATTCTTCAAAATTTCCAGCAAAATAAACTTCTAATTTACCATTTTTTATATCATCTCCTAATTTTATTATTTTTAAAGCAAATGAAATTGCTAAAGCCCATTTTCCATTAATGGGCTGTATATATGGCAAAATAATAATACTGACTCTAATATCTTTTCCATTTATTCCTGTTAGAGGATTGTTGTCAATATCTATTCCTTTTATAATTGATTGCAAAAGAGGAGAAATTTTTTCTATTCCATTAAAGTTTGTATATATGTAAAATCCTTCCATTTTTTCCTTGTTTTCCTTATAATCTATAGCTGTGGATATATTTAGTAAAAAAATAGTGATTAAAATTACAGCGATTTTCTTAACCATGACAATATATGACAATGAAATATATAAAGTATATGCTATTCTGCTGTGTTGCATAACTCTCATTAATTTCATATCCTTTCCTTTTTGGGGATGG
>CAZDCH010000110.1:0-4440 GCA_964503915.1 uncultured Thermoplasmatales archaeon
AGTTGTTATTCAGGCAATGGTATTTGGAAATTTAGGAGAAGATTGTTTAACTGGTGTTGCCTTTACAAGAAATCCTTCAGATGGAAAAAAGGAATTATATGGAGAATTTTTAATAAATGCTCAAGGAGAAGATATTGTATCTGGTAGAAGAACGCCTTTCCAAATAAATCTTTTAAAAGAAAAATTTCCAAATGTATATAATGAACTTTTGGAAATAGCTGAAAAATTGGAGAAACACTATAAGGATATGCAAGATATTGAATTTACTGTTGAGAAAGGAAAGCTATATATATTGCAAACAAGAACAGGAAAAAGAACTGCAAAAGCTGACATAAAAATCTCTGTTGATATGGCAAAAGAAGGAATAATAAGTAAAAAAGAGGCTATAATTAGAATCGATACAAATTCAATAGAGAAATTGTTGCATAAACAAATTAAAGATAAAAAAGGCTTGAAAATAATTGCTAGAGGATTGCCAGCTTCTCCTGGAGCGGCGGTGGGAAAAATTTGTTTTTCTGCTGATGAAGCTTCATTGTTGGGAGAGAAAGAAAAAATAATACTTGTAAGAAATGAAACAACACCAGATGACATACATGGAGTTGCAAAATCTCAAGGTATATTGACTGCTAGGGGAGGAATAACATCTCATGCTGCTGTTGTAAGCAGGGGATTAGGAATACCATGTGTAGTAGGATGCAGCAATTTGAAAATAAATGAAGAGAAGCAATATATGGAAGTAAATGGAACTATTTTGAAAAAAGGAGATATTATTTCCATTGATGGAACAACAGGAGAAGTTATAGCTGGAGAAGCTAAATTAATTGATGCAAAATTTACAGATGAATTAAAAAAATTGCTTGAATGGGCTAGTGAATATAAAAAAATGAAAGTATATGCAAATGCTGACTTGCCTGAAGATGCTAAAAAATCCTTACAATTTGGTGCAGAAGGTATTGGATTATGTAGAACAGAACATATGTTTCTTGGAAATAGGTTGCCAATAGTTAGAGAAATTATTTTAAAAAGAGATAAAGAGGCATTGAAAAAGCTTTTAGATTTACAAAAAAAGGATTTTTTTGAATTATTTAAAATAATGGATGGAAAGGTTGTTACAATTAGGCTGTTAGATGCTCCTTTGCATGAATTTCTTCCTAGATATGAAGAATTGTTAGAAAAGAAAATAAAAAATGAATTATCTGAAGAAGAAAAAATAATTTTTGAAAAAGTAGAAAAATACAAAGAAATAAATCCAATGATTGGATTTAGAGGAGTAAGATTAGCTATTATTAGGCCAGAAATATATAGAATGCAAGTTAGAGCAATAGTTGAAGCTTGCATTTCAGCTATAGCAAATGGATATAAACCAATTCCATATATTGAAATACCAATTGTAAGTGAATCGAAAGAAATTAAAGAAATAAAAGAGCATATTATAGATGAGATAGAAAAAGTTTTTAAAGAAAAGAAGAAGAGAATAAAATATAAAATAGGAGCAATGATAGAATTGCCTAGAGCTTGTCTTGTTGCAGATGAAATTGCGAAAGAAGTTGATTTCATATCTTTTGGAACAAATGATTTAACACAAACAACATTTGGATATAGTAGAGATGATGCTGAAGAAAAATTTTTAAAGGAATATATGGAAAGAAAAATATTGGATATAGACCCATTCTATACAATAGATGAAAAAGGAGTTGGAGAACTAATGAAGATTGCTGTTACAAAAGCAAGAAAAATTAAAGGAAATAAAATAGAAATTGGAATATGTGGTGAGCAAGGAGGAGAGCCAAATTCAATCAGATTTTGCCATAATATTGGTATAGATATAATAAGTTGTTCTCCATTTAGAGTGGGAATAGCTAAGTTAGCAGCAGCGCAAGCAGCAATCCTTAAAAATACATCTACTTTTAGCAACAATGCTTAGCAAAACAGAAAAATACATATTCAAGAAAAAAATCGATGAGCTAAAAAGCATTAGAGGACAGCATACAGAACTAATATCTTTATATATTCCTCCAAATAGAAAAATAAGCGATGTAATGGCTCATTTAAGAGACGAATATTCACAATCATCAAATATAAAATCAAAACAAACTAGAAAAAATGTTTTATCAGCTATTGAATCAATAATGGCTAGATTAAGATATTTTAAGGAGCCACCTCCAAATGGAATGGTTTTCTTTGTTGGAATGGTTGGCGAGCCACCTAAACTTGTTGCTGAAATAGTTGAGCCACCTGTTCCAATAAATATCTATCTATATAGATGCAATTCGCAATTTTATCTTGAACCATTAGAAAAATTATTGGAGGAAAAAGATGTATATGGTCTTTTATTAATAGATAGAAGAGAAGCTACAATTGGATTTTTAATTGGAAGCAGAATAGAAATGGTTTCATATTTAACTTCAAGAGTTCCAGGAAAACATAAAAAAGGAGGGCAAAGTCAAAGGAGATTTGAAAGATTAACAGAAATTGCTGCCCATGAATGGTTCACAAAAGTTGGAGAAAAAGCTAGCCAACTTTTTTTGGAAAAGAAAAATTTAAAAGGCTTGTTAATAGGTGGGCCGGGACCAACAAAAAGAGAATTTGTAAATGGAAATTATTTAGATTATAGAATTAAAGAAAAAATAATTGGATTTTATGATACTGGATATACGGATGAATATGGACTGAGGGAATTAGTAAATGCTGCTTCAAATGATTTAGAAAAAATGGACATAATAAAAGATAAGAAATTAATGCAAAGATTTTTAAACGAAGTTAAAAAAGATAGTGGACTTGCTATATATGGTGAGGAAGAAGTTAGAAAAGCTTTAGAAAATGGTGCAGTAGAAGTTGTTTTGATTTCAGATGCTCTGGAAAAATATAAAATAAAAGCGAAATGCAAAAATTGTGGATATGAAGTAAATGGAGTATTTGAAAAATTTGATAATATTTGTCCAAATTGCTCTTTACCTATGGAAATAATTGAAAAAAAGGATATTGTTGAAGAATATGCTGAATTGGCGGAAAAGAGTTCGGCAGAGCTTGAAATAATAGGAAGAGAAAGTGAGGAAGGGGAAATATTGTATAAAGCATTTGGAGGAATTGCAGGCATATTAAGATACAAAAATTTCCAGTAAAATTAGGAAGGCATAGGAGGCATTGTATTATCTGGATATCTTTTATTTTAAACTTTATTTTATTTTGATCAGCAGAATCTTGATTGAAGAGAATATTATAAGCTATTATTGTTTCAAAGCCATTGCTTCCAGTGCAACAGCAAGATATCCAACTACTCCATGTATTTCCTTTATCTGTTGAATAGCTATAATAAGTTTTGGAAAAACTTGATAAACAAAACAAAGGCAATAAATAAAATGAAGAACAACAATATATAAAGTAGAAAAAGAAACGGATTTTTAAGTAATTTGTATACGCCATAAAAAATGGTGCACCAAAATATTATAGATACCTCTCTGAAAATAGTAACAGTACCTAAGATCAATGCTATTAATGAGGAAATAATGATAAAGCATTTTTCTTTCCGAGTATACCGTGTTTTATGATTCATTATATTCAATAACACTCCATGGAAAATAAAATACTTTTGAAAATTTTGTTAATATTTTATCTCCTCTTAGCCCAAATAAATGGCTTGGCCCAAACTTGCCTCCCCAATAGTTATAGCGAGCATCAACTATTGAAAAGCTTGTTGCATATATGCCAATTTTATTTCCATATATGTTGCAACGATGAATATAAATTCCTCCAGGATAATTTATATTTGAACCATATGAAACGCTTATTTCAATACCACATGGATTATTTTTTATATTGCATTCTTCAATGTATATTTTTCCGCCTTTTTTGTTTAATATTCTTATTCCAGACAAATTTTTTATCCCAACGATGCTACAATTTTTTATTAAAACTTTACCATAATTAACCTTTATATCTATTCCATAATACAAATTATTTTTAATTTTGCAATTTATAATGCTAACGTTTTTCATTCCTTCTAAAGCTATTCCCCATTTACTTGAATTATACAATTTTTTACATAAAGATTTTCAAAATATCTTGCATCAACTCCACCAAATCTATTATTGCTTAAATTACAATTTATTATAGATATATTATAAAAATTTCTTGCATCAAACATAAAGGATATTCCATCTCCACCCCTATATCCTCCATCCTCGCATTTTTTTCCAAGGTTATGGGATATGATACAATTTTTTACCATTATATTCTTACAGTTAGTTGCAAAAAATATCCCCCAATAATTATTGGAAAAATTACAATTTTCTATTCTACCGTTTTTCATCTAATAAGCTTTTAAGCCATCAGCATTTTTTATGGTACAATTTGATATTGTGATATTGTCTCCAGTAACAGAGATTCCGAATACAAATAATTGTGTTTTTATATTTCTTATTGTAAAATGACTAAATTTTA
>CAZDCH010000111.1:0-4435 GCA_964503915.1 uncultured Thermoplasmatales archaeon
TTTTATATTAGCCAATTAGCAATGGGAATTGCTAAGATAGCTTCCGCTTTTTATCCAAATGATGTTATAGTAAGATTTTCAGATTTTAAAACAAATGAATATGCAAGCTTAATAGGAGGTAGTTTATATGAGCCAATAGAAAATAATCCAATGCTTGGTTGGAGAGGGGCCTCTCGCTATTATGATGAGAAATTCAAGCAAGCTTTTGGATTAGAATGCAAAGCAATTAAAAAAGTTAGGGAAGAAATGGGTCTAAAAAATGTTAAAGTTATGGTTCCATTCTGCAGAATGCCAGAAGAAGGGATAAAAGTAATAAAAACTATGGAAGAATTTGGCTTAAAAAGAAAAGATTTAGAAATATATGTAATGTGTGAGATCCCATCAAATGTTATATTGGCAGAAGAATTTGCAAAAATTTTTGATGGATTTTCTATTGGTTCAAATGATTTAACGCAGCTTGTTTTGGGAATAGATAGGGATTCAAATTTAGTTGCGCATTTATTTGATGAAAGGAACGAAGTGATTAAGAAAATGATAGAAAATGTAATAAATGTTGCTAAAAAACATAATAAAAAAGTTGGAGTATGTGGGCAAGCGCCGAGCGATTTTCCAGAATTTGTCGAATTTTTAGTAGAGAAAGGAATAGATTCTATTTCATTAAATCCAGATGCTGTCATTAGAACAAAATATATTGTTGCAGAAAAAGAAAAGCTACTTCCACATAGGAGAAATTCTTCTTAATTCCTTTATTACTTTTGGAATAATTTCCAAGAAATAATCTATTTCTTCTTCATTATTTTCCCTTCCCAATGTAACTCTTAATGAGCCATGAGCTTCTTCTGGTTTTATTCCAATTGCAAGCAAAACATGGGATGGCTGTAATTTTTTTGAAGAGCATGCAGAGCCAGTTGATGCTGCAATTCCATAGGAATCGAGCATTAATACTAAGCTTTCTCCTTCAATTCCTTTAAAATAGAAACTTGCATTATTTGGCAATCTTTTTTTAGGATGACCAGTTAAATAAGATTCTTCTATTTCTAAAACATTTTTTATTATCTTATCCCTCAATTTAATCATTTTTTCAACATCTTTCTTCATTCTTTTCCTTGCAATCTCGCAAGCTTTTGCAAATCCTACGATTCCAGCAACATTTTCTGTTGAAGAGCGTAAGCCATGTTCATGTCCACCTCCATGTAAAATTGGCTCAATTTTTATTCCATGTTTTACAAATAATGCTCCTACTCCTTTTGGTCCATAAATTTTATGAGAAGAAATTGAAAGCAAGTCTATATCCATTTTTTTAACATTTATACCAATTTTTCCAATACTTTGAACTGCATCTGTATGGAAAATAATGCCATTTTTTTTAGCAATTTTACCTATCTCTTCTATTGGCTCTATAGTTCCAATTTCATTGTTTGCATGCATTATTGAAATCAAAATTGTATCATCTTTTATGGCATTTTCAACATCCTTTGGATTAACAATTCCATATTTATCAACTGGTAAATATGTTATTTCAAATCCTTTCTTTTCTAAATATTTACATGTTTCTAGAACAGCTGGATGCTCTATTTTGCTAGTTATTATGTGCCCTTTTCCATTCCTAAAAGCTATTCCTTTGATTGCTAAATTATCACTTTCTGTTCCACTTCCTGTAAAAATAATTTCATTTGCATCTGCATTTATTAGTTTAGCTACTTCTTCCCTGCTTTTTTCTAAAGCTTCTCTTGCTTCTCTTCCCCATGAATGCAGGCTAGATGCATTTCCAAATTTTTTATTAAAAAATTCGAGCATAGCATCTATTACTTCTCTATCAATAGGAGTTGTGGCAGCATGATCCAAATATACTTTCATATTACGCCGTAATAGTTATAAACATAAAAGATTTTCTATTTATGAAATTTCCTTGCGAAGAAATTGCAAATAAAATAATACCTGCTATAAGAGCAGAAATTGCTGTTAAATTGGCAAAAGAATATGGAATGAAGCAAATAGAAATTTCTAAAATTTTAGGTATAACTCAAGGAGCAGTGAGCCATTACATATCTTCATATAGGGGAAAAGAAAGAGAAATTATATTAAAAAATCCTGAAATAAGAAAGAAAATAGATGAAATGGCGAAGCTCATCTTAAATGGAGAATTTGAGGAAGAAAAAATGTGCCAAATCTGCAAAATTTTAAGAAAATTAATTTAAATATGTATATGTTAATATATTAGCCTAGTCCCTCCCAATTTTCAACATTTTTTCTAAAGGAATAATAGCTTTTTCAATTATTTCTTTACTCAATTTTATCTCTGGTTTCATTTTTTCTAAACTTTTAACAACTTTTTCTAAAGTAATCTTTTTCATTGTTGGACAAACTGCATTTTCAATGGAATAAAATTTCTTTTGAGGCATTTCTTTTTTCATCCTATAGCACAATTCTCTTTCGCTTGCAATAATAAATTCCTTTGCATCTGATTCTTTAGCATATTTAACCATTCCTTCTGTAGATGCAACTTTATTAGCCAAATCAATAATTTCTTCTGTACATTCGGGATGAGCAAGCAATTCAGCATTTGGATATTTTTGTTTCAATTTAATTACATCTTTTTTTGTTATGCCTAAATGGGTAGGGCAAAATCCAGGCCATAAAACCATTTCATTATTAACAAATCTTTTTACATATTTTCCTAGATTTTCATCAGGAACGAAGATTATCCCATTTGGCATACTTCTAACAACCTTTATTGCATTTGCAGAAGTGCAACATATATCGCTTATAGCTTTTACTTCAGCAGTAGTATTGATATAGGATACAATATCATATCCATATTTCTTTTTCCAATGAAGCAATGCGTCTATATCAACCATCGCCGCCATGGGGCATTTTGCTGTATCATCTGGGAATAAAACAATTTTATCAGGATTTATTATTTTAGCTGATTGAGCCATAAAATCTACTCCACAAAAAACTATTACATCTGCATCTGTTTCTTTGGCTTTCATTGCTAAAGCTAAAGAATCTCCGACAAAATCTGCGACATCTTGTATTTCCGGCCTTTGATAATTATGAGCAAGTATAATTGCATTTCTCTTTTTTTTCAATTTTTCTAATTTTTCCACAATTATATAGCGGAGGTGTTATAAAAATTTGTATGAAATTTGTTGAAAATTTGTATTTTATGAAAATTTTTATGAATGCAAAAAATATTTCATTCCATGATTGAGAAGACATTAGGTCAAATTTTAGATGAAACTGCAGAAAATTATCCAAATAATGATGCTTTAGTTTATTTAGATGGGCCACGCTATACATATAAAGAATTTAAGGAAATTGTTGATAAAATTGCTAAAGGGCTTATAAAGCTTGGAGTTAAAAAAGGAGATCATGTGGCAGTGTGGGCATATAATGTGCCTGAATGGGTTATGTTGCAATTTGCTACAGCTAAAATAGGAGCAGTTTTAGTAACAGTAAATACTTATTATAAATCGGCAGAGTTAGAATATTTGCTTAAGCAATCAGATACAAAATATTTGTTTTTAGCAGAGAAATTTAAAGATGTTAATTATATTGAAACTTTATATAAAGTAATGCCTGAATTGAAAAAAGAAGAAGAGCCTAAATTTCCCTATTTTAAAAAAGCAATATTTATTGGAAAAGATAGGTATCCAGGAATGCTTAATTTTCAAGATGTGATAAATTTAGGAAAAGAAGTAAGTGATGAAGAGCTGTATAAAATTCAAAATTCATTGGATTGTCATGACGTTGTAAATATGCAATATACTTCTGGCACAACAGGATTTCCAAAAGGAGTAATGCTTACTCATTTTAATATCGTTAACAATGCTTACTGGGTAGGGCAGTATTTAGGGTTGAGTCATAAAGATAGAATGTGCATTCCAGTGCCATTTTTCCATTGCTTTGGATGCGTTTTATCTACGCTCAACTGCGTTATTTATGGTGCAACAATGGTTCCAATAAAAATTTTTGATGCTGGAAAAGTTTTGCAAGCTATCCATAAGGAAAGATGTACAGTTTTGCAAGGAGTTCCAACGATGTTTGTAAGGGAGCTAAATCATCCAGATTTTGATAAGTATGATTTGACTTCGCTAAGAACAGGAATAATGGCTGGTGCCCCATGCCCTGTTGAAGTTATGAAGCGTGTAATGGAAGACATGCATGCAAAGGAAATGACAATAGCATATGGGCTGACTGAAGCTTCTCCAGTAATAACAATGACAAAAAGAGATGACCCTTTGGAAAAGAGAGTTGAGACAGTTGGAAAGCCAATGCCTCACATAGAAGTTAAAATTGTCGAGCCAAATACGCTAAATGAATTGCCTCCCAACACTCCAGGAGAGCTAATTGCTAAAGGCTATAACATAATGAAAGGATACTATAAAATGCCAGAAGCTACAGCAAAAACAATAGAAAATGGATGGCTTCA
>CAZDCH010000112.1:0-4423 GCA_964503915.1 uncultured Thermoplasmatales archaeon
GAGGAGTAAAAATAGAAGTAGATAAGCTTGGAATAGATATGTGTTTAGCAGGCGTACAAAAATGTTTTGCTGTTCCTTCCGGCATTACAGTTGCTTCAATTAGCGAGAGACTGCTGGAAAGAGCTAAAGAAGTTCCTCCTAGAAGCTATTATTTCAATTTGCCATTAATGTATAAATATCATCAGAAAAATCAAACAAGAGTTACTCCTCCCATATCGCAAATGTTTGCTTTAAATATACAGCTTGATTATATATTGAATGAAGAGGGATTAGAAAATAGATTTGCAAGACATGAAAAAATGGCAAAAATTGTTCAAAATTGGGCAAGAAAATATTTTGATATATATCCAGAAAGAGGATATGAATCAAAAACTTTAACTTGCGTAAAAAATACTAGGAATATATCAGTAAAGGAATTGATAGATAAGCTATCGAAATATTACATGAGAATATCAAATGGATATGGTGAGTTAAAAGAAAAAACTTTTAGAATAGCTCATATGGGAGATTTACAAATTCAAGATATAAAAGGATTGTTAGCGGTAATAAATGAAATTCTCGGGCTTGAATAAACATATTATTAGGAAAAAAATACTTGAGTTAAGAAAAAATTTACCTACATATGATGTTCTCAAAAAAAGTAATGAAATAATTAAGAATTTAGAAGAAATAGAAGAATTTAAAGAAGCTAAAAAGATTGCATGTTATATTTCTTTTGGAAATGAAGTATATACTCATGGATTTATAAAGAAATATGTTGAAACAAAAATAATATCAGTACCTGTTGTAAATAAAAAAGAAATATTTTTGTCAAATATTAAAAACTGGAGCGAGTTACAACAAGGAGCATATGGAATACTTGAACCAAAAAAAGAATTTTTGAGAATATGCAATAATGTTGATTTAATCATTGTTCCAGGAATTGCATTTGATAAGAAAGGGAATAGAATAGGATATGGAGAAGGTTATTATGATAAACTTTTAAAAAAATTAAATGCAATAAAGATTGCTTTAGCATATGATTTTCAATTATTAGATAAAATACCTAGCGAAAAACATGATGTTAAAATGGATATTATAATAACTGAAAAAAGAATTTTAAGAATAAAGAAATAGATTTATATTATGATATTGTTTAATAAAAAATGTTAGAAAACATAGATGAATGGATAGAAAAGCAGAAATTCAAAACAACAGCAGATATTGAAATTCCAAGATTGTTGATAGATCAAGTTATTGGGCAAGACCATGCTGTAGAAGTAGTTAGGCAGGCAGCAAAACAAAAAAGACACGTTATGCTCATTGGAGAGCCTGGCACAGGAAAATCGATGCTTGCGAGAGCGATGACAGAATTTTTACCTAAGGAAGAATTGGAAGATATATTGGTATATCCAAATCCTGATGACCCTAACACTCCTCGCATTAGAGTTGTTCCTGCTGGCAAGGGAAAAGAAATTGTTGATAGAATGAAAATCGAGGCAAGGAAAAGGGAGCAGCAACAAAGCCAAGTTGTTACAACAATCGTTTTTTTCATAATAATGATTTCTCTAATTGGCTCAATTTTTACTGGCGATTTGATGCTCGCTTTATTTGGTTTAATTGCTGGAATAATGATTTATTTGATAGCAGGTAGAGGAAGCATAATCCAAAGAAGAGAAGCAAATATTCCAAAGTTGCTTGTAGCCCACGACAAAAATGACCCCCCTCCATTTATCGATGCTACTGCTGCCCATTCTGGAGCTTTGCTTGGTGATGTTCGCCACGACCCTTTCCAAGCTGGTGGGCTTGAAACTCCTCCTCATTTAAGAGTTGAGGCTGGTGCTATACATAGGGCACATAAAGGAGTTCTTTATATAGATGAAATAAATACATTGAGCTTGCCATCTCAACAGCATTTGCTTACAGCTATCCAAGAAAAGAAATTTTCTATAACTGGGCAGTCAGAAAGGAGTGCTGGAGCAATGGTTAAAACTGAGCCTGTGCCATGCGATTTCATTTTAGTTTGTGCTGGAAATTTGGATGCTGTTGCTGGAATGCATCCTGCATTGAGGAGCAGGATAAGAGGATATGGATATGAAGTTTATATGAATAGTGTAATGGACGATACTGAAGAAAATAGGAAAAAGTTGATCAGATTTGTTGCGCAAGAAGTTGAAAAAGATGGAAGAATACCACATTTTGATAAAAAAGCTGTAGCAGAAATAATAAGGGAAGCACAAAGAAGAGCTGGACAAAAGGGAAAGCTTTCTTTAAGATTGAGAGAGCTTGGTGGGTTAATAAGAGTTGCTGGAGATATTGCAAAAAATGAAGGTAAAGATGTAGTTACTGCAGAACATGTTATAAAAGCAAAAAAAATTGCTAGAAGTTTAGAGCAACAAGTTGCAGATAAGTATATAGAAAGAAAGAAAGTTTACAAATATTTTGAAACAAATGGAGCAAAAGTTGGAACTGTAAATGGATTAGCAGTAATGTCAGCAGATCCTTCCTTATCAGAATATTCAGGCTTAATTTTACCAATTGTAGCAGAAGTTACTCCTGCTGGTTCAAAAGCTGAAGGAAAAGTAATAGCAACTGGTAAGCTAGGCATAATTGCAAGAGAAGCTGTTCAAAATGTTTCTGCAATATTAAAGAAATATATGGGTGAGGATATATCTGCTAAAGATATACATATACAATTCATTGGCACATATGAAGGAGTGGAGGGAGATTCAGCTTCAATATCAGTAGCGACGGCTGTCATTTCTGCTATGGAAAAAATTCCTGTTAGGCAAGATGTTGCAATGACTGGTTCATTAAGCATTCATGGAACTGTTTTGCCAGTTGGAGGGGTAACAGCAAAAATTGAGGCAGCAGCAAAAGCAGGAATAAAAAAAGTTCTTATTCCAAAAGCAAATATACAAGACGTGCTAGTAGAAGAGGAATTCAAGAATAATATAGAAATTATTCCCGTTTCAACTCTTAAAGAAGTACTAGAACATGCTTTAATAGGAGATGGAAAAGAAAGATTAATTAAAAAATTAGAAAAATTATGAGAAAAGTTATTTATTAATAGACAATTCACAACAATGAATTATTTATTGCTTCTGTTGACAGCATTGGTAGCATTTGCATATGGAATGCTTTTCGCATTTTGGCTTATTTTTGCAAGGACAGCGAGCAGATTAGCTAGCTTGCTCGAAAAAGTTACTGGTAAAGAAGTAAGTTTGGAAGAAGTTTATCAAACTTTTAAGAATATTATTGATAAAGCATATGAAGAAATGGTAAGGGAGAAAAATGAAAATAGAAAAGGTAGTAAGGGAAGCATATGAGCAATTTCATAAAATAAGGCATAATTTAGCATATTTATACAAGTTTATAATCTTCATTATTCCTTTTTTAACAATTGCCTTTTATTTTATGTTAATTTTAGATTATTTACCATCTAATGCAGAAGCAAAATGGGGAACACTAACGCTTGCATATTTTATCCCTCCTGCTGGAAAAGAAAGTATACTTCCTTTAATGTTAACTGATAATATAATTGGACCCCCTTTGCCTGCTTGGGTAGCTGGAAGCACAATTGTAGTTATGGATGTAATTTCTTCTACAATTATAGCATATAATTGGTGGTTTGCTGAACTAATTATTAAACATATTTCATTGATAGATAGAGGATATAAAGCTTTACAAAAGAAAGCGAATGAATTTAAAAGGAAAAGGTTACTGACAGTAAGCTTGCTAATTTTTATGATAATTCCCTTTCAAGGAACAGGGGGTATAAGCACGACTATTTTAGCAAGGTTACTTGGCATTAAAGCAAAAAAAACAGTTATAATCGTATTTACTGGTTCAATTATAACAACTAGTTTATGGATATTTTGGTGGCTCGGCTTTTTCAATTTTTTAATTTAATTAATATTAAAAAATAAAAAAATCGATATTCTTATATATAGGAAGAGGTTATACCTTCGGAGGGGATAGGGAATGAAAAGTTGGATACCAGCAGTAGTTGGATTGGGTATATTATTGCTCTTTATTGGCGTAGTATACGGAATATACGCTGATACTTCAAAAGAAAAAGAAACTGCAGCAGCAATAAAAGATGTTGGAGTGTTTTTAAGTGGTATAGGACTTGCAATAGGAGCATTAATTGATACAGAAGAAGACAAATTTGTTAGATTTGGAATGCTTTTATCAGCAGCAATAATAATTGGCTTACTTTGGGGCTATACATACTATTTTGGCTAACACTCTCCCCCTTTTATAATTTTTTACTCAATTTTCTAAATCCTTTTTTATCAATAACTGCAATTTCTACTTCTCCCTCTTTTCTTTCTTTTTTTGTCATTTTTATTGCTTCTATTCCCATCTCAATCGCTTCTTTCATACCCATTTTTTCCTTATAATTCTTTTCAAAATATTCTATTGCAGCATCTCTTCCTTC
>CAZDCH010000113.1:0-4371 GCA_964503915.1 uncultured Thermoplasmatales archaeon
TTTTTTAATGTAAATGAAAACATTAGTTCTATGTATAGATAGGGATAATGATTTGGGCAGAAAAGCTGGGATTAAATCACCAATTATAGGAAGAGAAGCTAATTTGAAAGCTGCTCAAAAGCTCGCTTTAGCTGATCCAGAAGATTCTGATGTAAATTGTATATTTGCAGCAATATCTACTTATGATAAATTAGAGAATGCAGAAATTGTTACCATATGTGGAGATATAAATGTTGGTGTTGTATCTGATGAGAATATTGCTTCACAACTAGATGAAGTAATCTCGAAAATTAAACCAGACAAAATAATTTTAATAAGTGATGGGGCTGAAGATGAATATATTTTACCAATAATTGAATCGAGAGCCAAAATAAATGCAATAAAAAGAGTTATTGTTAAGCAAAGTCAGACACTTGAAGGTACTTACTATTTAATAAAGAGATTCATGGATGATGAAAAATTGCAAAGGAGATTCATGCTTCCAATAGCAATAATTTTATTAATATGGGGATTATCTGCTCTATTTGGCTCAATTGCAATTGGATTTTCAACAATTTTAATTGTTTTAGGATTGTATTTATTAATGAGAGTGCTTCATTTAGAGCATGTTATTGCAAAGATGGGCAAAGAAATAATATATGGATTGAAAATGGGTAGGATGACAGTTTTTTCTTCAATATTGGCCATATTTATAATAATTATAGCTATTGCATCTGCATTTAAATTGCTTGCAAATAAAGGGATGGAAGCATCAGAATATGCAGTTAGGTTTGTAAATGAAATTTTATGGTGGTTTATTGCTGCTGTTCTTTTAATTGCATTAGGAAGATTTGTAGATGTTTATTTTAAAGAAAGAAAAGTTCTTTGGAGTTATTCAATTTTACCTTTTACTCTAATAGCATTTGGCTTAATTTTATCAGCATCTTTAAACATTCTCATTGAAATTATACATGAAAAATCTTTACATTCAATTTTTACTGAATATGTATTATCCATTCCATTTCTTACAAAAATAACAGGCGGAATATTAGTTGCTTTTATTGGAAGCGTTTTATATCATATAATAGAAGATATGCATAAGGAGGAAAAGGAATGATTTATTTAATTGCATTGATTCTTGGAATATGGCTTGTTATTTTATACATTGCAAATAAAAAATGGAAGAAATATGGATTAGAAGTTATTGGACCAATTTTAATGTGGAAAACAAAGAAAGGAAGAAAATTTATTGACAAGCTTTCAAAACGCAATATATGGAAATACTATGGAAATGTTTCCATTTTAATATGTGTTGTTGCAATGTTATTTACAACTTTTCTTTTATTGTGGAATTTAATTATATCTTTTAAGATATCTCCAAAAAGTGCCCCATCACCTCGCCTCATGATTGGCATACCGGGTATAAATCCAATTATACCAATTGGATATGGTGTTTTTGCTTTGGCAATAGCGATAGCAGCCCATGAAGTTACCCATGGAATAATGGCAAGATTTGGAAAAATAAGATTGAATTCCTTGGGCTTGCTTTTCCTGATATTTCCAATAGGTGCTTTTGTTGAGCCGAATGAAGAAGAATTGAAGAAAGTTTCTAGGATAAAAAGAAGCAGAGTATTTGCAGCGGGGCCAGCAACAAACATAATTATTGCTTTTATATGCCTCTTGCTCCTTTCTTTCCTATTCTCTCCATTTATACATTCAAAAGTAGATGGGGCAATTGTTTTAAATGATATAGATGGAATAAAAAGATGGAGCGTTGTTGAAGAAATAGATGGAGAAAAGATAAGAAACGTTCAGGAATTATATAGAAAAAACATGATACCAGGAAATTTTTATAACTTTACTATATATTCTTCAGGAAAAATTTATAATGAGAGTTTTTTATATGGCCTATATATATCAAATGTTGTGAAGGATTCACCAGCATACAATGCTGGATTCAAAAAAGGATATGTAATATATAGAATTAATGAAGTTTATTTAGAAAAATGGGAAGATTTTAAAAAATTAATGGAAAATAAAAGTAAAGGAGATGAAATAAATGTTTATTATTTTAATGGCAATTTTTCAAATAAAACTTTAGTTCTTGAAGATAAATACAAATTTACAAAGATTGAAGAAGATATTGGGAAAGGATTTTTTGGAGTAAGTGCATATGGAATAAAAGATTTAGTAATTAATGTTTCATATTTTAAAAGCTTGCTCAATCCATTACAAGGAAAATTTTTATCATATATCGTGCTTCCATTTAATGGTCTATCGCCACTGCCAAAAGATATAGCTAGTATATACACACCATCTAATTATTTTTGGATGCTTTATGATATAACTTATTGGATTTTTTGGCTAAATTTTGCAATAGGCACCTTTAATGCGTTGCCAGCTATTCCTTTGGATGGTGGATATATATTTAAAGATGGTATGAATTTTTTAGTTTATAAATTAACAAGAAAAAAGGAAAGAACAGAAAAAATAGCAGCTATTTTATCAAATTTTATTTCATTGATGATTTTGTTTTGTATTTTCTCAATTATAATTATTCCCAGAATTTCTTTCCTTTTTAGATAATTTATTTTTCTTATTTTTTCTTATCTTGTCTTATCTTACCTTTTCTTAATAAATAAAAATCCAAAGCATATTAAAATAAAAAGAATGATTGGAGGAGCTATCCACAATATTTCTTCTTTTTCTTCCTTTTCTTCTTCATACTTTCTAATCTCCTTTGTTAATGGGTTATAATAATAGTCATAAGTTCCATCCCCATTTATATCAAATAGCAAATCGTATTCTCCATCCTTATTTACATCAATTTTCTTAACATTCCTGCTCTCATTTTCATCTTTATCCCAATATATATATCCATTTTCAGTTAAAAGCAGATAACCATATTCATTACCAATACTAACATTTATTGTTTGACTTGCATTTTTTGGATTTGCTCCCAAACTTATTTCAATATTATCTGGTACATCATCCAAATCATAATCTACTGGTATTGTAAAATAATATTTGGATGTAATATTGTAATTTGAATTTGCAGAAGCATCTATAGCTTTAATATAGTAGTAGTAAATGCCAAATTTATCATATGATTTTTCATAATAATAAATTTTATTTCTTACTTTCATTTCATATCCATTTTCTTCTCCATTATAGTTGATATATAAAATTGCTTTTGAAATACCACTCTCATCATCAATATATGCAGATATATTCACTTTTCCATATATTACTTGTATTGCATTTAATGGCTTGATAGTTACTGCTTTTATTACTGGAGGAACTGTTTCAATATCTTTATAAACTATTCTGAATTCCTTCTCGTTGCTTTCAGCTAAATTTTGCCAAATTGCTGTATCGAACGCTTTTATGATAAATTTATAGTAACCAATATTATTGAAAGTTAGATTTACATAAAATAAATCTGTACAATCCATTCTTTTCATAATATAATCTTTTTCCCAACTATTGTTAAAAATAGTTACTATTACTTTGTCAATGGTTGTATTTTCGTCATAAACTATTGCAGATATATTGAAATATTCTCCCATTGCTCCAATTAATGGATATCTAATGTTCTTAATTATTGGCGGATTTAAATCATCAACTTCTCCAATTCTAATATCTTTTATTACAATATTATTTTTCAAATTCTTATCTTCCTTACAATCAACCTCAACTTTAACGTTATATATTCCTTTCTTTTCTTTCCATTCTATAGAAAATTTTTCCCATTCCTTTCTTTCTATGAATTTTTCTGTGGTATATAATAAAGTAAAATCTTCTTCTTCTATTTTTTTCTTATATATTCTAATTTTTGCAGTTGCATTTGCAAATCCAAGGTTATGAACAATTATGGATATATTTACAGTTTGATTTTCTGCTGGATTTTTTGGTTCGAAAGCAATATCTTGCATATCTATTTTTAAATCGGGCATTGGTAAAACTTCAACATATGTTGCAAACCAATTATCTTTCATTTCAGTTTCTGGTATTTTTCCTTTTTCATTTACTCTTGCTAAAACATTCCATTTCCCATACAATGATTGCCATTCAAATTCAATTTCTTTTGTCTCTCCTACAGAAATTCCAGCAATTGATTTTCTCATTTTTATATATTTTTCTTCTTTGTAGATTGATAAAGTAACATTTATTGGAATATCAGCAGAAACGTTCTTTCTGCCATCATTTTTTACATATACTATAAATTTTCCAATTTCTCCTTCCTTAAGGGCTTGCGGAATATCAACTTTTGAAATAATTAAATTTGCTGCTGAATCAACATTTATTATAAAGCTTTTTTCAATTCTATAATCTGAAGCATCTGAAAGGATAATATCCAATCTCCATTTTCCAATTTCAACATCGCCAGTA
>CAZDCH010000114.1:0-4358 GCA_964503915.1 uncultured Thermoplasmatales archaeon
GGAATAAGAATTCTGGGAGTCATTCCTTATATAAAAGAATTAGCAACATTTACAGCCAAACTTGTTGCCGAGCAATTGTTTGCAAAAATAATTGCTGGAGAGGATGGCATGGAAAATGAAATAGAGAATGTTTTCATAGGAGCAATGAGCGTATCTGATGCCATAAAGAATCCTCTCTTCAACAAGCCCAAAAAACTAATAATAACAAGTGGAGATAGAACAGATATGATTATAGCTTCAATTGAAGACAATACTTCCTGCATAGTATTAACAAACAATATTGTTCCGCCAAGCAGAATAATAGAGAAGGCTGATGAAAATAAAATTCCTCTTTTACTTGTGCCTTGGGACACATATACTACTGCTAAAAGGGTAGAGAGAATAAAGCCATGGATTAGCACGAAGGAAGAGAAAAAATTGGGAATTATTGAAGAAGAATTTGGAAAGATAGACATCTCATGGATTGATAAATTATGATTTGAATATTTCTTCATATTCCTCAACAACATTTTCGCTGAATTTTTTCATTCCTTTCGGTGCCAAATTCAGAATATGTGCACAAGCTGGTACTGAGTCATGGAGAGTTGGAAAGATACAGAAATGCTGCGGAAACACCCTTAGAAAAGCTCATTATAACATACCAGATAGATGCTTTTCTGAGGCCCAACGACTCCTATCTTAGATATAGAAGTAAAGCCCAAAAGAAAAGAGATGAGGACAAGCTCATAATCATTCCGTCTGGAAATAGGCGTGGACTTCCACCATCATCAAAATGTATATCCGTATCTCATTAAGCCAAGTGCCATTACAGATGGATTTTGATCAGAAGGTTAATCCAATGATATTGCAGAGACAGGCAAGACACAAAAAGATCGAAACAACGCTGCGATACGATCATACTGCTGATGAGATGGTGAAGGAATTACAACCATGTGCAGAGACATCCAAATATAGACGCTTTAGATTACAAAGAAAAGGCGAGAATCAGGATAAACTGCTTGCAGGCGAAATAGACACTAAAACATTTAAAAACGGAATTGATATTTTGTTGCTGGAAAGCGGTGGAAAAGATGTTGACATTGCATACCTCCGAGAGGTCTTATCCTCTGTCAGAGGTAATGGGTTGTGGGCTCGTGGTCTAGTGGTTATGACGTCGCCCTTACGAGGCGAAGGTCGGGAGTTCGAATCTCCCCGAGCCCACTACCAATTAAATATCCATACTTTTATTTCATCTGCTGCAATATTTTTGCCATATCCAATAACTTTTATTGTATGTCTGCCAAAAGAAAATTCATTCCATTGCCATTTATACGGCTTATCATAATCTGTAAATTTAAGTTTATCATCTATATAAAATTCTACTTTTGAAACTCCTGTTGCTATAACTTCAATATCAATTTTTCCAATAATAATTGGCATAAAAAATGGGATTATTTTTCTATTTTTAATATAAATTGCATTTTCTGGTTTTACAATATCAATTTTTGCATATGAAACCCGCAATAATGGGTCGCCAAAAATAATCATGCCACTATACCATTCTCTTTCCCATTGTTGAAAAGGAGATTGTTTTACTAGCCAATAATGAAAAGCATCTCCTATATTTTTTCCTTGACTAATTGGATAGTAAAAATCATAAAAGTTGAGCATGCTCCCACTTTTTGAAGAAGCAATAGTAGCTAATCCATAACTAGTATGAAATGTATAAGCATCGGCTAAGCATTTATCATCTGTGAATCTTCCAGCCCCACATGCAAACAAATTATAAAATAAAACAGGAGGGTCATTATTTATAATATCATCATAAAATACCCAACTTCCATTATTGAAAAAATTTCCTAAATCAAATATGCTTTTTCCAATTCCCTTTTTCCAAACATCATTTTCGCTTGGTATAACATTTTCTTCATTTCCTAAATAATCTTTGCTTAGCCTTGTTTCCTTATCAGGATTTAAATATGGGCCATTAACTAGCCAAGTATCAACATATTCAATTTGTTTTTGCTCAGGATCAAAAGACAATCCTTTTACTTTGCTTCCATTTGCATAGCAAAAACGAGCACTAAATCCATGTTCTCCCATCCATTGTGAAATTTTTAAGAGCAACCTATTTTCTCCAGCCTTTAAATTAACATTTATTTTTTTCATATCTCCTTTAAAATTGCCATATCTATTATCATATAAAACAACTTCTCCATTCAACCATACTTTTATTCCATCATCATATCCTAGCCATAATTGACAAGACTTATTTGAATCAGCATAAATTCTAGCAAAAGCATAACAAACCCCAAAATTTGCATTATTGCAATATTTTCCAATATCTACAAAAGCATTACCATCATATCTCTTCCATTTTTTCCCTCCCATTTCTTCTCCTTCTTGTGGATTAATAGATGCCTCATCTACACCAAGATAATTTGTTTCTAAATAATACCAAAATCTATCTGAACTATCTTGATGAAAGCCATTTAATAACCAACTTCTAATAAAATCTCCTTCTTCAATTAAATCTGGATTATTAATTTGGCATTTAAGGCCATTGATCGAACTAAAATTTTCATTTAATACACGAACAGACAGTAAATAATCTCTTCCTTCTTGACTTATTTTACATAATAACCTATTCCATCCACTATTTAAAAAAACATTTATTGTAGACATATGCCAACCCCCATATATATCTTTTGTATATACATTTTTCCCATTCAACCATACTTTTATGCCATCATCATATCCTAAAATTAGCTTTGCTTTCGTTTCTAATGGACTATATATGTATGCGTGAGCATAAGATGCAGATTCTGTTGGACGAGTACTAAAATAATGCCCTCCAGAATAACTATGGGCACAAACTTGAACAAAATGATAACCTTTTCTCAATTTCTCTAAATAATCTTTTGCATTCGTATAATAACCATAATCATATCTTGAAACATTTTCATATACAAGATTCAAATAAATTTGCATATCATACCAATCTTCATCAACATATTCCATACCGCGCCAATTTTGTAGCAATCTTCCAATACGATATAAATGAATTTTTTCGAAATAATCATTTAAATTTCCTTCCTTACTATAAATTCTAGCAACATATATTTCAGGAGTTATATCTTTAGGAACTTCATATATTCCATCTCCATCTTTATCTTGCCAATTTCCATCTAAATCCATATAAAATATATCGCATGGAAAAGTTTCTCCAGAAATTTCAGCCCAAGCAGCAGGTATATCCCCTATAAAAACAATTCCTTTGCTTCCTTCTTCATATTGTTTCTTTATCCATGCTTTTATTTCTTGAGGATTTCCTCCAGATAAAGTTTGTAAAAATGCTTCATATCCTTCCAATTTTATGTCTTCGATATATTGCTTAAGAGAATTTTTTATTTTCTGATATAAGTTATCATCTACTAGTATAGATATATTTTTAGATTCCACATTTTTGAATTCTGGAGGAGTTGAAAAGTTGGCTATACATAATGGATGATTTTTAATATATTCGTCATATGTACCAGGTAATTTTCCATTTGAAATCCACTTAAGCTTATTTATTCCTATTTCCATAGCTTTTGTAGGAATTAATTGGTTTTGTGAAAATATTAAAATAAATATGGCTATAAATATGGATATGAATTTCATATGGGCCCGCGGAGATTTGAACTCCGGACCTCTCGGTTATCAGCCGAGCGCTCCAACCTGGCTAAGCTACGGGCCCTATGAAATGAATATATTAAAAATATATTAAGTTTCTCCAACTCTTTTCCAAGTCCATAAGCTATTAGCAACAAAATTCCATATAAAGACAAATATAATTCCTACTAATGCAGCTATTAAATAATAAACTCCAAAAATTTCTTTTAAAATACCCATAATAGAGATTTGCATTGGGAATGAAGGCAAGCTTATTAAATTAAATTTTAAAAGCCTTACAAATTCTCTTCCCCCTCTTCTATCTCTAAATGTCCAAAAATCATTTATTAAAAAATTTGAAATAATGGACATTTCTATTGAAAAAATTGCAGAATATATATAATATATGCCAAATATGCTAGTTAAAAGCCATAAAAAGAAAATATTTACAAATATACCAGATAAGCCTACGATTGCAAATTTTAATATTCTATGAATTTCTTTTAATTCCCAAGAAAGTCTTAATAAATGTTTTACATATTTGCTTTGAACATTAAAATTTAATGAACTTTTCCCTCCTTTTCTATTAGAAAATTCAATTGGCTCCTCCAATATATTTTTATAATTTCCTTTTGCAATTATTTCCAATAAAATTTTATATCCAATGGGATTCAATTCAACATCCTCAATAACTCTTTTTTTCAACATAAAAAAACCAGATAAAG
>CAZDCH010000115.1:0-4270 GCA_964503915.1 uncultured Thermoplasmatales archaeon
ATATAGTATAATTTATTCTCCATTCATATTCTAAACTTTGCTTTATGAATTTTGGAGAACGAAAAATTGAATCATAGATAGCTACTTTTATTATTTTTTCATTTTCTGTAGATTTTATCAATAAATTAAAACCTGTATTGACAAGGAGAATTGCTATAAGTAATGTAATGCCTTTCATAACTTTATAACGCGAAATTTTTATATTTTGCTTTTTTATTTATTTTTTTGAGGAGGCATTTAAATGAATAAAATAAAGAAAATATTAGTGGTAGCTATTGTTGGGGTAATGATTTGGTCTGCAAGCGCTCTTCCTTTTGAAACTAAAAAAATCAAGAGCAATAATGGAAAACTGTTTGAAGAATGGCATGCGAGCTTTTTCGTTTATGTTAGAGCAACTTCTATAAATGGCTATAGAGATGTAGTATGGAATTCAACAAATAAGCTAATTATAATGTATAATTTTGATGGCACGGGCATGGGAATAAGAACGGAAGTAAAAAGATTTGGAATACCTAAATGGCATGTAGAAGGACCACAATTTGGCTTAATAATTGGCTTTATACCTATAATGTACGATCCTAATGCAATTGTTATAGAAGGATATGCTTTCTTCATATTTTGTGGCAAATTTTCTCCTACTCCATTGGAAGTAAGTCCAGTATATCCAAAAAATGATCAAAAAAATGTGAATATAACGCCAATTTTAAGATGGAAAATTAGTAAGAAATATGATCCAACATATCTGAATTTCACATTAAAATTAGTTGGGCCTGGAGTGGGACCAAATAATAAAACGAGCATTTACATGGGAAATAAAATGTCTTGCGACCTCAAAAAATATGGAATAGTTCTGCGATATTCGGAAGAATATTATTGGTGGATAGAAGGAATATGCACAGATACTGGAAAAGCCATACCTTGTGATCCTCCATCTCCATGGGAATTCTATACAATGCCTGATCCAAATCCACCCTATATTCCACACGATCCCATGCCATGGGATGGAGCACCAGATGTGCCAGTAAATGCGAATCTTTATTGGCAAGGCGGAGATCCTGATATGTATGATAAAGTAAGATATGAAATTTATTTGAACACCTCTACAAATTTGGATAAACCAATTTATACAACTGATTGGAAAAATTGGAATGAAACAATGATATGGTATTCTCCTGCTCTCTTACCGCAAACGACATATTATTGGAAAGTAGTTGCTGAAGATTTGGGAGGAAAAAGAAGCGAAAGCGATATGTGGACGTTTACAACGGGAGGTGATTAAAAATGAAAATGAAAATGAAAAAAATAAGAATTTTTGTTTTTGCTGCTATAGCAATTTTATTAATGAGTGGAATAAGCCTAATACCAGAAGCAAAAGGAGAAAGCGTGGAAAAAGCGAAAAAAGTGGTATGTTGGCATATCAAAAAAGTATCTTCTTGCGACTGGCATTATGAACCTTGGAGAGATTTTTATGTTGGCGATTATATAATTGATGATATATTGCACACAAATATAACCGCATGGGTAAAAGAAAATGGGAGCTGGACAGAGAAAAACCTTACAATTGCTGATCATTTGAGAATATTCTTTAGAAATTGCACAACATATATGGATTTTTATAGAAGAATTAATGAGAAAATTTTTGACTGTCATTTGAGAAAATTTAATGCTGAATATAGGTATATTATGAGCGAAAATCCATATAAGTATCCACTACTGTGGAAAAAGCGTTTAGCAAGGTGGTTTGGTAACAATCCGTATCTTAATAATACAAAAGAACTGGGTCCTCTTGGGAAAATATCTTGGCCTGTACCTGGTTTATTACCAGCACTTAAATGGGCGATAAAATACGATGAAGAGCATCCATGGAAAAAATACTCCAAGTTATTCTGTCATCAACAAGTAATATTATTTTTAATGGGTGTAAAAGCGGTATTTAGTGAGTGGAATGAAACAGAAAGAAGGTACGTGTTAAAACCTGGAATGAAAGATTTTAAATTTATTATTACCCATGAATACAAATCACGTGCTCCAGAACATGTGCAGATATTTATTGATGTATGGAATGGAACAGATAAATTTGGATTTGATGAAGAGGAATTTTTCGAAATAGATACATGGGCTAATGAATATGGTCCGCGTACTTCTATATATGGAATAATTAATACAATAAAATGGGCATCCACCTCGCTTTTTGTTGATGATGATTTTAATAACACCACACCAGGATGGCACGCATATAAATGGAGTAGAATTCAAGATGCAATTAATAATGCATCGGATAATTGGACTATCTATGTGTCTAGTGGAGTGTATAAAGAGAATTTGCTCATTGATAAATCAATCACTTTAATAGGCGAAGATAGGAGTAACACCACAATTAATGGGCTTGGAAATGGAAATGTTGTAGAAATTATCGCTGATCATGTGACGATAAAAGATTTTAATATCACCAATAGTGGCAAAAGCTTCAGTGGCATATTTATACAGCAAGGAAACAACGTTACTATATCGAATAATATAATATTTAACAACACCTACGGAATAAATTTATCTTCTTGCCATAATAATCGGATTTATAATAATTATATTATTTCAAATGTGAATGGTATCTGGCTGTCAAACTCTTTTTCTAATAGAATTTACAATAACTATTTCAATAATACCATAAATGCATATGACGATGGTAACAATATATGGAATATAACTAAAACCATAGGTACAAACATTATTGGTGGTCCCTATATAGGTGGAAATTATTGGAACGATTACATTGGTAATGATAAAAATGGGGATGGCCTTGGAGATACAAATTTACCCTACAATTGCTCGGGAAAAATAGAAAATGGTGGCGACTGGTTACCTCTTGTACCAATATATGATGTAACACCGCCAAAAACAGTTAAGAAAGTGGATAATCCAAAATATGATAATGGAACATGGATAACTTCATCCACTAGGATATGGCTGAACTCCACAGATAATATAAATGGAACAGGAGTAAAATATATTGTATATTGGATATACTGGGATAGCGATGGAGACGGAAAAGTGGATAACGTAACTAAGGAAGATATTATATTTGATAATGATGATAATGATCTAAATCCAAGCGATGGTCATATATTAACTTGGCTTAATTTTACTGAAGAAGGATTACACGAAATATTATGGTTCAGCATAGATAATGTGGGAAATGTTGAAGCGATAAATAATCAAACACATTGGGTTGATAATAGTCCACCAGAAACAACAATAGAATTTGGAGAGCCAATACATGGAAATCATATTACGAGTAGCACGCCAATTTATTTAAATTCTACAGATGAAGGATGCGGAGTAAAAGAAATACATTATAGCTATGATGGAGGAAATACATGGCATGTTGTAAATGGAAGTAATGCCGTTTTTTATATTCCTGAGGAGTGCGAGCATGAAATTAAATACTATGCTGTAGATTTCTTAGGAAATTCCGAGTCCATTCAATCCATAGTAATAAATGTTGATGACTCTCCACCAGAAACAACCATAGAATTTGGCACGCCTTACTATAAATCAGGAGGAAATATATGGATTACTACTTCAACTCCTATATATCTAGATGCAGTTGATTTGCCGGATTGTGCATGTGGAGTAGAAGCAATTTATTATCGCATTAATTATGGACCATGGCAAGAATATACTGGACCATTTAATATTGGAGCAGAATGCAGCCATATAATAGAATATTATGCTATAGATTACTTAGGAAATACTGAATCTGTTAAGTCCATAGTAGTAAATGTTGATGATAGCCCACCTGTTAGTAGCATTTCATTTGGCACGCCTTACTATGAATCAGGAGGAAATATATGGATTACTACTTCAACACCTATATATCTAGATGCAGTTGATTTGCCAGATTGTGCAGTTGGAGTTGAAGCAATTTATTATAGGATAAATGGTGGCCCATGGCAAGAATATACTGGAGCATTCTATATCCAAGAAGAATGTGTACATACTATAGAATATTATGCTATAGATTACTTAGGAAATGAGGAACCACATCACATCATTACTGTAAATGTTGATTCATTGCCTCCAGAAACAACAATAAGCTTTGGAATGCCATACCATTATGATGGAAATCATTGGATTACTACTTCAACTCCTATTTACCTAGATGCAGTTGATTTGCCAGATTGTGCAGTTGGAGTTGAAGCAATTTATTATCGTATCAATGCTGGGCCATGGATGCAATATACTGGACCATTCTATATCCAAGAAGAGTGCA
>CAZDCH010000116.1:0-4270 GCA_964503915.1 uncultured Thermoplasmatales archaeon
CTCCAACATTTATTGCATTTTTTCCAAATTTTTTCTTTATAAGTTCCTTTAATGTGTAATATGTTTCGCAGGCTTTTCTTATTGCATCTGCAAAAGAATTTGCTTTTATTGGAACTATCATATGTTCTTGTATAGCCAAATCATTTCCAGCATGCACGCCCCCGTTTATAACATTCATAAATGGAATAGGAAGCAAATTAGCATTATCATTTTCATTTAAATATTCATATACTTCTTTTTCCATAGCCATGGAAGCGCATTTGCAAGCAGCTATTGAAACAGCTATGCAAGCATTTGCACCAAGCAAACTTTTATTTTTTGTTGCATCTATCTCTATTAATTTTTTATCTATTTCTTCTTGCATCCTTACATCCATTCCTATAATAGCTGGAGCAATTATTTTATGAATATTTTTTATTGCTTTCATTACACTTTTCCCATGAAATTCTTTGCTTCCATCTCTCAGTTCCAAAGCTTCTTTTTTTCCTTTAGAAGCGCCAGAAGGAGCTATAGCTATGCCTATTGCATTTTTTGTTTTTACTTCTGCCTCAATGGTAGGATTTCCTCTCGAATCTAAAACTTGTCTCGCTTTTACTTCCTTAATTTTATATTGCATAATGAAAATTGGATATTTATATATAAATTGCATAATCTTTTGTGGATTTAATTTCAATTGTGCTTATTGCAATTGCATTATCAATGGATGCTTTTGCTGTTTCATTAGCAACAGGAATGATAAACAAAGAATATACTTATAAAATGCCTTTTTCTTTTGGAAGTTTCCAAGCAATTATGCCCATTATAGGATGGAGTTTAGGCATAAAAATAAAAAGCGCTATTTCAACAATAGATCATTGGATTGCTTTTTCAATTTTATTTGCTGTTGGTATAAAAATGATTTATGAAAGTGAGAAATTAAAAATAAATGCTCATTCCATTATTATGCTTTCCATAGCTACTAGCATAGATGCATTTGCTATAGGAATAACTTTATCTATGATTGGCATATCAATTTTTCTCCCAGCCATAATAATAGGAATAATAACTTTTTTTATTTGTTTAATAGGTTTTTTAATAGCAGGGAAAATAAAGTTAAGAAAGCCAGAAATTATAGGAGGAATAATTTTAATAGCATTAGCATTTAAAATTCTAATCGAACATTTATAATGATAGCAAAATGCCAGCTATTAGAGCAAATATGATGCCAATTGCATTTTGTAAAGATATTTTTTCCTTTAAAATTAAAATGCTTAATAAAACAGTAACAACAGGATATAAAGCGGTAAAAGATGTGACAATGCTTGCTTTATACTTTTCTAGAACAAAATACCATAAAATTGTTCCTGCAAATCCCACTAAAGTAGCTAAAAAAATAAAAATAACTCCTTTTCCTATTTCAATTTTCTGAGGAAAAGAATAAGCTATTATTCCAAAGCTTACTACTATTCCTGTTAAATAAGCATAAAATAGCGCATTTTTTAATCCAATTTCATCTGCCCCAATTTTAAATAAAAAAGCCCATAAGCCCCAAAGCAAAATAATGGCTATACATAATAAAGTTAGCCAATTCATTCTCTTACTTCCTTTTCCAGCAATTTTTTCCTCTCCTTAGCTGTCCTTCCTGTTGCTTCAAATAAAAAATCATTCCATTTCCTTATTATTTCATAACTTGCTTCAATTTTTTCAGGAGGAGTAATATCTACAATTAAATTTTTTCCCTCTCTTTTTATGTATATTTTTCCTATACCCTTTTCTTCAAATTTTATGCCCTTTGAAGCATCTCCTTCTACTCCAAAATATTTTTTTATTAAAGCATTTATATCTGGATTGTGCCCCTTCTTTATTGAATATATGCGCATGAGATGAAAATAAAAAATGTTTATAAAATCTTTTTAATAAAAATCATGAAAGTTGTTATTTCATTAGGTGGTTCTTTAATTACTCCAAAAGATGATTTTTTAGAAAAAGTAGCAGATTTTATAAAGAAAACATCAAAGAAAATCGATTTGTATGTTGTTGTAGGCGGCGGAAAAATAGCAAAAAATTATATTAAAGTGGCAAGGAAATTTTGCAATGATGAAAGATTTTTAGATAAAATAGGAATTGCAGCAACTCGCTTAAATGCTTTTTTACTTGCCTCATTTTTTAAAAAAACAATACCATATACAGTAAAAAAAGCAAGCACAATGCAGCCGCCAGTAATAATGGGAGGAACAACTCCCGGCCATTCAACAGATGCTGTGGCGGCGATGCTTGCAAAAAAAGTGAAAGCAGATTTATTGGTTATTGCAACAGATGTTGATGGAATATATGATAAAGATCCAAAGAAATATAGAAATGCAAAAAAATTTGATAAAATAAAAATAGATGATTTAATCAAAATTGTTGGTAATAAATGGAAGAAGGCTGGAGAAAAAATAGTTGTAGATGCAATAGCATGTAAAATTATTAAAAAGGAAAAAATCAGGGCAGTAGTTCTAAATGGAAAAGATTTGAAACAATTAGAAAATGCTATATATGGAAAAAAATTTAATGGGACAATAATTGAAATTAGTTGAGATGATTAAGATGATTGAGATGATTAAATGATACCCCAACATAGTCATTGTCAGATATGTGGGAAAGCAATTAAATATGGAGAAGTAGTTTGTAGTGAGAAATGTAAAAAGGAATATGAAAATTTTATTAAGAGAAGGAAAATGTATATTTATATAATGTATGCTGCTTTACTTTTTCTTATTGTAATGGTTGTAATGCAAATTTTTTAACCTATTTTCCATTAGCTTTTCAATATTCCCATTTTTAACATTTATTTCATTTATTTTTATAATATCATCCCTTATTTCAACCAAATTAAAAGAAGGATATGATTTCCCCTTTAAACGGCGAGAGCAAGCAGTTCCCGCTGTTATAAAAAAAGTATTTTCCAATTTCCAAATCCATGGTAAATGCTTATGACCAGACAAAACAAAATTTATTTTTAATTCGATGCATAAATTTAAAACATCTCCAGCATCTATTGGAATATTTCTTTCCCTACCTGTCCCTGGTATTGGAATTAGATGATGGTGTAAAGCGAGTATTTTTATTTTATTATTGTTTTTGAATTTTTCTTTTATTAATGGATAATTTTCTCTTCCTATATGTCCATCATCAATATCAGGTTCACTCGAATCTATTCCTAAAATACATATTTCATCATTCTCAAAAAAGGGATAGCGAGTTCCAAAAATTTCTTCAAAAATTTCATATCCTTTATTTCGAGCATCATGATTTCCAGGCAAAATAATTTTTCTAGCATTTATTCTATTAATATATTTTTCTACTGTTTCATATTCATGTATATATCCATCATCTGTCAAATCTCCCGTAATTACAACAATATCTGGTTTCATATCATTTAAAATTTTTATTAAGTTTTCTCCCCATTCTTTAACAAAATTACTTCCAGTTATATGCAAATCAGAGATATGGGCTATTCTCATAATTTTGGAATAACTTTTATTTCATAAACTTTATTCTCTTTAATTTCAAAATCTACATCAATAAATTTTTTGATGAGCCACATTTCTGTTGATGCATGCTTACTCAAATGCTTGCATACAAAATAACATTTTTCATTTGCAATCGCCATATATGGCAAAAGCTGATCAACAGCTTTTTCATCTAAATCAACATTTGCATTTATTTCCTTTATTAATTTTCCTCCAGCTTCTCTCCCAACCATTTCTGCTGGCTTCCCTTTTTCTCCCAGACAATCTGCTCCCAAAATTTTTTCTCTTGTCCATAAAACTATTCCAACTCCAGGACAATCAGCTTTAAATTTTTCAATTCTTATATTAGAATATTTCACCTTATTTTCAACATGCTTTATTTCATTTTCTGCTGCTTTTTTTATTCTTTCAGCGATTTCAATTGGTAAATTTGAAATATTTATAATTCCTTCTATCCTATCAATTTTCTCGATAAATTCTATCTTCCTTAATTTTTGACAAGGCTTAATTTTAACTTCAACTTCTCCATTTCCAACTGGATAATATCCTCTCCTAATCAATTTTGCTTCAATTTCTATACCCATTTTTCTTATTAATGGGACAAAAACATTTTTGAAATAATCCCAAGGCGGGGCCCATCTTACGTCAGTTCCTCCTTTTATCCTCAAATATGTTTCATTTTCAGCAAATAAAGATGGCAATAAACAAGCTTGTAGAACAAGAGTTATGCTTCCAGCAGTTCCTACATCTAATTTATAATTCCCTCCCTTTATTTT
>CAZDCH010000117.1:0-4261 GCA_964503915.1 uncultured Thermoplasmatales archaeon
TTGCTTTTGCTGTTGTTGAGCATATGGCTTACTTATGTTACTTTAAAGAAATTTTCAATAGAAGAATTGTTTGGATATAAGCCAACAAAGGAAATTGGAATTATGTTAGCATTAGATTTAGTTATTGCCATGCCATTATCTTGGGCTCCTTTAATTGCAGATTATACTAGGTTTAGTAAGGAAAGGAAAGACGCATTTTGGGGAACATTTATTGGCTACTTTATTTCAAGTAGTTTATTCTATTTTATAGGCAGTTTAACAAATGCAGCAATTGGAAAAGCAGACCCAATTGAAATAATTGCTTCATATGGTGTGGGAATTCCTGCCATGTTAATTATAATTTTTTCAACAGTTACAACAACTTTTTTAGATGTATATTCAGCTTCAATAACCTTTAAAAACATTTTTCCAAAAGCTAGCGCAAGAAAACAAATTTTGATAGTTGGAATTTTTGGAACCATTTTAGCAATTTTATTTCCAATGGAAAAATATGAAAGTTTTTTATTGTTGATAGGAGGGGCTTTTGTTTCATTAGCTGCAATTATGATCGCAGATTATTTCTTTATAAAGAGTAAAGAAGTGGAAATCAATTATAAATCTATAATAATATGGCTAATTGGCTTCATTTTTTACATATTACTTGCTTTTGAAGGATTATTTGGATATAAAATACCTTTATTTTCTTCAACTGGTTATTTAATCGGTTCTTCAATACCTACTTTCATTCTCGTGTTTTTAATTTACATTTTAATTAATAGGCATGCTTTCCTCCCAAAAATTTTTCTATAATATTGATTTAATTAATATGGAAAGAAAAGCATTAACTATTGCTGGAAGCGATAGTGGAGGGGGGGCTGGCATTCAAGCGGATTTGAAAACATTTTCAGCTTTTGGTGTTTATGGGATGACTGCAATAACTTCTATTACAGCTCAAAATACTTTAGAAGTTGCAGAAATATATGATTTGCCAAACTATATTATTAAAAAGCAAATAGAATGTGTTGTTGAAGATATTGGCGTAGATGCTTGTAAAACAGGAATGCTAAGTAATGAAAGAGTAATTAAAGTTGTAGCAAAAACATTGCAGAAATATGATTTTCCAATTGTTGTTGATCCTGTTATGGTTGCTAAAAGCGGAGCACATTTATTAAAGAAAGATGCAATAGATAGCCTTATTAATTACATTATTCCAATATCATATGTTATAACACCAAACAAACAAGAAGCTGAAGTAATAAGTGGAATAAAAATAAATAAAAAAGATGATGCAAAAAGAGCAGCTAAAGAAATTGTAAAGTTAGGGGCAAATGCAGTTATAATAAAAGGAGGTCATATAGGCAAGGAAGCAAACGATTTACTTTATTATAAGGGAAAATTTATTGAATATAAAGGAAAAAAGATAAAAGGATGTACTCATGGAACTGGATGCAGTTTTTCTGCTGCTATAGCAGCGAATTTAGCAAAAGGATATGAATTGAAAGAAGCTGTTAAAATATCAAAGGATTTTATTTCAATAGCAATTGAATATGGAAATAGAATAGGACATGGTCATTGTCCAGTAAATCCTATTGCATGGCTTTCCATACAAGCAGAAAAATGGAAAGCATATGTTGAGTTGAGCAATGCAGTAGATGAGATCTTAAGCAAAAATATTGTTGATTTTATTCCTGAAGTTGGAATGAATTTTGCTTACGCTTTGCCAAATGCAAGGAAAATAGAAGATGTTGTTGCAATAGAAGGAAGGATTGTAAGGGCAGGAAAAAAAGCAATAGCTGGAAAAGTAAAATTTGGCTCTTCAAGCCATTTGGCGAGAGCAATATTAAAAATAATGGAATTTGATAGCAATACTAGAGCTGTAATGAATATTAGATATGATGAAAAATTTATTAAAAAATTGATGAAAGAATTTTCTGTTTCCTTTTATGATAGAATGGAAGAGCCAGAAAAAATAAGGAAAATAGAAGGAGCTACAATTCCTTGGGGAATTGAAAAAGCAATAAAAAGAATAAAGAAGGTACCAGATGTTATATATCATAAAGGAGATATTGGAAAAGAACCAATGATTTTAATATTTGGGAAAAACCCAAAAGATGTTTTGAGGAAATTTGATAAATTATAAAGCTTAGTGTTCAATTGTCTATACGCAAAATCTTGAAACCAAAAATAAATATAATCAAAATTCATAACAAATCATGAGGAAAAACGAGGAAATAAAAATAGGCATTGTTGTTTCTGAATTTCATTATGATATTACAATGATGATGCTGGAAAGGGCAAAAGAACATGCTGAATTTTTGGGAGCAAAAGTTGAAAAGGTTATAAAAGTGCCTGGCGTCTTTGATATGCCTCTTGCAATAAAAATGCTTTTACAAGATATGAATATAGATGGAGTTGTTGCATTGGGAGCTGTTATAGAAGGAGAAACTGAGCATGATGAAGTTGTTATGCAACAAGCAGCTCGTAAAATTGTTGATTTGGCTGTTCAATATGAAAAGCCAGTTGGCTTAGGAATTACAGGCCCAGGAATGACAAGATTGCAAGCTGAAGAGCGTATAGATAGAGCTAAGCAAGCTGTTGAAGCTGTTGTTAAAATGTATAAAAGGCTTAAATGATAAGTGGAAAGAAAGCTATAGTAACTGGAGCTAGTAGGGGGATTGGAAAAGCAATAGCAATAAAGTTTGCTGAGCATGGAGCTTTTGTTGGAATAAATTTTCTTAAAAGATATGAAAAAGCAAAAGAAGTATTGATGGAAGTTAAGAAATATTCAGATGGAATTTTATTACAGGGAAATGTTGGGAAATTCAATGAAGCAAGAAAAATTGTTGAAAGATTTGTTGATGTAGCTGGAAAAATTGATATCCTTGTCAATAATGCTGGTATATATAAAAGAAATAAATTTGATGAATTAGATGAAAAGCAGTGGGACGAAACTATTGAAATAAATTTGAAATCTTGTTTTAATATGTGTAAAAATGCTTTACCTTATATTCCAAAAGGAGGGAAAATTATATTCATTTCTTCTCAGCTTGCATTAAAAGGCTCAGCCCATGGAGCAGATTATGCAGCCAGCAAAGCTGGCATATTAGGCTTTATGAAAAGCTTGGCTTTAGAATTGGCAGAGAAAAAAATAAATGTTAATGCAATTGCTCCAGGAACAATAGATACTGATTTAATAGCAAGCTATACAGAAGAGCAAAGAAGAAAAAGGATGGAAGAAATTCCATTGAAGAGATTGGGATTTCCTACAGATGTTGCAAATGTTTGTTTATTTTTAGCAAGCGATTTATCTAATTATATAACTGGAGAAGTGATATTGGTTACAGGAGGATTGTATATAGGATAATTTACATAGAATAATTTTATATATTATGGCATAAGACAAATGAAACAGAGGATATAGGGTTTGCACGTAAGTAATGATTACTATCGCATCAGCAAATAAATCAACAAAATTTCCTATATACCCACAAGCTTTAACATGTCATCAACGCCAATAAGCATAACATTAATATTGTATTTATTATTACAAGCCATATGTATGAAATAAGATTTCATGGTAGAGGAGGACAAGGGGGAAGAATGGCTGCAGAAGCTTATGCTTTAGCTGCTTTCTTGGAAGGAAAATATGCAGTAAGCTTTCCTTTTTTTGGAGCAGAAAGAAGAGGGGCTCCTGTAAAAGCTTTTACAAGAGTAGATGATAAAAAGATTAGAATAAAAACGCAAGTTTATAAGCCAGATTATGTTGTTGTTTTAGATGAAACTTTAATTGAAACTGAAGATGTTTTAGAAGGATTAAAGGAAGATGGAATGGTAATAATCAATACATCAAAAAAGCCTGAAGAAGTTGAATTATCAAAGCCAGTAAAATGTGCCACAGTTGATGCAACTTCTATTGCCTTAGAAATTTTAGGTAGACCAATAACAAATACAGCTATATTGGGGGCGATAGCAAAAGCAACTGGAAAAGTTAGCATCGAATCAATTGAAAAAGCCATTATAGAAAAATTTGGAGCCAGGCTTGGCAAAGAAGCGGGAGAAAAAAATGCATTGGCAGCAAGAACAGCATATGAAAAGACATTAGTAGGCATTGCAAAAGGAGGAAAAAAATTTAACCCAAGAAAAAAATGGTTGCCTACTGTAGAGGAAATGCCTATAGGAGGAGCAATTGCAACAATGCAAACGGAAGCAGGCTTAGTTGGCATTGGCTCATTTATTGAAAATAAAACAGGAGATTGGAGGACATTTAAGCCAATAATCAATA
>CAZDCH010000118.1:0-3989 GCA_964503915.1 uncultured Thermoplasmatales archaeon
CATGAAGGAATACCCCAAATCATCAATATATATAGTATTCTCAGCTCCTTCTTCTCCAGCAAAAAGCTTAATTTCTATCCCAACGACTTTCCCTCCACTTTTTCTCCAAGAATTTATCGTTGATTCATCTATTTCATATTTATGCCATTCTCCATCTGTATTTAAATCTGAAAGGAAAATATTGATGAATTTTGGCTTTGTTCCTACAGTAAGGAGAGTATAATTTAAATAGCTAAATTGGGAAAATTTTTCAATACTATACCAAAAATAAAGAGAAGGAAGATTAGAAAGAGATATACCATATGTAATATTCTGCCTGAAGCCAGCCATGTCTTTTTCTTTAACTTTTTCTTTTTCAAATTCCCATTTTCCCTCATAATTTTGAAGTCTTAGCTCAATAGCTTTATTTCCACTGTGAACAATGCTTTCTTGCAATTTTGCAAAAGTTGTTTGTTCATCTGAACGGAAAAGATACGTATACTTTTCTTCTTCAAAACTAGGGTCTGGAAATGGCATAGAAACTTTTACCAATTTTGATTTTGGAGAATATAAATTTGCAACAACTTCTTTTGGATATGCTGAGCTTTCTACATCAATTCTTTTTATAATGTTTTTTCCTTCAACTCCAGCAATATAATTAGTAATTCCTTTAACGTTTGCCCACCATCCATGAGTTTCATTTCTATATAAATCAACAAATATATTTGGTGTTTCTATCCAAAAACTATCTAAATATGCATATACTTCATATTGTTCCATTGAAAAATACGATTGTGTTATTTCAATTTTGAATGATAGCGTAACATAATCTTTTCCCTTTAAATAGTTTGTTATATTTTTGCTAATTTTAATCCATCCGCCTGTTGAATACCCACTTTGTATTGATTGCCCATCTAATAATATACTCCATTCAATCCATTTCAAACTCGAATAAACATATATTTCGGCATGTAAAATATAATATGTTTCTCCTTCATCTGGAACTCTAAAATTTTGATATACCTTTGCATAACTTGGAAGCCATGCAAGGCCTTTTCCATATAATCCTTTTGCATATATTCTATAACATTGGTCATGTTCAATCGGATCTTCAGCATAGCCAATCTTCCATTTTATTGCTCCTTCCGTAACATTTTTCCAATGATTTGTTTTACTTTCAAACTCTCCATTTTTTATTCCAGAATATATTTTTCCAAACTCGCCGCCCTTATAACCATTTTCAACAGTATCCCAATATACATAATAATATCTTCTTTCGTGAGGCAAAATAGAATCTTCCATAACCCAAATTAAGGTTACATTTGCATTTTCTGAAGCATCATAGTCATCATTAAATATTATTTCTCTTCCAACATTTCTAAATGGTATCCATGTATTATTATCTAATTTATATTCTATTATCCTAACTGAATCTGGATAAAAAGTTCTTTTTGCAAAACTCCCTGCTTGGTCATATGAAATTTTATCCATAAGATAGGAAAAATTGATATTACAATATACCATTTTATTTGTAAATGAAAATTCTTCTCTTTCTCCTATCATAGATGCAGTTAAAGGAACTCTATAATGCCATCTACTATCCCACCATGTTGCGTTATATGGGGAGGGAGGGAAAAGTGGATAAACAGGTTTTTTAACATAAATTTCAATACTAATAAAATTATTATCTTCATTTTCCTCTTCAATTTTCCCATTATAATCAGCAAATATGTATAAAGTATGTTTTCCTTCAACAGCTATCCAATATAATGTAATTTCTCTTTCCTCATTATATTCCAATTTATCTATAGTTTCATCATCAACTGCTTTTGTTCTATTATCGACAAATAGGGCAATCTCAATATTTTCTGCTTTATTGCCAGAATTTCCAACAATAAAACTTATTTTTACTTGGTCTCCTTCATATAGCTCTTCTGGAAAAATTTTTACATCTTTTATGTATATATCTGGCTTTGTTTGAGCATTTATTATAGGTAAAAGAAGAAGTAAAGCTATTATAATTTTTAATTTCATTTTCACACTCCTTTATTAGAAATTCAGATAAATAATTTATGGTAAACAATTCTCCTTCATTCTTTTTATTGGCTTTGCTAAATGGCGCATTGCAATAATTGGAACTTCATATAATCCTTCTTTTATTTTCCTTTCTATTTTAGCATATTTTGCTTTTTTGGCTCTTGCCCCACATTTTGGGCAGCGATAACCTTTTCCTTTACCCATTGATTTCATATGTTTTTTACAATTTTTGCAAATTGGATTTTCTATTTTTTCATATACATCAATAAGTTTTTTTATTTCTATTTTCTCCAAATTTATTGTAAAAGGCTTCTTTCTTACTCCCCCATATACTATAACTTTATCCCCTTGCTTCAATTGCCTTATTATGTTGCGAAACTGCTTTGTTGGCTCATAAGCAGCACAATCTATTTCATTTCCATCATATATTGAAAATATGACATGTCCACCCTTAATATTTCTAGGCTCCTTTTTTACAACTCCTTTAACAATAACAGATTCATATGGCCTAATATCTTTAATTTTCTTTTTCCTTTGTAAATGTTCATCAGTAGCTTGATTTGTTTCAAATATAATCCATTTATTGTATGGAGAAGATTTAATTAATTTCATAGCTTTTTTCAACTCTACCCAATCATCTCCTCTAATTCCAAAGAAAACAGGAGAATTTGCTTTTGGAAATATTGCTATGTAATCATTTTCATAATCATAATTATTGAAAGTTGATTTGCAAATTTTATCCATTTTTATAACGCTTTCCTTATCAATCCATTTTTTTTCATAAGTATAAGTAATTAGTTCATATGTTCTATCTTTTGGTTTCCATGCTATTGCTGCTGAAGCTCCTAATATTCCCCTGCCTTTCTTATAATAGTAATATATTGCATTTCTTAATTCATTTTCAACTTCCTCCCTTTTTAATATGCCTCTTACACCTTTTTTATATATCCAATAAGGAAGCTTTTTCTTGCTTATTACAAAAGATGGGTCAGCTTCTTCCATTGAATTTTCTATTAAAACTTTTTTAACAATCTTAAAAATTTCTTTTGGATTAACATCCTTTTTTATGGAAGAATAACAATAAATTTTTTTATTATTTATTCTTCCAATTTCAAATTTTTCTCCTTTTCCAATTCCAACACGCAAAGCTACTGCTCCATTGCCTCTAGTTTTCCATGGAATATTTGGATTTAGCCTAACTAATCTGGGAAAGCCTATTAAGTCATAAGGCATTTCCTTAATCAACTCTACTACAACATAAGTTGTGCAGCCTCCTTCTAATGAATCTGTATCATCTATTCCAACCCACATTAAATTTTTATATAGGAAAGAGGTATATGATTTTGATGAAAAAAGATGAATTGCTTGAAGAAACAAGGAAATTGCTTATAAAAGCAGGATTTTACTGTAGCAATATTTGTAAAATTCGTCCAAGTAGCTTCGATTTTATTGCAAGGAAAGATAACTTACTTTTTATTTTTAAAATTCTAAATAATATTGATGCATTAAATGAAGAAGTTGCAAATGAATTGATTTCTATAGCAAAATTTTTAGATGCTATTCCAATTGTAGTTGGAAGGAGAACGTGTTCTTCATTTCTCGATGATGATGTTGTATATTTCCGTTATGGAGTCCCTATTATAACTTATTCAACTTTAGAAAATTATTTGCAAGGCATATTGCCATTTATATATGCCGCTCCAGGCGGCCTTTATGTAAATATTGATGGAGAAGTATTAAGGAAAACAAGAATTGAAAAAGGCATTTCTATTGGACAGCTTGCAAGAGTAGCTGGAGTATCGAGAAGAATGATTAGGATGTATGAAAGTGGAGAAGGTGCTAGCATTGAAATAGCAGAAAAAATTGCAGAATTTTTGGGCCCAGATTTTATAAAGCCGATTAATTTTTGGGAAGAGATAAGAAGAGAACATATGGAAATTAAAAGGGAGATTGAAAATGAAATTTTTAAATTG
>CAZDCH010000119.1:0-3959 GCA_964503915.1 uncultured Thermoplasmatales archaeon
GCATTTACATGGAATAGTGATTAAATTCCAGCCTTCTCGCAATGAAAAATTAAATTCTAGTCCCATTATTTTAAAATGAAATTCATCAGATATAGCTTTATTGCCATTTATATCTTTAGCCCATATCTTAAAAGAATAATTTCCTATTATTGAATAGGTAGAATTGTAATAATAAAAATTTCCCGTGCTATACATACTTACATTCATTATCTCTGCATTGGGATTTTCAATTATTAATTTAACTTCCTCTATACCAGCATTATCTATCACATTGCAGGAAATATTTACAGGTTTATTAACTATTTGAATATGTGGCCTCACTGAAATATTTTCGATGGAAGGTGGGGTTTTATCTATCCCCTTAATTATTGTGAATGGTCTCGGATTAGTTGCAAAACAGCTTTGATTATTCCAGTAAATAATAGCCCTTATATATGCATTAGTCGTATTAACATTTGGAACTATCCATTGATAATAATTACTATCTGTTATATTCTCTACTATATTATGCCAAGATGCTTTGCCATTGATAGAATATTGTAAGGTAACTTTAGCAGTTCCGTTTGGAATAGAAGATGTCCATTTTATTATTCTAACTCCATACCCAACAAAAACTTCTCCACCTAGTGGCTGCCTAATTGTAATGTTGAGCTCATTTGCAGGTTTTGTATTCCTATATACCCTTATTCCGCCCGGCTCGTAATCATCCCTATCAGATGTTATGATAATATCTAAATAATTATTATGATCAATATCTGCTAAAGTTACAGATTGGGGCCATCCTGGTATGTTGCTATCTATTTCTTCAATTTCAGTCCAATTTCCTTTTCCATCTCCAAGCCAAGCATGGATTGTTGTCCATTCTTCATTATAAGGCCATTCTCCAGTAACATATCCTTCCAAAGCAACTAAATCCAAGTTGCCATCATTGTTCAAATCTCCAAATGCTAAAGGACCAAATGTTACTTCTGGATAATTTGATGAATTTGGTAATCCATTTGATGCTTTTTTCCATCCACTTCCATTAAATGCATATACTACTGGAACATACCAACCATTTTGTATAGGTTCAATAAATGCAATATCAAGCCATCCATCATTATTTATATCTCCAACGTCCAAGCCATAACTTCCAAATAAATATACAGGCTCTAGCCCAAAATCATTTGCAGTCCAATTTCCTTTTCCATCTCCAAGCCATATTAAATGCTCTTCATCTGTTGCAGTTATTTCAGTATTTATTATAATATCCAAATTTCCATCTCTATTAATATCTGCCCAAATAAGCCAATTTCCAACATTTGGTGCAACATCATTATGAGGCAATCCATTTGATTTAGAAAGCCAACTTTTACCATTAATATTTTGATATGCTCTTATTCCATTTCCTCCACCAAAAGATGCTACTCCTATATCAAGCCATCCATCATTATTAAAATCTCCAAAATCGATAGGAGCCATTCCATATATTTCCCCATCTGTTGCTAGTCCATCTGAACATTCAGTAAAATTAATTCCTCCATTTCCAGCCCATGCCCCAATTAAGGGGTAGCTTCTATTATGATGAACTCCATATGCAGCATCTAAATGTCCATCATTATTGAAATCGCCTATTGCAGTTCCTCCATAACCGAAGTTTCCATTAGGTATATTTGCTTTAGTCCAATTTCCTTTTCCATCTCCAAGCCATATCTGAAAACCTTGGTCTTCTGGCTCAAAATCATCATGACCTCTTAGCCTTATAATATCTAAATATCCATCTTCATTTATATCTCCTATTCTAGTCACATATGGCCATTGACCAATCATTGGTAAACCATTTGAAGAATTTACATAAGAAATGTCCATTTCCTTAAATTCTATTTTTTTAACCTCACCAATATTTTCAGGTATAACAAAAATCAGAAAAAAGCATAGGAATATTATCCCATTTTTTTTCATAGTATATATTATTATTTTTTATTTTTAAATTTATTTGAGCATTTCAATTATCTTATTTGCAAATTCTGTCGAATAGCTCTCATCCATTGCAGTAATTACGCTTTTACAAATAACAATTCCTTCTTCTACATAATTTACTCCCGTTAAATTTTCCTTTTGCAATGGGTGACAAGTCATGCTTAAATTTTCTAAAAAATTCTGTGGCAACGAATTTGTTATAATTGGTGGAGCTGTTCCAATAGCAGCAATTAATTTATTTTCAAAACCAAATTTTACAATACTTGAAACAATTTTATCTGCTTTATCAACTTCTTCATCAAAAAAAGTTTTGGCTCCTTCTCCCCCTATAAGTATGAAAGCATCATAATGGGTTAAATTCAACCACTCCCTTTCAATTTTTATTCCAATAGCAGATAGATTTACATCAACAACAACTTTTTCACCGCCCTCGCCAATAGCTTCATCAGTTTTTGAGGCAACAATAATTTTTGCTCCTGCAGATTGTAAAACATTTTTAACATTAGAAAATTCTTTGTAATTAAAATTATTTGGAGCAATGATTATTAAAACTTTTTTCCCTTCAATATTCTTTGTTGCTTGCAAACAACCCTGTAAAATTGATATAAGGCTAATTAGCAAAATCATTAATTTTCTCATTTAATCACTCCAATTATTTATTATTTCTAATATATCATATACGTCTATTATTTCATCGCCATTTACATCTGCTTGTGGTAGCCAATTTTCGTCTTCAGGAGTTTGCATCCAATGTAATATAACAAGATAAACATCATCTACATTGACTAAGCCATCATCATTCACATCTGCTGGGTTTCTAATCTTACAAATTGCTTTTGGTGTTTGCAACAATTCTTCATGATTTCCAATTTCATCGTATGCAATGCTATAGAATTGGTAATAGCCGTAATTTTCTGCCGTAAATTTCCATGTTAAGTTTATTGTTTTGCTTCTTTCAACAGTTTTTACATCATATAAAATCCAATTTCCCCAACTCTCATTATCCTGGCTATATCTATAGTAAAGTTCTATTTTATTAATTCCAATTCCAACGTCACTTGCATTTACATAAACATCTATTTCCATATCCTTTGTTTCAACTTCTATAAATGAAAGTGGCGAGATACAATCAACAAATACATCATTCCATTTTGGTCCTTCAACATTTCCTGCATTATCAATACTATAAAATTCTATTTCATATTTTCCGCATGGAGAAAAATTATACAATATTCCTAACTCTGCTAAGTTAATTGGATAATATGGTAAAGAATCATTCCATATTCCATATTTTTCCCAATCAAAAAGCAATACCCATTTATCATCCCACCTGAATATCCTATAATATGTAACATTTACTCCTGAACCATTATCATTTGCTACTAAATCAATAGTTGTGTTAGTAGGTATATAATGAATAATGTAACTTCCATCGACAGTCCATATTGTAACATTGATTACCAATCCATTGAATATCTTTCGGGTCCAAGGAGGCTCAGATTTAACCAATGTATAAGCTTCATCTTCATCATATGCTCCTTCATTACATGTTACATTAACAAAATTGGAAATGTTTGTTCCTTCAATTGCTTGCTCTCTTAAAGAAGCAGTTATTGTAAAATGTATGCTTTCGTTAGCTTGAATTAAAATATTGTTCCATATTATTTTATCTCCATCATCTATTCCTCCATCTGTATCAATAATAGTAATAAGGCTTTCATCATAATCATCAATAACTATAACGCCAGTTGCATTTGCATTTCCACTATTTGAAATATTTATGTAATATGTAATTATACCTCCCGCATCTATTGGGTCGGGCGCATCTATTTTTTCAATGTTTAAAATTGGCCATGCAAGTATTGTTGTGTTATCCCATGTTTCATCATATGCTCCTTCATTACATGTTACGTTAACAAAATTTTTAAGTATTGTTCCATTTGGTAACGGGCTTTTTATCTTCGTTTTTAAATAAATTGTTTTTATTTCTCCAGAATTTA
>CAZDCH010000120.1:0-3764 GCA_964503915.1 uncultured Thermoplasmatales archaeon
TAAAAACTACAACAACAATTTATTTAAATGCAACAGATGATAAATCAGGAGTAAAAGAAATTCATTATTGTTATGATGGAGTAACATGGTATAATGTTTCTGGAGATAAAGCAACATTTTCCATTCCAACCCAATGCTTACATACCATACAATGGTATTCTATAGATAATCTTGGAAATACAGAACCTACAAATTCAAAAGATGTATATGTAGATGATACTCCTCCAACAACTACAATTGAATTCGGCACACCATATTATACAGATGGAACCAATGAATGGATAAAAACTACAACAACAATTTATTTAAATGCAACAGATGATAAATCAGGAGTAAACAAAACTTATTATAGGATATGGAATGGTACTTGGAGTCAATGGTATGAATATATCATGCCATTTAACATAAGCCAAGAATGTTTGCATTATTTACAATTCTATAGCATAGATAATCTAGGAAATAATGAAAGCATAAACAATATAACATTATATGTAGATGATACTCCTCCTATTACTAACATATCTATAGGAAAGCCATCTTATAATAACTACATAAAATCATCTACTATTATTTATTTAAATGCAACAGATGTTAAAGCAGGAGTAAAAGAAATTCATTATATAATAAACGGAATTGAATATATTTCTTATACAAATGTAACTTTCAATTTATCTGAAGGAGAATATTATATAGAATTCTATAGCATAGATAATCTAGGAAATAATGAAAGCATAAACAATATAACATTATATGTAGATGATACTCCTCCTGTAGTAAATATAACTAGCATTTATCCATTTGCAATAGTTGATAACATTTCATACATTAAAACGCCAGTTTTAATAAATGCTACAATAATTGAAAAATATTTGGCAGAAGCAATGCTGGTTATTGTTGATCATGAAACGAAACAATTCCTTTATGGAATATTTTATGATTATAAGAATTATACTGGAATACCTCCTTCCAATTACTCAGAAGAGTGGGCATATATATACAATTTGACTAATGGCACTTTATGGGAAGAACATGTTACAATATGGAAATTTACAAAGGATAATGAGACATATTATCTATCATTTGGTTTGTATAATTTAACTGGTGGCTTGCCAGAAGAGCTGGCTTTTGTGATTTTCAATTCAACCTATAGATTCTATAAATTAATTGATGCAGAAACAAATCAGCCAGTAAATATAACTTTTGGATTAACAACATATCTTGCCCAAAACATGTTTGCAACAGAAGGAGAGCCTATAATTGCGAATACTTCAACAATTTTCGTTATAGAAGAGAATTTCACCATATTGCCAATTATACCTCCAGAGAAAGAATATTTAATTGCATTTAGAGCTGTTGATTTTATTGAAAATGAAAATACTAGCTTCTTGTTGGCAACATTAGATAATACTCCTCCAATATTAATAAAGGAAGTTGGACAGCCAAAATATGGAAATTATATTTCATATGAAACACCAATTTATTTAAATGCAAGCGATGAAGGGGTAGGCTTATTTATTATTCATTGGACAATATGGAATGAAACAGGAATATATAAACAAGGAGAAAGCAATAAAAATGTTACTTTAAATATAAGCCAAGAATGTGAGCATATATTGAGCATATGGGTAGAAGATATATTAGGAAATAAATTGCCAATAGACAATGAAACATTTTATGTTGATAATACTCCGCCCAACATCAGCATAGAAATTGGGCAGCCAAGATATATTAAAGATGGTAATGTTTATATCAACTATTCAACTCTTATTTATTTAAATGCGAGCGATAAAGGAATATGTAAAGTAGGCTTATTTACCATTCATTGGACAATATGGAATAAAACAGGAATATATAAACAAGGAGAAAGCAATAAAAATGTTACTTTAAATATAAGTGAAGAAGGAAATTATATATTGAGCATATGGGTAGAAGATATATTAAATAATAGATGGTCAGTTGGCAATATTAGCATTATAGTTGATAATACTCCTCCAGTTCTAGAAAAAACAATAGGAATTCCAAAATATAATAATTATATTAAATCTTCAACAGAAATTAATTTGACTGCTGAAGATGATATAGCTGGCTTATACGCTTTGAAATATAGAATATGGTATTATGAATGGAGCACTTGGTATAATTATACAAGCAACTTTACTATATCTGGAGAAGGAAAGCATTATTTAGAAGCAAAAGCAATTGATAATTTAGGAAATACTGTTATAGATAACGAAACATTATATGTAGATGATACACCTCCAACAACTGTTTGTAGCTTAGCAGGAAATTATGATAAAGAAAAAGGAGTATATACTACTGATGTAACAATTACATTAATTGCTACAGATGGTGCATCAGGAGTAGAAAGAATAGAATATAAGCTTGATAATGGAGATGTGCAAACCATTATTGGAAATAAAGGCACGCTCCCAAAAGTTACTTCTGAAGGAGAACATAAAATAGAATATAGAGCTATAGATAAATTGGGAAATGTTGAACCTTGGAACACAAAAACCTTTAAAATATTAAAGAACAAGCCACCTATTGCTAGTTTTAGTTATATGCCAGAGGAACCAACAGATGTAGAAGATATTATATTCAACGCATCCGCCAGCTATGACCCAGAAGGAGCCAGCCTAAACTATACATGGTATTTTGGAGATGGAAATATTTCATATGGGGAAATAGTTATTCATAGGTATGCAGATGATGGAATATATACTGTAAAATTGGTTGTAAGAGATGATAAAGGAAAAACAGATGAAATGATAAAGCAAATTACAGTAGCAAATGTTCCACCAAGCGTTGGTATAACTTATGAACCAACAAAGCCAGAAGTTAATGAAGAAATTTCATTCAAAGCAATTGCAACAGATGAGGATGGTTCTATAGTAAATTATACATGGAATTTTGGAGATGGAAATGTAAGCTATGAAAAAAATCCAACCCATGTATATGAAAAAGAAGGTAATTATACTGTAAAGCTTGTTGTTAAAGATGATGATGGGGAAGAAAGCGAGAAAATTATTTATGTAAATGTAATAAAACCAAAAATCGAAATATTGCCATATGTAGCAATAATTGTTGCATTGATAATAATTGCAATAGTAGTTGTTATAATCTGGAAAAAGAGAACAAAAAGCTAGCCCCTTTTTATTTTTTTTACACAGTGAAAATTTAAATATGATTAGGTAATACATTAGTAAAGGAGGATTAAAATGAAATGGGAATGGAAATTAATTATTTTTGCGGCGTTGGTAAGCCTTGTTAATGCATCTGTTGCAAACATTGGAAAAACTATATACATATATCCAGAAGAAAAAATGGTTGGAATAGGAGATGTTTTTACTCTCCTAATAAATATTTCTTCAGATGAGCCTGTTTCAGCTGCAGTTTGTAATATTTCTTTTAATCCTTCTATTTTACAGGCAATAAGTGTTGAAAATGGGGGCATGTTTGAATATTGGTGGGATGATTTAATACCAGAGCCAAATGGAATGTGTGAAATTGATAATATTAATGGAACAATTAGCTATATTATTGCATCATCATCATCGGAAAATGCAGTGGCAGAAGGAACATTCGCTATTCTAACCTTTATGGCAATAAATGAAGGAACATCGTTTGTAAATATTGAAGATCCAGTTATACAGGGCGAAACAGATGTTGAAATAATAAATGGACAAGTAATTGTTGCTGCAGATATTACTCCTCCTACAATTTCTTTATTAACATATCCTCCTTCTATTACTAATAACAATGAT
>CAZDCH010000121.1:0-3754 GCA_964503915.1 uncultured Thermoplasmatales archaeon
TATTATTTGTAATTAATTTTTCTTTTTAACTTTTTATATGGCATAATTTATACAGTTCTTTTAATTTTTTGTAATACCTTTTTTATCTTTATCTTTTCTTTTTCTGTTTTTTCTTCTTTTGTAATGGCAACTTTGCTAACATAACTTTCATACATTTTATCCATTATTTTTCTAAATTCTTCTATAATCTTTTTTTCCTCAAAATTTGCTTTGTTAATTAAATTATTTTTTTCCTGTGGGTCCTTTTCAAGGTTATAAAATTCTTCTACATTTTTTGTAATATTTCTTATTAGCTTATATTTAGAAGTTCTGACAGCTTGTATGGAGCCAGGCCCCCTATTTTTAAATAATTCCTCAGCATATGCAATTAGTTCTGGAAATCTTTTCCCTTTTATCAAAGGTAATAAACTAACCCCATCAAAATTTTCATCTATTTTAATATCTAATAAATCTAAAAGAGTTGGTACTATGTCTATTGATCTAACCATATGATCAATTTCCTTTTTTTCTAATTTTTTACTTTTTATTATAAGAGGTACTTTTAAATCCGATTCATACATTGTTTTATGTTGTGGATAATCAAAATAAAAAGTTTTCCAAGTAGGATTTTTTGTTCCAAGCGTTTCTCCGTGGTCACTTGTTACAATAATGATGGTATTTTCCCAAATATTTAATTTTTTTAAAGTTTTGACTAAAGGTTGAAAAAGTTGTTCATCCATGTACTTTATTTTTGCATCATAATATGCATAATCATATAATTCATTGGGATTTAACTTGCCCGAATATAATAATTCTTTTTCTGCTAAAAAATGTACATGAAAATAATGACCCCAAATGAAAAAAGGAACATCGGCATGTTTTTTTAGCCAGTTAAACATTCTATCTATCCACCAGTTCCCTAGCGTTGCTTTAATTTTTTGCTTATCGCCTCTAAACCACATTCTGTGAAAACCATCTTTTTCTGTTGGTTCATCAAAATAATCAAAACCTTTATTGAAACCATGTCGAGATCCAATTAAATCAATACCAACAAATCCTGCTGTTTTATATCCCTCCCTTTTTAGAATTTCTGAAACTAAGGTAGTTTTTACTGTACAAAATGGGTCTCTCACACCTGTTTTATCTGGATTTTTCCCAGACAAAATTGATGCATGAGCAACAGGAGTAAGGCAGGAAGTTGCAATACAGTTTTTAAATAACACTCCTTCTTTTGCAATAGCATCAATACCTTTAGTTTTTATCTTATTATAGCCATAACAACTTAGTCTATCTGGTCTTACAGCATCCATTGTTATTAAGATAACATTTTCTTTCATTTAATCACCTATTTCATCTTGAATTTCTTTTAACGCATTAATAAGCAAATCATTTTCATTTTGTTTTCTTACAGCAATTCTAACAAATTTATCATTTAAAGATGTTTTGTTTGAACAATCTTTTATCAGTATATTATAGTCTGTAAATAACTTGTTTCTTAATTGCATACTATTTATTTTCTCGCTTACAATTTTGCAGAAAATAAAATTGGCTTTTCCTTCATAAGGTTTTAACATTTTTATATCTTTTAATTTAGCAAAAAATGTTTCTCTATCATTAATTATTTTTTTAATAGATTCTTCATATTCTCTTTGATATCTAGGAAACAATTCTAAAAATCTTTCAGCAATTGAATTAATATTCCATATAGGAAGATATCTTTTAACTTTTTTCTTTATTTCTTTATTAGAGGTAACAATGTATCCTAACCTTAATCCAGGAATGCCGAACTCTTTGCTTAAACTTCTTAAAACAATTAAGTTATTAAACTTATTAACTAGAGGTTGAACTGAATATTCCTTTCTATTACCTGTGAAATCAATAAAGGATTCATCAACAATTATTCCGTCTAAATGTCTTAAATTTTCCAATATTTTTACAATGTCATCCTTTTTCATGGCAACTGAGGTGGGATTATTTGGATTAACAATAACTGCAAAATTACTTCCAGAATTAGTAGTTGATTCTATAAATTCGTCTACATCTATTTTAAAATCATCTTGTGGTAAAATAAAATAATTGATTTGATTTTTATCTAAATCCTCATATTCATTGAATGATGGAACAGGTATAGTTACTTTTTTTATAAAGTGTCTATTAAATATCCTTATAAATTCTGAAGAGCCATTTCCAACCAATATATTCTCTTTTACAAAGCCATCATCTGTATACCATTGAGCTAAAAGACCTGCAATTTTATGTTGGGCGGATGGATAATTGTTAATTAGAAATGGCAGTTCTTTAGCTAATTTTGAGTAAAAATGGGGAGGAGGGAAATATAAGTTAAATAGAAAGCAGAAATCAAGAAAATCGTATCTCCAATATCCTCCATATAAATTTTCCAATTTCTTTATTTTTTCCTCTTTTTTAGAAAATAAATAGTTTGCCATTTCTAAATCATTTTCTGTATCTACTTCATACCACTTTCTTCTATCTATTACATATCCATATATATTTGGAGTGTGGAGATATATTAATACTCCCAAAATTATTTCATAATAGCTTTTCACACCATGCGTCTTAATATACAAGTCTAAATTCGGTTTAAAATAGTTTTTATAAAAATCGTAAGTAAAATAATATATATTTACTGTCTTGTATTTATTTGAATAATCAAAATCGGCTCCTTGCTCGCTGCTAGGAATCAATCTTTTTATCCTACTGCCTTCTACTTCAACTAATGTCCCAGAGGCTACTTTGCTTCCTTTTTCATCTATTTCTACAACTGTTCCAGACATGTCATGGTGGTATTTTGATAGAAAAGCAATGTTTTTGTCCCTATTTTTGAAGACATAGTCTAAAATATCATGCTCAAAAAATATATCTCCTTCCATTAAAATAAAATCTTCCTTAATTAAATCTCTTGCTAGCCATAAGGAATAAATATTATTTGTTTTATCCCAATCGTCATTTTCTACATATTTTATTTTTAATCCTTTGTATTCGTTTCCTATCCTTTCTTTTATTAGTTCTTTTTTATATCCTACTACTATTATAACTTCTTTTATTTCTTTATACTTTGCCAATGCTTCCAAATCATTTATGATAAATGGTACTCCATTTATTTCTACTAAACTTTTTGGTATTTTATCAGTAATAGGTCTTAACCTATTTCCCCTACCTGCCGCTAAAATTACTGCCTGCATATATCACCTCCTATTATTTAATAAATAAGCGCGCACCTCATTTAGGTCTTCAATAAAATCTATATCCTTCCAAAAACTATTTTGGATTTCAACTACATGCACTTTATTTCCCCTATTTATTAACTCCTGAATAAGATGAGATACATATCCTCTTTTTTTAATATCAAGTGGTATCTTTTCAAAAGCATCTAACAATTTATCTACAGCTCTATCTGAAAATTTTATAATTCCAATAAATTCCCCATCTGTTTCTTCTCTTGATAAGTCTTTTCCTATCTTTTCAATTCCATCGCCAATCTTAACTTTCATATCTTCCTCCACACATTCTTTTTTCTCGATGACTGCGCAAATATCCTTTTTTTCTTTTAATAATTTTTTAAGAATACTTACATCAAAAAAGACATCAGAATTCAGACATACAAAGCCTTTATTAAAATATTTTCTTGCTAACCATAAAGAATATAGATTGTTGGTAGTAGAATAATACCTATTTTGAACAAATTTAAAATCTACATTGTAATCTGTTAGCTGTTTGAGGCAAAATTGTTTTATTTTCTCCCCTTTATATCCTA
>CAZDCH010000122.1:0-3749 GCA_964503915.1 uncultured Thermoplasmatales archaeon
TTCATGCTAATATATCTCCTGTTTGTATTAAATTTTTTCATTGTTGTTCCTCCTCATTTCCAATACTATATGATGGCTCTGGATATGATATTTTCTTATTAACCAATAATGTGTTTTCCATATACATTTGGTTGTTTATTTCCCATAGGAAAAGCATTATATGAATAATATCCATTCCATGTATTTTATATCATATTGTCAATTTTTGTAGCAAAAGGCGGAGAATAATTATAGAAATGTAAAGGAGAATAAAAAATAAAAGTATATAGATTATGAAAAGAAAAGGTTTCTGAATAATTTGTAAATATTGTAAAAAATAATTATTTCAGTAGCAATTCCAAATCCTAGAGTAAGTCCTTTACAAAAGAAAAAGAAACAAATAACTGCTGTAATTACTAACAGGAAAGCTAATGCATGCTTCTTTCCTTTCTGTTGTCTTTCTATCTCGCATGTATTTCCTCCTTGCAATCACTTGCTTGATATGGGCATGGGTGTAAAGCATAGAATAAAAATTATCAATGCAAGCAATGCCAATAACTTTCTTTTAGTATCCAATGAGACATATTCATTCAAAGCTGGTGGATGCTCAGTTCCTATCAAAAAAATCAATAACAAAAGCAAAAATAGCCAATTTCCCATTCCAATAAATGTTAAACTTGCCAGAAAAATTATAGTTGCAAAACTTGCATATCTATGTTTTTCTCTAAGAACAGCTCTTGCAACATGCCCACCATCCAATTGACCTGCTGGAAGCAAGTTTATGGCTGTAACTAATAAACCAACCCAACCTGCAAAAGCTGTTGGATGCAAGCTAACAATATAGCCAGGCTCAATGTGTGGGAAAAAGAAATGAGATATAAAAATGATAAGCAATGGTTCACCCAATTCCAAAAATTTTTCTGGTTGGGGTATTATTTTTGACATACTTAAGCCGATTATTAAAACAGGAATTGAAACAAGAAATCCAGCTATCGGGCCAGCAACGCCAATATCAAGCAATGCTTTTCTATCTGGAATGGGCTCTCGCATTGATATCACCGCCCCCATTGTTCCTAATGGAAGAATTGGATTTGGAGGTATTGGAATGAAAAATGGTAAAGAAGTTGCAACTCCATGCTTTTTCGATACAAAGTAATGACCGAGTTCATGTATTCCCAATATTGATAATAGTGGAAAAGAGAAAAAAATAAAACCGTTCAATAAATTTTTAATTTTAAATAAATCTAATAAATTTTCTTCTTTAGCTAGGAAAAAAATTGCTCCAGAAAGAGTAGTTGTAACAATTGTTGTAATAAATAAGAATAAGTTTATCCAACTCGGTTTCCCTTTAACTGGAGGATGATATGCAATAAAAATTAAGCTTTCCCCTCCTTTTTGTCTTAAAAAAGGTATTAAATTTCTCTTTTTTAGCTCTTTTCTTAAAGAATCAAAATTTTGTTGCAACAAATTTTCTTCTACAGGAATTTCAATAAAAAAAGCCATTACATTCCCTTCTTGTTTTGTTTCATATACTCTAAAATATTTTTCAATTATTCTTTTTATTTCTTCAATATTGCTTTCATCTGGATAGGCCTGCCAATCCATTATTGGAAGAAGAAAAGATAATAATAAATCTTTTGATTTAAAGTATGCAATTGCAAAAATTAGGGGAGAGAAAAATAACCAAGCAAATAACAAAAAGATTTTCAATTCCATACGATGATTGTGCCCTTTTTGAAATAAATGGAGAATATTTACTTATTACAACAGACATGGTTTATAAAAAAACGCATTTTCCAAAAGAAGCAACATTTTATCAGATGGGATGGTATAGCATTGCAATAAATATTAGCGATATTGCTTCAAAAGGGGGAGAGCCAATAGCATATATTGTTGCTTTTGGCTTACCTAGAAAAATGGAAATAAAGAATTTGGAGGAGATTTTGGATGGAATGGAAGATTGTATTGATGAATATGGCGGGAAGTTGATAGGAGGAGATACAAAAGAAGCGAATGAGATTACAATTGTTGTAACAGCATTGGGAAAAGTAGAGAAAGAAAATTTTATACCAAGAAAAGGAGCAAGGATAAATGATTATATCTATGTAACTGGAACACTTGGAAAAGGAGGAGCTAGTTTATTAGACAAAAATATGGAGAAATTACTCTTAATAAAGCCTAGATTAAAAGAAGGAAGAAAATTGGCAAGAATAGGAATAAATTGTTGCATGGATCTATCTGATGGATTAGCATCTTCTTTATATCAGCTCATGGATATTAATCAAGTAGGTTTCAAAATTTATGCGAACAAATTACCTATAGACAAAGATGCAAAAAAATATAAAAATTGGCTTAACTTAGCATTATATTATGGAGGAGATTATGAATTGCTTTTTACAACACCAAAAGAAATAAAAGGAATAAAAAAGATAGGCAAAGTGATAGAAAGAAAGGAAGTTATAATTGTAAAAAATGGAAAGGAAATAAAAATGGAAAATAAAGGATATGAACATTTTATATCATAATAAATAATAAATAAAAAATTTTTTAATTATATGCTTATCATTGGAGCAGGAAAAATGGGTATAGCAATAGCACATGATTTAATTAAAAATGGAATTGAAATGAGGATATGCGATGTTAAAGAAGTTGATCATCAAAATTTTTTTAGGCTTGATGCAAGAAAAGAAGAAGATGTTTTAAAAGAAATGAAAAAAGAAGATGTTGTGATAAGTGCTTTACCTTATGAATTTAATTATAAGCTAGCAAAATTAGCTATTAAAGCAAAAACAAACTTTATTGATTTAGGAGGAAATAGTTATGTTGTAGAGAAAGAACTCCAATTACATGAGAAGGCAAAAAGAGCTGGAATTACAATTATCCCCGATTGCGGGCTTGCTCCAGGAATGAGCAACATAATATCATATTATCTTTGGGAAAATGGAGGGAAAGAAATTCATATAAGAGTGGGGGGATTGCCAGTGAATCCAAAACCTCCCTTATATTATGCTCTATTTTTCTCCATTAAAGGGTTATTAAATGAATATATTGAAAAATCGATTATTATTAAAGATGGGAATATATGTAAAGTAGAATCATTAACAGGTGTAGAAGATATAGAATTTGAAGGCTTTCCAAAGCTAGAAGCTTTTTATACACATGGAGGGGCATCAACACTACCTAAAACATTAGTTAATGTTAAGGAATTAGATTATAAAACAATAAGATATAAAGGACATGCAGAAAAAATGATGTTGTTAAAAAGACTGGGATTTTTTAATAAAGAATTTAGAGAATTTACAGAAAGAGTTTTAGAAGAAGTTTTGCCAAAAAACGAAAAAGACGTTGTTCTTGCAAGGATATATAGTAATGAAGAAATAATGGAACTAATAGATAAACACGATGGAAATTTTTCTGCAATGCAAAGAACTACTGGTTTTTCTACTGCTATAATTGCTGAAATGATTTATGAAATAAAAGAAGGAGCATATCCTCCAGAAATTGTAATAGATGCAGAAAAGTTTATAAATGAATTAAAGAAAAGAAATATAATTTGGAAAAAGAAATGAAAGTAAAAGTGAAAAGTGAATAGCGAATAGCGAATAATAGAAATAAGAAATGAAAATGAAAAATAAAGAAATAAGATATGTGGAGCCTCCATGGACATATTCTCCAAAAGAAATAAATGAATGGATTAATGCAGCATATGGAGGACATAAATGTAAAAGAGCAAATGTAGAAAAACACAAAAAATGGCTCAAAAATGTTGA
>CAZDCH010000123.1:0-3664 GCA_964503915.1 uncultured Thermoplasmatales archaeon
TTCCCTAGCATATTCAACTTGAAAAAGCCTGCCATCTGGAGAAAATACAGTAATTGCCCTATCATATGCCATTTGAGGCTTCATTTTAACACTGGCTTATTAATAGTGAAGTAAATAAATAATTTATGATGAATTAAATAAAAAGCAAAAAACTTATTATTAATACGATTAAATTAAGCTTCAATTAAAGCTTCTTCCACAATTCTTCAAATTTTTTCTTAGCCAATAAGACATAGTCATGAGAGGAAAAAATTTCTAAAGTTATTGTTCCATCATAATATTTCTTTAACTCCCTTATAACCTCCTCCCATTTTATTTTTCCTGTTCCTATGGGCAAATGCAAATCATCTTTACCAAAATTATCGTGCAAATGAACATGCTTTAACTTGTTATGCAATTTCCTTATAAATTTACAAACATCTTTTCCATGCAAGAAAGCATGTCCTACATCTAAATGAAAATATAATTTTGGCAAAGCTTGCAAAATTTTTGAAACATTTTTATAGTTATCAAGTTCTCCAACACCACTTTCATACATTAATTTTATTCCATATTTTTCCGCTTTTTCTAATAATATAGCCAAGCTATCAATTTGCATTTCAATTCCTTCCTTTGCATTAAATGTGCATGGAGGCCAGCTTGCATGTATTGTAACATATTCTGCTCCCAATTTTTCAAATGCTTTAAAACATTTTTCTGCTTCATCAATTGCTGCTTGCCTTATAGATTTAATTGGAGAAGTAAATGGTAAATAGTAAGGAGTATGTCCTACTATTCCCATTCCATAATCTTCTATCATTTCTTTCAATTTTTTTAGATTTATTTTGTCATAATAAGCTTTATCTGGTTCCATAAAAAAATCAATAAAATCAAAATGTTCAGCAATCCATTTTACTTCTTCTATAATATCTTTCCTTGGATTGTTTGGATAACCAATTTTCATGGGTTTAATGCTTATTTAACTTTTTACTTTTTTGGATATTTTAAGATTTCCCTTTATAAATTTGTTTATCAAATGTTACAAATTCATCCAATGCCAGATGGGCTAAAAAATTTGTTTTTATAATTGGCTTATATTGTCTATATGCTTTTTCATCATATGTATATGATATAACTTCTCCAACAAATAAAGTATGGTCTCCATAAATTTGTTCATCAATTAGCTTGCATTCTAAATTTGCTATAGCTTCTTTAATGCTTTTAACCTTTACCTTTTTTGAATTAATAAAACTAATATTCATATCTTTTATTTTTTCTGGCCCGCTTTTTGTTCCAGCTATCCATACATCTTTAAGCATTTCTAAAGTTGGTACACTAACAACAAATTCCTTATATTCCTTTATTAATTTATGAGTATATCTTTTTGGAGAAATAGCTACTCCCAATATTAACGGCTTATATGATAGAATGGTAAGCCAATCTGCAGTCATAACATTTGTTTCATTGTATCCACTTACTATCAAATAGGTTCTCAATGGATATAATAGGTGATACATGGTAAAATAATTATTATGCAAATATAAATTTATTTAGATATTGCCATTATCATAATCTTAAGTTTTTCTGGATCTTCATTTGGATTGCAGTTCAACAATTGGTTTTTTTCCCACATATTCTGCAGCTGTCATTATCTTTTTGTTTTTCTTTTTTGCATATTCCCATATTTCTTTTGTATGCTCCCTGAATTTTCTCTCTCTCGGTAAATGATGGTCATATAAAATTAATGCATCTGTTTCTTTCATAATTCTAATTACATTTTTTATTGCCCTTTCCAAATTTATTCTATTTAGCATATAACCAAGCATATAGGTTGGAGGACCATCTAAAATCAATATATCAGGATTTTCTTTTATTATCCAATCTGCATAATCTTCTATAATTGGTCCATTTATATCGCTGGAATGAATTATTTTATTTCCTTCATATTCTACAACAGTTGAAAAAATCCAGCCAACTCTTGAAAACTCTATTCCGTGAAAGAAAGGCTTAGTACACCTTATTTTTGTTTTTTTAAATTTAAATCTTTTTCCTTCTGGAAATTTTATGTTTTTTGTTTCCAAAATTTTTTCATATTCTTTCCATTTCTCAACTCTCTTATAAAACCATTTTCTTCCCTTTTTCAACAATTCCTTCCTTCTTTTACTGTAATCTCCAAATTCCTTTTTCATTGATTGTAAATTCGGCTCTTTATATTCCTTTGATTTTAATTTTAATTTTTTAAATTCTCCAAACATTGAAAAAAATTTTTCTGCTCTTATACGTTGGCTATCATTTATATATTCATTTGGATTTTTAACCAATAAAATTTTGTTCATATATACATTTAAATCTCTTAAATAATGGTCATGATGATAATGCGAAATTATTATTACATCTGCTTTTTGACATGCTTCTTTTATCTTTTTCTTTCCAATATTTTTCCAATATAATTTCTTTGTTTTACTAGCTGGAAAACTGGGATGCATAATAGCAATTCCAGGATCGATCACAATTTTTATATCTGTGTTTATCATTATGCACGAACTTTTAGCCCCCATTGAATCAAACCATATTGGCTTAAATATCATAAATTCTAAATTTTTATTAAATATAAATCCTATGAATAAATTGAAGAATTTGCTTTCAAAAATAGATGGAAAAGGATACAAGTTATATAAGATTATAGAAGGCAAATATAAATTTCCAAATTTTGTTTTGCATATAGAACATGTTCAGGCTGATGCTTATGCTCCTCCATCAGCATGTAAAATTTTGTTTAAAAATGATTTCGATGAAGAATTTTTTTACAATCAGCAAAGAAAAATAGCTTTTGAAGATTATTTGAATAGGATATTTTATCATAATGCTAAAAAATTTAGTAGAAAAAGAGGAAGTGGAAAAAGTGGGTTAATTACTATTTTAAAGCCAAGTCAATGTGTTATAAAAAGGAGTAGCGTTATTGTAGATGAAGAAATTGAAATAAGATTCTATGTAGGTTTACCATCGAAAGGGAGAAAAATTTTGGGGAAAGAAGCAAAGGAAATTTTTTTTAATGATTTATTGAAAATTTTTAATGCATTAAAATCTTTTAATTATAAAGAAGCTTTGCAACATGTTAAATGCATTGAAGACGCAAATTTTATAAGAAAAAATTTGCGCTACCATAAGTTAGTTTCATTTATAGCAAATAATTCAATTCTTCCTAGAAAAAGTGGAATTGAGGATGTTCCCTTGCCAAATGCAATTCCTTTTGAATCACCTGATAGTTTAGAAATTGAATTTGAATGTCCAAATAGGCATATAAAAGGTATGGGAATAAAAGAAGGAGTAACCTTAATAGTTGGAGGAGCTTATCATGGAAAGTCAACTTTATTAAAAGCGATTGAGAAAGGCGTATATAATCATGTGCCGGGAGATGGAAGAGAATTTGTTATTACGAGAGAAGATGCAGTAAAAATAAGGGCTGAAGATGGAAGATATGTTGCAAATGTTGATATTTCTTGTTTCATTTCTTTTTTGCCAAACAAAACAAATAAAATAGATACAAGAGATTTCAGTACAGAAAATGCTTCAGGAAGCACAAGTCAAGCTGCTAACATATGTGAAGCTTTAGAAATTGGCTCAAGACTGTTACTCATAGATGAAGATACTTCTGCAACAAATTTAATGCTTAGAGATAGAAGAA
>CAZDCH010000124.1:0-3584 GCA_964503915.1 uncultured Thermoplasmatales archaeon
AATGAGGAGCATCAATGTTATATTCCCCAACATTAATCTTGTTAAGAATAAATTTATCAAGTTCTTTTTCGATATTTATTGGGTATCTTCTAAAATAAAAAGCATGATAAACATGTCTTCGGCTTGAGCTGACCCTCAAAAAAAGAAGGTGTTTAGCCCTCAATTTATCACATACCGCTTTTACATCAGTATCCCATTGATAATCGGAAAAAACAACATATGGCAACTTCTCAGAGGAGATCTTTCTACCAAGTAGCTTTATTAACCCCGAAAAATCATCCTCAAGCTCTTGTAAAAAGGGTTTTCTCTCATCAATTCCCTCTCTTTCCAAAAATTCTACTATTAATTTTACTGTTTTATCTTCCGCATCTTTTCTTAAAATTACCTCATTATCTTGTACTTTTACAAACCCTTCCTTTTCTAGCTTTTTTAGATAATTTTCTAATTTTTCGAGTGTAAATCCATTATTCACTTTAAACTCTTGAAGTTCCCACTTTGATAATTTACCAAAGTTAAGTAGCAAATCTAATATTTTTAATTCTTCTTTACTTAAATTTTGGGATTTCATTCTTACCCTACCTCCTTCAAATATTCCTCTATTTTTTCTTCTACTTCTCTTATTTCATCTTCTATTTTTCTGAGTTCTTCCCATTCTTTGGTTACATCGATTTCTTCTATTTCTTCTTCTGGGAAGACATAAAGGGTTACATTGAGATTGTAGTCATTTTCTTTTATTTCGTTTATAGGGACAGCTCTAGAAAAGCCTTCTATTTCTTGGAAATTGTGATAAGCTTGGGCAATCTTTTTTATATGCTCTTTGCTTAGCCTATTGAGTTTTCTTATTTCTGGATGCTGTTCATATTCTTGGCTTGCATTTATAAATAAAATTTTTCCTTTTCTTTCTTTAGGCTTATTTTTGTTGAAAATGATAATTGCGCCTGGGGCTCCAGTATTGTAAAACAATTTTTCTGGAAGTAAAATAATGCAATCTATTAAATCCTCTTCGATTATCCTTCTTCTTATTGCTTTTTCCTTCCCTCCTCTAAACAAGCAGCCATTGTCTATAACTATGCCTATCCTGCCATTTTCTTTGGCAAAATAAATCATATGCTGAATCCATGCCCAATCTGCTGACTGGCGAGGAGTAAAACCATATTTAAAGCGTTGTTTCCACATCTCTCCTTTTTTAAGCGTATTTTCATCATATCCATCTTGATTCCATGGAGGATTTGTTATGCATATATCAAATCTCTCTTCCTTAAATTTTGGAAAGAGTAAAGTATCTCCATGAGCAATATGATGATTCATTATATCATGAATGTAAAGATTCATTTTGCACAAAGCATAAGTTGTCAAATTTGCTTCCTGCCCATATAAAAATAGTTTATCTGCCTCCTCTTTCCCAAATTTTTCTTTAACATGATTGTATGAAATAATAAGCATGCCTCCTGAACCACACGCTGGGTCATAAACTGCTTCATTTGGCTTTGGGTCCAAAATTTCCACCATTAATTTTATTACATGACGAGGAGTATAAACTTCTCCTTCTTTTTGCTTTTTGAGGAGCGAAATAATGCAAAATCCATTCATATGCATCTCCTAAAATATCTGGCGATACATGAGTAAGTTTTTTCTCGCTAAAAAGCTCAATGAGTTGCCTTAAAATTTCTAGATTTTCCCTATTTGATGTAAATTGAATAAAATCAACGCTATCGACAACATTCTGCAAATCTGGATTTAATTCTGCAATTTTCTTTAAAGCTTTTGATAATGTTTCTGGCAAGGTAGCAACATTTTTTCTTATATTTTCCCATAAATATTCTTCTGGTAAATTAAAGGTATGCCAGTCATGATGCTTTGCTTCTTCTTTTGCTTCTTCCTCGCTTAATCCATCTTTTATAGCTTCTTTATATGCTTCATGATATTCCATTTCCCATTTATCACTTATTCTTTTTAGGAAAAGTAAAATGAGAATAAACTTATAGTCAACTCTTGTCCTAATCAAATCAGCAGCTTTTTTAAGAATAGCTTCAATTTCTCCTCTTGTTAATTCAACTTTTTTATTGCCAACAAAATCATCTAATGGCTTAATAGGCATCTATTTTACATAATTTATTTCTCTTTAAATTTTTCTTGTATAAACAAATTTTTCTTGTATAATTACTAAAGAATAAATGTAATAAATAATCTCTATAATAAAAAAATAAAAATGAGGCTTCCAAGAACAGGCCATGAATTGCTAACATGCCATTATCCTTTTTATATAGATAGTTATGAAGGTTGCAATCATAAGTGTATATATTGTTATGCAGATAATTTAAAGAAAAAAATAAGGATAAAAGTTAAACCAAAGTATATAGAAAAAATTTTGAAAAGCGAGAAAGAAGCTGTAAAAAGAAAGATTGCAGTAAGACTTGGAGCAAGAGCAGATTGTTTTCAAAAAATTGAGAAAGAAATGAAAATAACTAAAAGCATTATAGAAATTTTAAATTTGTATGCTCATCCATATATTATTGTTACGAAAAGCCCTTTAGTAGCAGAATATACAGATATAATTGAAGAAAAGCTAGCTGTTATTCAATTTACAATCACAACATTGAAAGAAGAAGTTTCAAGAAAATTAGAGCCAAATGCCCCTTTACCATCAGAAAGATTAAAAGCCATGAAAAATTTGCATGAAAATGGTTATAGGGTTATTGCAAGGCTTTCCCCTATCATTCCAAAAATAAATTTAAAGGAAGCAAGCAATATAATGGAAAAAATTGAAGCAAAACATATAATTGTTGAATTTCTAAGAGCTAAGGAATGGCTATTAAAATGCTTAAATTTAAAAGATTATATTAAAAAAGGATATTATTATAGATACGATTTAAATAAAAAAATGAAAGTATATGAAAAGTTGAGTAATATTGCACATGATTTTGGCTTAAAATTTAGTATTTGTTCAGATGGAGACCCAGTTCCTTATTATTTAAATGATACTTTAAATTGTTGTGGTATAGATTTTAAAGGAGTTGAAAGAGTTGCTTCAATGATATATAAAGAAGCAAAAAATAAAGAGAAAGTTACCTTAAAAGATATGGAAAAATATTGGCATCCTATGCCAAATAAATTCATAAAAGCATGGCTAAAAGGAGAATTTGAAAGATATGTTTATGGATTGAAATGGCATAAAAATTTTATACTATAGCTCATCATATTTCTTATTTTTCCCTCTAAATATATTTACAGGATATCTTTCTTCATTTATTTTTAGCTTTTCCATTAAGGCTGAAGATAAATCTATACCATATTTTTCTGAAAATCTCAAAATAAAATAAAAAATATCTGCTATTTCTTCTTTTATCTCTCCTCTCTTTTTTGATAATATTTCCATTTCTTCCTTTTCATTTTTAAATCTAAAAATTTCTAATAGTTCAGATGCTTCAGTTACAATTCCTATAGCTAAATCTTTTGCTGTATGAAATTTATTCCAATCTCTTACCTGGCAAAATTCTTTTACTTTATTTTTAAGCTGGCTAATTGTTATAAAATCATCTTTCATACAAAAAAGCAAATATTTAAAATATAAATTTTTTTATTTT
>CAZDCH010000125.1:0-3375 GCA_964503915.1 uncultured Thermoplasmatales archaeon
TCCAGTTCCCAAATCATCTGGCAAATTGTGAAGTTTTCTATAATGAATTGCTCTTTCATTATTCCATGATTTAAAAACTGCTTCAATTGCCATAAATAATTGTTCATGTGGCTCAGGCAATTCATATAATTTCTTATATGCTTTCACTATTTCTTTTAAAGCTTCTTTTGATAGTTGCTGTTCTGTTCTTACTCTCTCTTTTTTCTTCCATTTATCCAAAATTTCTTCAAATTTGTGTTTATCAATTCCTTTTACTATCTCTCCAAACATGCTTAAAAATCTTCTATAAGTATCATAAGCAAACCATTCGTTTAATTTTGCTAGGCTTTCAACAATTTCATCATTTAATCCAAGATTTAGAACAGTATCCATCATTCCAGGCATTGAAACTGGAGCTCCAGAACGAACAGATAAAAGTAAAGGATTTTTTTTGCTGCCAAATTCTTTTCCAGTTTCTTTTTCAATTTTCTTCAATGCATCCAAAATTTCAGATTTTAACTCATCATCTATTTTTCCCTTTTTAAAATAATCAATACATGCTTTCGTAGAAATAACAAAGCCAGGAGGGATAGGCAATCCTATTTTATACATCTCACACAACTGAGCGCCTTTATTACCCAGTAAATTTTTCATTTCTTTGCTTCCTTCTTTAAAAAGATAGATTCTTTTCATTCTATCTCCTATAAAAATTAGTTTATATAACTTTTTATTGAAAATTTTTTCTATTGAAACATTTTAAATTGTTTTAATAGCTTTTTTTGCAATTTTTTGCTTGATAAACTTTTCATCATTTTTTTCGACATGTTATAATGGCGGAGCAATTCCTTTACATCTCTTGTTTCTACTCCAGCTCCTCTTGCTATCCTTTTTATATGAGAAGATTTTATTATGCTTGGATTTTCCAACTCTTTTTTTGTCATTGAATCCATTATTACTTTAAATTTCTTCAACTTTTTTTGTGTTTCATATATTTCTTCTTCTTTTAATCTCCCACCAAATGGTAGCAAATCTGCTATTTTTTGAAAAGGACCCATTTTTGTAAGCAATTCCATTTGTTCATACATATCAAGCAAAGTAAATCTTCCAGAAACCATCTTTTTTGCTGTTTCCTCAATTTTCTTTTCCTTTCCTTTCATTGCCTCCTCTGCCTTTTCTATTAAAGCCTGCAAATCCCCCATTCCTAAAAGGCGAGATAGAAAACGAGTTGAATCGAATTTTTCCAAATCTTCAAAATGTTCTCCAGTTCCAATATAAATTATTGGGGCACCAGTTTCAGCAACAGCAGATAATGCCCCTCCTCCTTTAGCTGTTCCATCCATTTTTGTTAAAATTACTCCAGTTATTCCAACTGCATCATTAAATGCTTTTGCTTGCTTCCCAGCTTGTTGTCCAATTGAAGCATCTATAACTAAAATTTTTTCATCAGGCCTTATAACTTTTGCAATTTTTTTAAGTTCATCTATTAAATCCTTTTCCAATGCATGCCTTCCTGCAGTATCAATTATAATAACATCATATTTTGAGAATTTTTCTATCCCATCTTTAACAACTTTAATTGCATCTTTTCCATTTCCATAAACTGGAATATTCAATTTTTCTCCAATTTGTTTTAATTGTTCATATGCAGCTGGACGATGAACATCGCCAGCTATTAAAGCAACTTTCATTCCCTTTTTTTGAAAATATTTTGCAATTTTTCCGCACGTTGTTGTTTTTCCCTGTCCATACAATCCAATCATCATTATTTTTTGCTTTTTTAATGGCAATTCTTTTCCCTTCCCAAGTATTCCTGCTAATTCTTCATATAATATCTTTAAAACATGCTCTCTATTACTCATTCCTGGCAAAGGTCTTTCTTCTAAAGCTCTTTTTTCTATTTTTTTTGAAATATCTAAAACTAATTTAACATTCACATCTCCCATAATTAAAGCTCTTTGAATATCTCTGACAACCTCTTTTATTAATCCTCTATCAACAAAAGGCGCATTTGCAATTTTTCTAAAAGCGCTTCTTAATGCCTCTCCAAAATTTTTTAGCATGCTAATTAAACTTATGCCTATTTAAATCTTATTCTATTTTCTATTTCTATTTTATTCTATTCTTTTTCTCAAATTTTTTATAAAAGAAGGCATTCCTTCCATATCTTTTACCATTGCATTTTTTGCAAATATTAAGCGATATTCTGTTAAGCATTTTGTCCTTCCTTCCAAATTTTTTTCTATTTGTTTACAAATTCTCCATCCTCTTCTATCCCAATCTACTAATATAATTATTTCCTTATAGTTTGATGCAATAAAATCGCATAAATTAGGAATTTGCTTTCCACAATTTAACCTAATAATTTCTCCATTTATTCCCAATGAATGTAATGCATTTACATCTTTCTCTCCTTCAACAAGTATTGGTATATTCTGTTTTTTATTTTTTTCCTTTATCTCCTCGATTGCGCTTTCAATTTCCTTTAATGCTTCTTTATAATTCATTTTTAAGGTATTTTTAAATTTATAATTTAAGGCATTTTTATTAATCCTTGCTTCATTAATATTTGCAACTGTTCTCTAGCTGACTTTATAGTTTCTTCAGCCATCTCATATATTTCTTGCCTGCTTAACTTTCTTCTTGCCACTCCTTGTTCAATAGCTTTCATTGCAACAGCAGTTGCTTCATGAGGAAATACTTCCCAGTCATCCATTGTTGGTACAATATAATCTTCTCTTAGCCCTTTCTTTTCTGCTACTTCTGCTATGGCATATGCAGCTGCAATATGCATTTCATCTGTTATTGTCTTAGCCCTTACATCTAAAGTTCCTCTGAATATACCAGGAAAACCTAAGCTATTATTAACTTGATTTGGGAAATCGCTTCTTCCTGTACCAAATATTTTAACTCCTGCCTCCTTAGCTTCCCATGGCCATATCTCTGGTATAGGATTTGCTTCAGCAAACATAATGGCATCATCATTCATTTTGGCAACCCATTCTTTCTTTATTGTTCCTGGCCCAGGCTTTGAAGCGGCTATACAAACATCTGTTCCTTTTATTGCTTCTGCTATCCCTCCTTCTCTTTGCTCACCATTTGTTTCCATTGCAATCTTATATTTATAAGGATTCTTTTCCTTTAGCTCTTCTATATCTGGCCTGTTGGGATGCAAAATTCCTTTTGAATCAACAGCTATTATGTTGCGAGAAGGAACTCCCGCCTTTATTAAAGTTCTTATTAAGCATATATTAGCAGCTCCAGCTCCTATAATGGAATATAAGACTTCATTTAATTTTTTCCCAACAATTTTTAATCCATTTATTATGCCTGCAAGCGTTATTGCAGCTGTTCCTTGCTGGTCATCATGCCATACTGGAATATCAAGTTCTTCCCTTA
>CAZDCH010000126.1:0-3325 GCA_964503915.1 uncultured Thermoplasmatales archaeon
TAGTAAGGAGGAGCGTGGCATGGGCAGCTGGATTAAGTATAGAAGAGATGCCACCAATTGAGAGGAAAATTTATATTTCAGCATCCATTATATGAATGTGAGAAGGATTTTAATAGCAGGTATAATATTCCTTTTTCTTATCTCTTTGCTATCAGAAACTTTTACTTATGCTAACAAGATTGAAAATGGAAAAACATTGTATGTAGGCGGAGATGGTCCAGGAAATTATACCCATATACAAGATGCAATAAATAATGCTTCAGATGGAGATACCATAATTGTATATCCAAGAGTCTACAAAGAAAACATAGTTGTTCATAAAAGCTTAACAATAAAAGGAATAAAAGAAAATGAAATGCCAACGATTGAGCCAGAAAATGAGAATAGAAGCGTTGCGTATCTAATTGCAGAAAAATGTAGAATAGAAAATTTTGTAATTAGAGGAAGAATATATGTTATTTCTTATGGAAATGCAATAATAAAAAACATATTTGAAGGAGATGGAGGAGGAATAACTTCTCCAAACACTGTAGAAGATATAATAGCATACAATGTTTTCAGAGGAAATGGATACAGTGGTATAGATTTAGATGATTCGTATGGGGTAGAAGTTTATAATAATACTTTTGCTGGAGATTACTACACCGGAATATACTTATCTGACTGTGCCAAATTGGAGATCTTCAATAATGTTTTCCATTCCATGAGCAAAGGAATATTTGGAGGAAGTGTGTATGAAATCAAAATCCATTCAAATGAATTTTTTAATTTGAAAGAGGACGGCATTCATATTTCCCCCTCCGCCTCCTATAATGAAATATTTGAAAATAAAATCTTTAATTGTAGCAGAGGAATATATATTGGGGGAGGAACAAATGGAGACAATGTATTTCATAATGAAATTTATAATAATTCTCTTGGCATAGGAATTCTTTTAGGAGGAGTAAAGGTATTCGAGAATAATATAAGTAGAAACAAAAATGGGATTTATTTATATAATGTATTCTCAGTGAGGGTAGGGGCAACAATAATTTTCTCTAATAATTTTATAGATAATGAAGAACAGGCAAGTTTTGTTGATGCTTATTTGAATATATGGTTTAACAATTATTGGAGTGATTGGCATCTTCCTTTTCCCAAAATAATTTTTGGTGCACATTGTATTTTCATTGTACCTCCTTGGTTTATTTGTTACCCATGGATTCAATTTGACTTAATGCCATCTTTAAAGCCGATTAAATGGTGGAAAAATGGGGTGTGTAATTTACATGGTATCGATAATTGGTAGTGGTAATAACATCTTCATATAATCCATAGGTATTCGCCTCTCAAACATCAGCTAATTTAAATAAAATCGTAGATGCAATCTGATGGAACATATTTAACTAGCCTTACAAATTTTCCAGCTTTATATATTTTATATCCTTTTTTTCTTAAACAATTAGCATTTATGATAAAAATAACAACATCCTTACCATGTCTTCTCCCAGTTTCATATGCATTTTTCTTATCAATACTTAAATGAACAAATTGCCTGCCCATTTTATTCCTTCCTTCAAAATCTTATTTCTTTTAGTACTTCCATGATAAAGAAATTTGCTATCCAAATCTTCTTCATAATCAATAAAAACCTTTAAACTATGTCCATAAATAGCTCTTATCTTATCATTTTTTATTTCATATCTACCCTTTTCATCAGATTCAACAATCTCTTCAATATGTTTCCTTTCTATCCATGGATATACTTTTTTAATTTCCTTCAATAAATTATTAATGTTGATAAATCCCTTTTCATCAATTTTTGAAGTATGTCTTAGAATATAAGCCATTAGCTTGCTTCCATTTACAATAAAAAATCTTTTTATTGATAAAGGTTATTAGAATAATGGAATTCGAAAAAATAAGAGATGTCTTTAAAAAAAGAGAGGGGGAAAAAGCCAAGATAAGAGGATGGATTTATAGGAAAAGAAGCAGTGGAAAAATTATTTTTATTGTTGTTAGAGATTCAACTGGCATAATTCAAACAATAATAGAAAAAGAAAAAATAAGCGAAGAAGAATTTAAAAAAGCTGAAAAAGCGTTAATAGAATCATCTATTGAAATAGAAGGTAAAATTCATGAGGATGAAAGGGCTCCTGGAGGCAGAGAAATACATGTAACAAAATTTGATGTTGTTGGCTTTGCGCAAGATTTTCCTATTACAGAGTATCAAAGTGTTGAATTTTTGCTTGACAACCGCCATTTATGGCTCCGCTCTCGCAAGCTAACTGAAGTAATGAAATTGAAAGCAAAGATGTTGAGAATAATAAGGAGGTGGTTTGATGAAAATGACTTTTATGAAGTTACGCCAAGCGTTATTACAATGAACGCCGCCGAGGGAGGAGCAACTGTTTTTTCATTTGATTACTTCGGACAGGAAGCTTTTCTTAGCCAAACAGCTCAGATGTATTTAGAAGCATTGATTTTTTCTTTAGAAAAAGTTTGGTGTTTAACGCCTTCTTTTAGAGCGGAAAAATCCAGAACAAGGAGACATTTAACAGAATATTGGCATTTAGAAGCAGAAGAAGCATGGTTAAATAATGAAGAAAATATGAAATTGCAAGAAGAACTTATAAGCTATGTATGCCAAAATATTGCAAAAGAATGTAAAGATGAACTAGAATTTTTAGGAAGAAATCCAAAAGATTTGCTTATAGTTGAGCCACCATTTAAAAGAATAAAATATGAAAAAGCTTTAAAGATTTTAGAAGAAAAAGGATTTGATATTAAATGGGGAGATGATTTTGGAGCACCACATGAAAAGGCTTTGGTGGAAGGAGAAGATAAGCCAATCTTTGTAACCCATTTTCCAGTTGAATCGAAGGCATTCTATATGAAAATTTCTCCAGACAAAAAAACAGTTGAATGCGCAGACATGCTTGCTCCAGAAGGATATGGAGAAATAATAGGTGGATCGGAAAGAGAGGAAGATATAAATTCAATGATAGAAAGGCTGAAGAAGAATGGAGCAAATATAAAGAATTATGAATGGTATTTTGATTTACGCCGATACGGCTCTATTCCTCATTCAGGCTTTGGATTAGGAATAGAAAGATTGTTATGTTGGATTGCAAAACTCGATCATATAAGAGATGCAACTCCTTTCCCAAGATTAGTAAGGAGGGCATACCCATGAAAAGCTTTATATTGTTAATATTACTAATATTACCAACTTTTCCAATAGAAAATGGAAAATATTGCATATCAAATTATACTCTAACATATTATCCAATTTTACCATATTATGTTAAAACTTATGAATTTCCAGCAGGAACAAAGATTGATG
>CAZDCH010000127.1:0-3149 GCA_964503915.1 uncultured Thermoplasmatales archaeon
CCATCAACAGTATCATAATGAAATAAAAGAAATTGGAGAAAAATTGGCAAAAAGATATGGAATAAAATTTTATTATGAAGATTTTCGAGAAGGATGGAAAAAAGGAAAAGCATTAGCGAAAGTATATAGCTTATATAGTCAGAAATATTGTGGATGTTTGATTAGTGAATGGGAAAGATTTGGGAGAGATATGAAATGAAAAAACAGGAGTAAAAAACTTAAATATAAATTTTTTTTAGAATATGAACCCATTTCTTAATCCTATATTTACAGCAAAAATTCTTTTTCACTATTTAACAGGGGTAAATAGAGCATGGAAATATAAGCCAGAAGAAATGAAAAAATATCAGAATAAAGCATTTAAAAAAACGATAAAATATGCATATAAAGTTCCTATATACAGGAAAAAATATAAAAATGCTGGTATTCATCCAGATGATATAAAGGGAATTGATGATTTAAAAAAATTGCCATTAATGAGTAAAGAAGAATTGATAGCTGGATTCCCAGATGAAATTATTCCAAAAAATTATGATAGGAATAAAGCATATTTAGTAGGAACATCTGGCTCATCTGGCAGGCCGGTTCAGATGTATAAAGACATGGAATATATATCTATAGAAGCCTTAGCTGGAGTTAGGATTCTAAAAGCATATAATATGAGCTGGAGAAAAACAAAAATAACAAATATTGGAGATTTTTCAATTCCCAGAACAACAGATGAAGAATGTTTAAGAAAAGGTCTCCTTGGAAACTTATCTGCTTTCTTTTCTTTAGATAATTACCAAAATTTATATGCAGGAGAAAAAGCAAAAAATTTAGTCAAAAAAATGGAAGAATTTAAACCAGAATTGCTTATTGGATATACAAGTGTTTTAATAGGAATTGCAACATTAAAAAGAAAAGGAATGGGTAAGAAAATTGAGCCAAAATATATAATATCAAGTGGAGAAGTATTAGATGATTATTCAAGAAATTATATTCAAGAAGCATTCAATGCAAAAGTATTGAATTTATATGCAACAACTGAAGGAGGAACAATTGCATTTGAATGCTTAAAAGGCAATTTTCATATTAATAGCGATTTTGTTTTTGTGGAAATTTTAGATAAGAATGGAGAACCAGTTGATGAAGGAGAATTTGGAAGCATAGTAATAACGAGATTATATCCAGGCGGAACGCCAATTATAAGATATACTGGATTAAATGATATTGCATCATATACATGTAGCTATTGCGATTGTGGAATGCATACTCCCTTATTGAAAGAATTGATGGGTAGGAAGAAAGATGCAATAGTTTTGGCCGATGGGAGAATATTTCCTCCAGCAACAATTCCAATGCCTCTTGCAGAGGCTACCAGAAAATATAATACATATCAAATTAAAAGATTTCAATTTGTGCAAAAGAGCTTAGATGATATAGAAATAAGAATTGAAATAGACGAAGAACAAAGAAATAAAAATGTAAGCGTTGAAAAGTTAATGGAAGAAATAAAAGAAAATTATACGAAATTTTTGGGAAATGGTATAAATGTTGAAATAAAAGAAGTAAAAGAAGTAGAAAAACCAGAAAATGCAATATCTCCTCCTCTTATAATATCAAAATTGGATAAAAAATTAATTGAAGAAACTTTGTAGATGCAATACAAAAAATATGAAGAAAGGGAAGAAATAGTATTCATAATAGATGATGTTATAGAAGTAAGGATAGAAAAAAATATATATAAAAGTTATAGAAAAAAATATGATGACAAAGAAATAATTTCTTTTTGTCCCTATAAAAAAATATTAAATAAAATAACAAAAAGAAGACTTTATTACATTACAAAGGAAATACCTTTGATAGGTCATAATGCATTTGGAATAATTGATAGAGGTACAAATTTGATACAAGTTCGCCCATGTACAGGATGCAACTTAAACTGTATATTTTGTTCAGTTGATGAAGGGAAAAGTAAAACAAGGGTAACTGATTATATAATTGATATAGATTATCTTATAAATAAATTTGAAGAAATAGCTGATTTTAAAAGAAAATACTGTAAAAATGTTGCTATAGAAGCACATATAGATGGGCAAGGAGAGCCATTTATCTATCCTTATATTGAAAAATTGATAAAAAGGTTACATAATATAGCAGATATCGTTTCAGTACAAACTAATGGGACACTCCTTTCTAAGGACTTAATTAAAAAGCTAGAAAATTATTTAGATAGAATAAACTTGTCTATAAATAGTTTGGATGATGGAAAAGCTAAATTTCTTGCTGGAGAAAACACCTATAACTTAAAACATGTAATAGAAATAGCAAAAGAAATTGCTTCCAGCCAAATTGATTTGCTTATTGCACCAGTTTGGCTTCCAGGCTATAACGATGACGATATTAAAAAAATTGTTGAATTTGGAAAAAAAATTGGAGCAGGAAAAAAATGGAAAGCTTTTGGCATACAAAAATATATTAAACATAAGTTTGGAAGAAAGCCAAAAGGCATTAAAGCAATGAATTTCAAAACCTTTTATAGGAAGTTGCAGGAAATTGGGAAAGAATTAAAATTGTATCCAAAAGATTTTGGAATAGTTAAATGCAAATCATTACCTAAAAAATTTAGAGTAGGGGAAAAATTAAGGCTTAAAATAGAAATGTTTGGTAGATTAAATAATGAAATGCTTGCTATAGCAAGAGGTAGAATTATCCAGATTATAAATACAAATAAAAAAATAGGGGATATTGTAAATGCAAAAATTTTAAGAAATAAACATAATATATATGTGGCAGAAGAAATTACCTAAAAATAATTACAGGACATTCATCCATACATTTCAAACAATGATTACAAGCATCGCTAATCCATGCTTTTCCATTTTCAATATAAATTGCATCACATTTTGCATAGCACACTCCACAGCCTACGCAATATGTAGCTCTATATATCAAGTCCTTAATTAAATCTGATTTTATTTCCTTATCAATCCTAATTTTTGATCCATTTATTTCATATTCATATTTTCCAATTTTTCTCGCTTTTCCCAATATTTTTAAAAAATTTTCTATTCTCTTTTCATTACCCTCGATTTTATATTCTCTCCTCTCCCTTATGTCATATTTAATGTTGCTCCATTTTGTCGGATTTCTCCATCTCCATAGTC
>CAZDCH010000128.1:0-3143 GCA_964503915.1 uncultured Thermoplasmatales archaeon
ATCAATAAAAGAACAATATTGTTTGATGGAAATGCAAGAGAAGCTGTAAAATTATTTCCCCGCAACATAAATGTTGCAGCATGTTTATCATTGGCTGGAATAGGTTTTGATGAAACGAGAGTTAAAGTTGTTGCGGATCCAGTTATAAAATATAATAGCCACAAAATTTTAGCGCACGGAAAATTTGGAAGATTGAGAGCAGAAGTAGAGAACTTACCAAATCCAAACAATCCAAGTTCTAGCTATTTAGCTTCTTTATCAGCTATTGCAATGTTGAAAAAAATCATTGAACCATTACAAATAGGGGTATAATGAAAATAAGATTAAGATTATTAAGATTATTGATTGTATCAATATCAATATTTATTCTTATTATTGGACTATACTATGCATACAATATTGCAAAAAAACTAAACGAAGAAATATGTACAGGATGCATTGCAATGCAACCTAAAGTAAGGGAATTTGAAAAATTTTGGATTGAATATCCTCCTTGGTATAAAAATAAAGGATTACCAAATCATCCCAGCTGGATAATAAATGCATCTATTAATAAGGTTTTAATGATATTTTTCTGGGGGCCAGCTTGCAAGCCATGCAATGAACAATGGAATGATATGAAATTAGCTGGAATAGTCGAAGGAAATGAGGAAAATGGGAAAATTAGCAAAAATTATAGTTTTGTAGAACTTTTTTCAATAAATGTTGCATTTGATGAAAAGGCAGATACAATAAAAATTTATACAAAAGATGGAAATTATATTACGCCAACAACTGTTATACTTTTCCAAAAAAATGGCACTATCTACTGGTATGCTTTTTCTGGAAAAGCAGATGGAAAAGGTGGGAGACCAGATATCGAAAAATTAAAAGAAATATTGGTAATGGCTAAGGAGAGAAAAAATGATGTGTAATTTTAATTGTACATCATGTCCATTTGCATTTATTTGTATTCCATTAATTGCTGGATTCTTAATAGCTGGAAAAAAATTACAGAGAAAACGTTTAGCGTCTCAAATATCCTTCCTATTAATAACAAATTTAGCTTTTATTTTCGGTGCAACTGGATTAATATATACCTATTTCTATTGTTGGGAAAGCCCCTTTGCATTAATGGCTTGTCCAATTGGTATATTGGAGCATGCATTTGCGGATAGGGCATGGTATTTATTAATATATCTTGTTGGCACCATTGCTTTTGTTAGCTCAATTTTTGGAAGAGCCGCTTGTGGCTGGGCTTGCCCTATAGGTTTTTTACAAGATTTAGTAAAAGGAAGGAGGAAAGGAAGTATTAATAAAATGGTTTATTTAAAATATGCAATTTTAGCTATTATCCCTCCTGTTTGTTATGTAACTAGTGAATTAGCATATACAAATATTTGTCCTGTTGGAGGATTAACTGCAACATTGCCTCATTTAGCAATATCTTTTCATAGTTATACATTTACAAAATATTTTATTCCTAAGATGAGTATATTAATTGCTTTTTTCTTTCTAATAATATTGATAAGTAGGGGATGGTGCCGTTATCTTTGTCCAGTAGGAGCAATGATGTCTTTATTTAATAAAATAAGCTTATTACAAATAAAATATTATGAAGAAAGATGTATTAAATGTTTAAAATGTGCCGAAATTTGTCCAATGCGAATCAATATGCCGTATGATTATAAAAGTATTGAATGTATAAGATGTGGGAAATGTATTGATATTTGTCCCAAAAATGCTCTTGAATTTAAATGGCAGTAAGAAAATTTGAATATAAAGATTTGGAGGAAGTATATGAAATAGCGCGTAATTCCTTAGAGGAAGATTATGCAATAGATTTTTTCCTTTATTTATGGCAATTTGCAGATGCTTTCCTTATTGCTGAAAAGGATGGAAAAGTAGTTGGCTTTATAATTGCAATTAAACCATCTTATCAAGAAATGAGGATATTGATGCTTGCTGTAGATAAGCTATATAGAAGACAGGGAATTGGAAGTAATTTAATAAGAGAATTGATTTTAAGGCATCCAGAAATTAGAAAAATAAATTTAGAAGTTAAAGTAAATAATAAAGAAGCTATTAAATTTTATAAAAAGCATGGTTTTAAAATAAAAGAAAAAATAGAAAACTTTTATACAGATGGATCATCAGCATATATTATGGAAAAAACTTTATTCTGAAAATTATCAAAATTGCAATTAAAAATATAATTAATTCAAATGAAATGTTGTTGTTGAAAATTCTTCACAAAATACACATGCCTTGCTTTTTATGGCAACGAAGATAAATGCTAAAAAAATAAATGTAAGTAGCTTTTTCATGATTTTTTCATCTTAATTGCAACTGCAATGGCAAAAAGAATTGCAATTAATTCGAAAGATGGCATTTTCTTTTCTTTAACATATATTTTTCTTTCCTCATAAATTGTATTATTATCTTCCTTTGCCATTATTGTTATATTTATTTCTCCTTTTTTAGCTTTAAAACTTCCCTTCCATAAATTTCCAATTTTTTCCATATTTACTGGATAACAAGCTCCTCCTATGCAATATTCAAGTTTTACTAAAGATGCATTTCCTTCAACTTCTGCATATACTGTTATTGTATCTCCTTCTTTTGGTTCTTTTGGCTCCCAATAAATATTTTTTATTTGGAGAGCATTTACAGTTAAAGGGAAAAATAAGAAAAAGAAAAAAATAAAAAATTTTTTCTTCATATGTTCACCTTAAATAAGGTTATATTATCTGTATATTCGTTCCATTTGTTGTTATAACCTTTTATCTCCATCTGGATCAGTTGAAACTGCTGTATAAGTATATGTCTTTCCTACTCCTCCTTCTGTTGGTCCATTTATGATTGGCTTTGATGGTGGGCTATTTTTATTTGCTATTCCAATAGGTAGCAATAACATTGCAATAAATATTGGCAACATTTTTTTCATTTATATCACCTTCCTATATATTTATTACGTATATAGATATTTTTTCTTCTGCATAATTTTCAAAAGCATCATACGCAACAACTTTTATTTCATGTTTTCCATCATAAGTATATTCATATGGTTCTTCATTATCTTCAAAAAGCAATTCATTATCTACATAAAATGCTGTGTTGCATAACTCTCATTAATTTCATATCCTTTCCTTTTTGGGGATGGG
>CAZDCH010000129.1:0-3140 GCA_964503915.1 uncultured Thermoplasmatales archaeon
ATTAAAAAAAATGGGGAAAATTGTTTTAACTATTGATTTAAATCCATTATCAAGAACAGCAAGAAGTGCTGATGTAACAATTGTTGATAATATAATAAGAGCAATACCAAATATGAGAAAATACTATAAAAAAATAAAAAATCCTGAAGAAATTATTAATAAATGGGATAATAAGAAAAATTTGCAAGAAGCTTTAAATTTTATATGCAATAGATTACGTTTTATATACTAATTTAAGCAAAATAGGAGTTATGAAGGAGGATATAATTACAAGTAAAATTGTTGCTGCCAATACTTGATGAGCTAAAATTTCATTAAATACTCCCATTGTTATCTCTGTTGTTACAACAACTAATGCAACTTCCATGCGTGGCATCATTCCAATACCTACTGCTAAAGCATTTCTTGCCTTAAATCCGCAAATCTTTGCTCCTATCGAACAGCCAACTATTTTTCCAACTAAAGCCATTGGTATGAAAAGTATAACTAAGTTTCCAATTTCTTCTAAAGCTGAAAAATCGAAAGATGCACCAACCCAAACAAAAAATAATGGAATGAAAAATATTTCTCCCATTTGCCTTATAAAATCTGTTATTCTTCTTCTTTGTGGCAATTTACTAAAAATTAAGCCAGCAAAAAATGAGCCAGTTATTGCAGCTAATCCTAAGCTTTTTGCAAATGCTGAAAATATTAATGCAAAAGATATCGATAATGTAAGTAGAAATCTAGGAATATGAAATTTTATTTCCTTTACTATATTAGAAAAAAATAAAAGCAATAAAAATATGAGGAAAAATGTAAATATTTTTAATAACAAGATTGATGGTTCTCCTTGTCCCAATGTTATAGACAAAACTATTATGCTAAGCACATCATCTAATACAGCAACTGTCAAAATCAGCTCTCCAACTTTTGTATGTAAAGCATGCATTTCCATTAAAGTTTTAACAGTTATACCAACGCTTGTTGCTACTAATATATTTCCTATTGCAATACTTGTTTTTAAATCGTAGCCCAAAATATGTCCAGCCAAATAACCAAAGAAAAATGCAATTGAAACATCAAAAAAGGAAGTTATAAATCCATTTTTCCCAACAGTTTTTAACTCATCTATTCCAATTTCCAAGCCAGAGATAAATAAGAGCAAAATTATTCCAATATATGCAATACCTTCTGTTGTTTTAGATAAATAACTAATTCCTATTTTTCCTGCAATGAAGGGACCGAGCAATATTCCAGTTAAAATTTCTCCTATTACAGCTGGCTGTTTGATTTTTTCTAGAGCATATCCTATCAATTTTGCTAATATTAAAGCAATACCTATCTCAATTAACATTATCTCTTACCCAACAACTTTTGAAGAATATAATGAATTGTTATTTCTCCAACAATTTCATCATTTTCAACAACTGGTAACCTTCTCAAACCAGAATTAACCATCTTACACAATACATCTCTAACTCTATCTTCAGGAGAACATTTAATTAATTGTCTGTGCATAACATCTTCAGCAAATTTTGCTGTGCCGTGATGTAAAGAGATTCCATACTTTCTACCAAAAACATATTTTGGCAATCTTGGCGGAGCTAACAGCCGTAAGGCATCACTTTCTGTAATTATTCCAACTAATCTTTTGCTCCCTTTTTCGTCAACAACCCATACATGGTCTCTCGCTGTCAATATATTCAAAACCTCCTTTATACTTGCATTTTTTTCAATTATTGGTAAATCCCAAACTAATTTCTTATCCAAAATATCTTTTATTTTCATTTCATGCAAATCTTTTAGTTCCACAATCAGTAAAATAAAAGTTTATTTATACTTTAACATTGAAAAATAACTTTACATTATCTTATATTTTATTCCATATCTTTTACATAATTCCACTGCCTTTTTCTCAAGCTTTAGCTGGTAAGTTGATAAGGTTTTGAAGAGTTGTCTATACTTTGGTAACAATTCGGGAAAATATTTTTCTATAACCTTATAATAAATTTCTTTTCCAATACCATACAAAGTTAAGGTTCCAACAAAAACATAGTCTGCATTGAAATCTTTTGCAGCTTTTATCATTTTCTCTAATTCATCAGAGATGAAAGGCAAAACCGGAATATAAGCAATTCCAGCATAAAATCCTGCTTCTTTAACTTTATATAATGTTTCCAATCTTTCTTTTGGTTTTGGAGCATTTGTTTCGAATATCTTTGCAATTTTTTCATCTATGGTTGATAAAGAGAAAGTTATTAATACACCGTGATTCAACTTGCATAAATCTTCTGGCAAAATTGCATTTTCATCAATTCTTTTTAGTAAATCCAAGTCTCTTAAAATTAGGGTGGATTTGGTTAAACAATGAATAGGAAATCTGTATTTTGCAATAATCTGCAAACATTTTCTCGTCAACTTGTATTTCTTTTCAATATGCATCCAAGGTTCTGTTGCTGAGCTTAATGCTATAATGCCATATTCTTTCTTTCTTGTCCTTCTTAGCAACTCTTTTTCAAGCAAAGCTGGAGCATTTATTTTTGCTACTAAACCTTGCTTCATATTTTCTCCATATTTGCTACCACGAATATAGCAATAGATGCAATTGAAATCGCAAAGCTGATAAGGGTTTAAAGAATAATCATCCAAAAACCATGCATCTCTTTTCTTATGTTTATTCAAAATCGTCTTTACAGTAATTTCTTTTACCATATTAAAGCCCCTTCAATTTCAAGCAATTTTTTCTTTACTTCTCTGCCCAGTGGATAAAAGCCGAGGAGGGTTCCTTTATTTGTTAATAAGCGATGACAAGGAATTAGAATTTGAAAAGGGTTTCTCATCAAAGTTATTAGCATCTCCATATATTTTACTTTTGACATTCTTGCAATTTGGGCATAAGTTGCTGTTTTGCCTCTAGGTATCTTAATTATGTTTTCGTACACAACTTTATTTTGGTATTTGAAGTTAGGCATGCTAAATTTTATGCCTTCTATTACAATTTCATTAATTTTCTTTTTTAGCCAATTCTCAAGTTGGGTGGATCTTTTGATTTCTCCTTTAAGATTGTGGAACTCCATAATTTTCCCAAGATGCTTTAATGCTCTTTTTTCATCGTAATGCCAAGCATATGCTAAAATCTTATTGTCATGGACTAAAAA
>CAZDCH010000130.1:0-3073 GCA_964503915.1 uncultured Thermoplasmatales archaeon
CAAAGTTAACTGATTTTAGATGGATAATTGAAGATTTGTTAAAGAATAAGGAATAAAAATAGAATAGACCAATTTAGCAAAACCTATCCAAATGTAGTAGCATATATAAGTTGAAAGATAATAGAGCGTTAAATATTAATAGAGAATGCTCGTTTTTTTGTATGCAAAGAAGAATTGAAATCGAAGAACCAAGAGGAAAGTTGGGTGTTTTATTACCTGGGCTAGGAGGAGCAGTTAGCACAACATTTATTGCAGGAGTAGAACTAATAAAAAAAGGATTGGCTAAGCCATTTGGCTCTCTCACGCAAATGCAAACAATTCGTTTAGGTAAAAGAACCGAAAAAAGGCATCCATTGATAAAAGAATTGTTGCCTTTAGCAAACCTAGAAGATTTAGTTTTTGGAGGATGGGATATATTTGAGGATAATTGCTATGAGGCAGCATTAAAAGCAGGCGTTTTAAAAAAAGAGCATTTGGATTTGGTTAAGGAAGAATTGGAAAAATTAAAGCCAATGAAAGCTGTTTTTAGCCAAGAATATGTAAGAAAGCTAAATGGACCAAATGTAAAGGAAGGAGATACAAAGCTTGAGCTGGCGGAAAGATTAATGGAAGATATTGCTAACTTTAAAAAAGAAAATAATTTGGAAAGATGTGTAATGATTTGGTGTGGGAGCACCGAGATATATATTGAGCAACAAGAAGTTCACCAATCTTTAGAAAATTTTGAAAGAGGTTTAGAAGAAAATCATCCAGCAATATCTCCTAGCATGATTTATGCTTATGCTTCCATTAAGTCTGGAATACCTTTTGTAAATGGTTCTCCAAATCTTTGTGTAGATACACCAGCTTTGCAAGAATTGGCAATAAAGTATAAAGTTCCAATAGCAGGAAAGGATTTCAAAACTGGACAAACTTTGTTAAAAACTATAATAGCTCCAGGATTAAAAACTAGAATGTTAGGGTTAAGAGGATGGTTTTCTACAAATATCTTAGGAAATAGAGATGGTGAAGTTTTGGATGACCCAGATTCATTTAAAACAAAGGAAAAAAGTAAGCTATCTGTACTGGAATATATACTTCAACCAGATTTATATCCAGATTTATATGGAAATATATATCACAAAGTTAGAATCAATTATTATCCTCCTAGAGGAGATAATAAGGAAGGTTGGGATAACATAGATATATTTGGATGGCTTGGTTATCCTATGCAAATAAAAATTGATTTTCTTTGTAGAGATAGCATACTTGCTGCTCCTATTGTGTTGGACTTGGTTTTATTCATGGATTTAGCTAAAAGAGCGAAAATGAAAGGAATACAGGAATGGCTTTCTTTTTATTTCAAAAGCCCAATGGTAGCTCCAGGATTATATCCAGAGCATGATTTATTTATTCAGCATACAAAACTGAAAAATACCCTCCGCTATCTAGCTGGGGAAGAATTAATAACTCATTTAGGCTTAGAATATTATGAGAATTTATTTGATTAAGCAAGAAATTACCATTTTCCATTCTCAAAGTATTTTTTAAAGTTTATTACATAATAATTTTTTAGTTCTTCCATACTATCTACATCAATCCAAAATTTATGTTTTATGTCATAAGCTTCAACATCGTTTGATGCTGCTGCTATATTCATACAATCTGCTAGTTCAAATTGATTGCTATTAGCAGCTTTTTTAGCATATTTAAATATACTTGGCTTACATTTAAAAAAACCTGTATCGACATAATTGCCAATAATATTCTTTCCTAACTGCTTTATAAGCCCATTGCCATTTACAAATGCTTTTGTATCATCCATCTTTTGCTGATATTTTTTATCTACTCCTAACAATACAGTTTTATTAGTTTCGTGTTCAATAAGCTCTTCCACAATCGTTGGATCAAATAAATGATCTGACATGCATAAAATAAAATCATCTTTAATGTATGATTCAGCTGCCATTAAGGACATTAAATTTCCTTTTTTCCACTGAGGATTATCAATATATGAAATTTTTATACCCTCGTAGGAATATCCAATTTCTTTTTTGATTAGCCCTCCCTTATACCCAACTGTTATAAAAATTTGATCTATTCCCGCTTTTTTTAATCCCTTTATAACCCATGTTATTAGTGGTTGTCCCGATATTTTAAGCAACGGTTTTGGCTTACTTTTGGTTAACTTCCCAAATCGTACTCCTGCCCCAGCTGCCATAATAAGAGCGTTCATGTTTGTGAACACAAAAAGCTTATAAAAAAATTATGTAATCTAATCAGTGAAAAATAAAGGTTAGTTTGCACTTTTGATTTTTTGATTTAGAATATTTTTTCCATGCCCTGATATTTTGAGTCAACAAAGGGTATATATTTTCTAATGGGCGTTCTCCAGTTGTTACCGTACCTATATGCAAGATAATCCTCGGTTTCTGCTGGAACCTTGAAGTCCATATTGTAAAACTTTAAAATTTTTAGATTCTCAAAGTATCTCTTGGGCACTATTACTTTTGCATATCTAATGCCCATTTTATATGCAATTTTCTTGATAAACATTACCAAATAATGCTTTAATTGTAAAGGAAAAAAACTAGCAATTTTTCTTAAAAAAAATTGGGGCGAATTACACGAAACATTATCATCCATTAATATCCATATTAAATGTTTTGTCAGCACTCTTAACCAGTGTTGAAATCTTTTTCTACAAACTTTTCCATTACGATAATAGTATTCCCTCGGATTTATAACTGGATTACGAACAGCATTTTCCCCCTCTATCCTATATATATACATTCCAACATAAGCTCCCGTTTTTCTATTTCGGAAATTTATTTCATCCAAAGCAAAAGTAAGACTTATTCCGTGTTTATTAAATATAGGATACAAAGAAGCTATTTTTGGAAGATTTTTACTCCAGCTACCTAAATCAATATCTCTATCCCATGGGATAATTTTTCCGTCTCTAACAGCTCCGAGCAAGGTTCCTCCATCTAGCCAAAACTCAATATTGTATCTATCAAGTATTTCTTTTAATTTCTTCAATAGTTCAATAGATGCCTCTTCATTCATTTATTATTTGTAATTAATTTTTCTT
>CAZDCH010000131.1:0-3064 GCA_964503915.1 uncultured Thermoplasmatales archaeon
TCCTACTCTTAAGGGGATGGGAATATTAATTTTTTTAGAATTTTTCGACGAACCCTAAATTTTGACAAAATTTTAATTATCTTTATTGTTTAATAATAGCCACAATGATGATAGATGAAACGCTGAAAATGATGAATGATGGGCGAGCTGAGTGGCTATTTTAATTTTACTAAGTGCTTTTCAAAATTAACTATTACATATTTTTTTCCTTTCTTAATTATTTTATGTCCTTCATTTTCTAACAATTCTTTGTTTTTCAATTCCGCCAGGAAATTTTTCATTTATTATTCCATCTGCTGGAATTACAATTGTATCTCCAAGCTTTAATCCCCACCTTTTATATTTTCCTGCCAAGATTTTTAGGCAACCATTAAATCAGTTTTACTTTTTATCTTACCATTGCATCTACAACCATTGCCATTCTTTTTGTTGATAATATATCGTGACAACGTAATATATCAGCGCCATTTGCTATTGCTATTGCTTCTGCTCCAAGACTTCCTTCCAATCTTTCTTCAACATTTGTTTTTGTTATATTACCAATAAATGTTTTCCTTGAAATACCTATAAGGATTGGTCTTCCCAAACTTTTTAATTCTCTTAGCTTTGCTATTATTTCGCAATTATCTTCAATTCCTTTTCCAGTTCTCTTTCCAAATCCAATCCCAGGGTCAATAATAATTTTATTTTCATCTATTCCTTTTTTTATTGCGAATTCAATTCTTTCTTTTAAAAATTCATAAATTTCTTCCATTACATCTTCATAATGTGGATTTATCTGCATATTTTTTGGCTCCCCTTTCATATGCACAATGCATATTGGCAAATCATATTCTTTAGCTACTTCAGCCATTCCATCCTTTCTTAAAGCAAAAATATCATTTATCATATCAGCACCTTTTTCGATAGCTTTTTCAGCTACTTTTGGCTTATATGTATCTATTGATATTGGTATCCTAACTTCACTTTTTAAAGCTTCAATAACTGGAAGAACTCTGTTCATTTCTTCCTTTTCATCTATGGGTAAAGAGAAAGGGCGAGTTGATTCCCCTCCAACATCAATAATATCAACACCTTCTCTCTCCATTTCCTTTGCTCTTTCTATTGCTCTTTCCATTTCATAATATTTTCCTCCATTATAAAAAGAATCTGGCGTAACATTTAATATACCCATTATATAAGTTTTTTTTCCAAATTCAAACTTTTTATTTCCTATTTTCATTTCTTGTTTTTTTCCTAAATTATTTAGAATTTCTTCAATATGATTGCTAATATTTACGAGTCTCTCATATTGCTTCCTAATTTTTGAAATTAGCATAATAATTTGTTTTTTATTCCCCATAATTAAGACATCAGTTTTTTTACAATGAGGGGGCAATGCATCTTTAGAAATGGCAACATCTCCTCCTATAGAAAGCATCTCTTGTTTTAGTATAATAGCATCCTGTGGAAGTATATTTTTTATTTTTATATTTATGCAAAATAATTTTGGCAACAATATTTCAATTGCATCTTTTTGTATCCCAATTTTTTCCAATTCTTTTATGCCTTCTTTCTCATCTCTTATTATTCTAAGCATTTTATCACATTGTTTTTGGTAATAAGCTATGATGCAATACTAAATTAGAAGATATAAAAGCAAAGGGAGGAATTAATGCAAGCAATCCAATAAAAGGATTTATAACAGTTAGCATAATTGGAACTAAAGAAAAATTTATATAATAATGCATTCCGATGTATTTCCTTGCAATATTTCTTATAAACTTCTTCATTGAAAGGAGGCAATAGGAAATATAAATCATTAAGATGCTTAAAATAATTAAAATAAGAATTTGCAAGAACTTTCCTTTAAATTCATCAAAAAATAAAAAAGGATAGAACAGGAAAGATAAATATACTATTTGTAATGAATACGCAAGAAACTTAAAAGAAAATGGAATATATAATGAATCCTCAGCTCTAACCCCCAATTTTATGGCAAGTGTTTTTGCTTTTCCCATATAATCGTGTGCAACATCTTTTAATCCACCTGCAATAAATTGCATAAATAAAACTTGTAATGTTCCCAAAATTGCTATAATTATTGAAAGTTTGTTTAGATTTGTATTAACAGTAATTGCTCCATAAATTATAAGAAAAAATATGCCCAATGCAACAAAAATATCCATGGCAGGATATTTTTTGCTAATAAGATTATATATTGTTATTGAAATAGCAGATAAAATTAAAATAAATAAGGAAATAAAATTTGAATATATATATGAGATTGTTATTGCAATAAGAAAAGATATAGTTAATGTTAATATGGTAAAAATCCACGCATTTCTAATGCTTATTTTCCCACTTACCAATGGACGATCCTTTAGTTCAGCAGAAAGCTTATCTATTTTATAATCTATAATATCATTTAATGCAAATCCATAACAATGGCCAAAAAATCCTACAAAAAAGAAAAGAAAAAGATTAATTAATTTACTTTCCCCATTACATATCGCTCCCAATACTGGAGCAATTGCAGTTAGCCCGATATTAAATGAACGGGATAATTTTAAATATTCTTTTAGCACATAATTATATTTCTTCTATTTTATATTTTCTTTGCAAAAATTTAAATAGTAAAATTTTACTTTTGCCCAAAATTTGATTAGAAAAATGAATGGAAAATATTAATGCTTTTAATCCTAATGCCGTTAATGCATTTTGGAAGGAGATGTTGAGCTAATAAAATACTACTTTTAAAGCACATAATAATGTATATGAAATAAGCAGCACACAGCATTGGGAGCTTTAAATGCTGCATCAAAAAAGGGTTTAACTATAAGTAAATGATAATGAACAATAATGATATTAACGGATTTGTTAATAGAAAATAATCATATATTCCTATTTACATAATCCGGATTTATAATGCTAGGATTTTTGACTATTTAATGCAAAAGAAAGCATTTTATGGTGTGGCATTTGATTTCTACAATGTATTGTTGCCATTATTTTCAATACCATTTGAAAAAAATAGGGTTCGTCGAATAAATCCAAATTATAAATGTAATCGCCATGCATACCC
>CAZDCH010000132.1:0-3029 GCA_964503915.1 uncultured Thermoplasmatales archaeon
AAGTTCCAGTAAAAATATTTTTGCAAAATGAAATAATTGAAATAAGAAAGAAATTGCCATTGAATAAAGCAATGAAATTGATGGATTTATTCAATAAAACAAGAGAAGCAATAAAAGTTTTATATTCAAATGCAACATATGAAGAAAAAATAGATGCTGAAAAAATTATTGATGCTTTTCTTTATAAAATGAAAGAAAATGGATTGTTAGGAAATTTTTCTATAACAAAAATTAAAGAACAATTAGATAACACATATAATAGCTATCTTAAACAAAAAAATATAAATGTGATGCAGCTAAAAAAACTCGTGCCCAACATCAATGAAAATTTGATAATTAATATTTACTGTTTTTTTACTGGGAAGCCTGGACTGATACATGTGTTTCCACGTAATTCGCGTTTTTGGGCTTTGATATTTCTAATAGAACTTATAGGTCCATTTTTACCACATTACCCCGAGCATTTTATGGAAGTACTATATAAAATTTTATTCGTTACAAGTCTATTTCCTATTCCTACAACTATAGGAGTTTGGAGTTTCTTTGATTGGCATGCAGGCCGATATATCTATCCTTCAACTCTTATTACAGTGGGTTTATTAGGAAACCAGATACTGAAAAAAGGAACAATATTTGCGGTAACTATTGGCTTCACTGGAATAGTTGTGAATTTATGCACCTTTGGCTATGCTATTGGATTTACACCCTTAATCATTGCCTTCAAGGTATAATTTTGGGGTAAACTTTTGCAGTTATATGTAAAAAATATATAATTACAAACAATAAATATTACATGAAAAGAATAATGGGCATTTTCCTTATTGCTACAATCATAACAAGCTACTTTTCATGTGCAATACCTTCTTCATTTAATGATGATGGCTTACAAGATTCACCATGGCCCATGTTTAGACATGATGTCATGCATACTGGAGGAAGCGAGTATGATACAAGTAAAAATTATGGTAAAGAAAAATGGAGGTTTAAAGTAGATGGCTGGATAGATTCTTCTCCCGCAATAGCAAAAGATGGAACAATTTATGTAGGAGCGTGTGGATATTATGGACCATTATATGCAATTTATCCAAATGGTTCTTTGAAATGGGAATTTAGAACAAATCCTAGTAGCGCCGCAGTTGGCTGGATAAAATCTTCACCTGCTATAGCAAAAGATGGAACGATATATGTAGGATCGTTAGATATGAACTTATATGCAATAAATCCAGATGGAACATTAAAATGGAAGTTTAATTGCCATAGTCCCGTATTTTCTTCTCCTGCTATAGCAAAAGATGGAACAATTTATATAGGCGTGACTGGTCCAGGATGGAATAAAGGAAGGCTTTATGCTTTAAATCCAGATGGAACAGAAAAATGGCATTTCGATACAGGATGGTGGATTTATTCTTCTCCTGCTATTGGTAATGACGGAACAATATATGTAGGATCTCATGATTGCTATTTATATGCAATAAATCCTGATGGAACATTAAAATGGAGGTTTAAAGCAAGAAAAGAAATAAAATCTTCTCCAGCTATTGCCAAAGATGGAACAATTTATGTTGGATCATGGGATCAATATTTATATGCTATAAATCCAGATGGAACATTAAAATGGAAATTTAAAGCAACTCCTGGTTCAGGAGCGATTGATTCTTCTCCTGCTATAGCAGAAGATGGAACAATTTATTTTGGAGATTGTGCTGGAAAGCTATTTGCTTTAAATCCAGATGGAAGCTTGAAATGGAGTATACAGCTTACTCCAAATAGTGAGTTCCCAATTTATTCATCTCCTGCAATATCAAAAGAAGGAACAATATATGTTGGAGGAATGGATGGAAAGTTGTATGCAATTTATCCAGATGGAGAAATAAAATGGAAAATAAAGCTTGGAGATGATATAGTATCTTCTCCTGCTATTGCTAAAGATGGAACAATTTATGTTGGAGGGAGCGATTTGTACGCAATATTTGGGGGGATAAAAATAAAAAAGCCAAAAGAAGGTTATTTATATATTGCAAATAAAGAAATATTTTATGTCGGAAATACAATAATAATTGGAAAAATAGACATTGAAGTAGATTCATATGATGAAGATATTGAAAAGGTTGAATTCTATATAGATGAAAAACTAATTGGAGTAGATGAAAAGGCACCTTTTGAAATAGTATTAGATGAAAGAACATTTTGGAAGCATAAAATCAAGGCAAAAGCTTGCTATCACGATAAAACAACATTTACTGATGAAATTAAAGTGCTAATATTCAATATTTGAAAAGTAAAGCTTTGAAGCCATTGTTAAACTATTCTTTATTGTGTAGCAAGCTAATGGGAATATTTTCATGAAAAGCATATTCGCAATAGTTACATTACTGCTTCTTTTAAACATACCCTATAGCATAGAAACAAGCAATAAAAAAGAAATTAGATTTTCATCTATTTCTCCAAGTTCTCCTACAATTAGCTCTTTTAATACTGTTGCAATTTTATCAAGTTTTATAACAGAATCTGTCTTCAGCCCAGTTTTTCTAAAAGCTGGGTGTTTGGATGTTATCAACACATCTGTAGCAGATACTTCAGCTGGAATTCTTGAAGATATAAAAGTTACAACAACATCTCTCTTTCCCTCATGAATTACCAAAGCGGGTCTTAATTTAGCGATGGTTAAATCGGTGAATGGAAAAGGAATCAAAACAATCTTTCCTTTCATTTATATCTTACCTTTAAATCCTCGATTTTGTAGATGTCAGGCTCATTCTTCAAAAAATCTGATAAGAACTTTTCTGATAATTTCATTAACGATATGATTTCTCTTTCATACAATAATTCATCTAACTTCCGAGAAATTTCTGTTAAACGTTGCTTTATGTCTTTAATTTCAACTTCAATGCTCATGTTAGAATAAATGCTAATGCTTTTTATGGCTTTCTATCAAATGCTAATGCCTGCCACCATGAAAACTACGAGCTTCCGTATTATTTCCTATTTATCAGCTCCATTTGATTAAGATAACCGTTTTCTATTTTTAT
>CAZDCH010000133.1:0-2913 GCA_964503915.1 uncultured Thermoplasmatales archaeon
CATCAATCTTTGTTCCTGCTGGAAATTCATAAGTTTTAACATAATATGGTAAAATCGGATATCCATTTCTATATGTATATAAAGCATTTGGCAATTTTACTATGCAATATTTCCCATTTTCTATAATTTCTATTTTTCCCTTAGTATCTATAAAAATTAATCCACTTAAAATTAGGGCAATTGATAGAAATACTGCAATTTTCCCTTTCATGTTTGTTATGTTCTTTTTCTATTTAAATTTTTGTTATATTTTTATATTTTGGTGTATTTTTGTTATATTTTGCAATAAATTTTTCAAATCTTTTTGCAACCTTTTCCATTTCCGACTGTCTATTATATGAAAATACTCTAGCTATATCTCTACCAAGTATAAATATTGCTTTCTTGTGAGCATTCTTTGATTTATGAACATGATGTGGGAAAACACCAAGTTTTTCATATTCCTTAAATGCACCATTTAATTTATCTTTAAAATATATCTCTAGCTCATTTTTTATTTGTAGAAATAAATTATGAATTTGTATTAGCTCATCTTTTTGCATCCCCACCCCTCCAATTTTTAATACATGTAGTGTTTTTAAATCTTTCTATTGAAACAGAATAACTATTCCATATTTTTTTAAATACTTAATTAATTAAATACTGAAGGAGGGTTGAAAATGAACAGAATCAAAATTGGAAAAATTTTAGCAACTTTTTTGATTTTAACTATAACACCCCTTTTTAATGCTTCCAATGATTTAAGTTGGTCCTTTGAAACGGTAGATTACGAAGGTTTTGTTGGGAGATACACAGCCATTGCTATGGATTCTAATGATTGCCCGCATATAAGCTACTTCGATGTAGATAATGGAGATTTAAAATATGCATATTGGAATGGAAAACAATGGATAACAGAAACTGTAGATTCCCAAGGTATAGTTGGGATGCCAACTGCAATAGCTTTGGACTCTAAGGAACATCCGCACATTGCTTATCACGATTTTTTCAAAAAGACTTTAAAATATGCTTATTATGATGGAAGCAAATGGCATATTGAAACAATAGCTGAAGAAGAAAAATTATTTGGGCATTTAGCAATAACTCTCGATGAGAACGATTATCCTCATATAGCATGCTGTGGATATACAAATAAGGATTTAAAATATGCTTATTATGATGGAAGCAAATGGCATATTGAAACGGTGGATTCAGAGGGGAGAGTCGATTGGTTTAGCATTGCTACAGGTTCAATTATTTTAAAAGAGGGAAAACCACACATACTGTATGGAAATGAAAATAAACTGAAACACGCCTATTATGATGGAAGCAAATGGCATATCGAAACTATTGATGTCGGAGATGGTGAGTTATGTTATGTTTCAACAGAAATGGATTCTAAAGGCTATTTTCATATATCTTACTTTGATTCTGGAAGCAATGACACAAAATATGCTTATTACGATGGAAGCAAATGGCATATTGAAACGGTGCTTCAGCATACAGCTACAGAAATATTTGTAGCAGAAGGGTTGGCTTTAGATTCTAATGATTATCCTCACATTGCGTATTATAGATATACCGAAATTGGAGGAAGGGATCAGGGATATGCTTATTATGATGGAAGCAAATGGCGCACAGAAATTATTGAATCCAAAGGATATATTGGAGGATGTTGCGACATTGCTATAGATTCAAATGACAATCCTGTTATTAGCTACTGTTATTTTGATTTGGGGGATTTAAAGTGTGCTAGAAAAACAACAAATAATCCCCCAGAGAAGCCGAGCAAGCCGCATGGCTTAATATGGGGAAAAGTTGGCTGGAATTTAACATATATAACATCTTCTACTGATAAGGATGGCGACCAGCTTTATTATATGTTTGATTGGGACGATGGTAACGTAAGTGGTTGGTTTGGCCCATATAAGCCAGGAGAAATGGTAAAGGCAAAGCATTCATGGAGAAAAGAAGGAACTTATATAGTTAGAGTGAAGGCAAGAGATATTCATTATTCCGAAAGTCCATGGAGTGACCCTCTAAAAGTTTCAGTGCCTTTTTGGAAAATAATAAATGAATTACTATTACGACTGTTTAGAGCACCAATATTTAACTTTGATTTTCTAACTATGATGCTGCCTTTCTTTACAACTTTTCCTCTTTTGTGCATACTATGATCTGACAAAATTTCCTATGCATATCTGCATACAACATTCTATTCCTTTATATGGGGGCGGCTTTAACATGTCATCAGGGCCTATTTTTATTTTCCATCATCAAATGAATAAGAAAAAGAAATAATAAGGAAATGGCTATTGCTAAGAATCTACTTTTATCAGTCTGTTCCATAATAAAATACATGGCTGTAAATGTAAAGGCGAATAAGAAGAGAATTTTACAGACGCTGTGATTCATTCCTCCTTCTCTGATATATTTTGATTATTTTTAAGAAATCTCTTTTTCGAAAACTTGGCCAGTATACATCATAGAAACAAAGCAACGAATTTGCAGATTGCCATAGTAAAAAATTGGATAATCTTTCTTCTCCTGAGGTTCTTATTAGTATGTCTGGATCGGGCAATCCATGTGTATAAAGATGAGAAGAGATGGTAGATTCATCTATTTCTTCTGGCTTTAATTTCCCCGTCTTCACTTTTTCCATAATTTTTTTCGTTGCTTCCGTTATTTCATCCCTCCCTCCATAAGCCACAGCAATATTGAAAATATAATTTGAATAGCTATCGGTTGCCTTCATGACTTCCTCCGCCTTCTTCCTGACTTTTTCTGGCAGAAAATTAAGATTTCCAATAATCCTAACTCTTATTCCATATCTGTGTATTCTTTCATCTCTAAGCAATTCATCAAATTTTTTAAAGAATAAGTTCATAAGTTCTGTAACTTCTTCTCTTGCCCTTCTAAAATTTTCCACGGAAA
>CAZDCH010000134.1:0-2884 GCA_964503915.1 uncultured Thermoplasmatales archaeon
AATTCCATCTGCAGAAAAAGCTCTTGCAACTAGTGCAACATGAGTTGTTATTCTTTTATCCCGAGATATCCTATGCCCGTATCTATATATAACTACAGCCATTTTTCTTCTTCTTTTTCTGGCCATATAAGCAATAACATACAGGCTGAAGCTAAAAAGAAAGTTATTATTGGATGAATTTTATCTATTATGTTCAAATTTTTAATACCAAATTCTTCTAGCCGGAAGGATAAAATCATTAATATAATTGCTACCATTGTAAGCAGTCCTCCGAGAAATCCTCCAATAGTTGTATTTATTTTTACCTTTGATTCAACGAATTTAAAAGCAATTGATAAAAAATAAATGACTATGCATCCTAAAAAACTAGTTGCTATGGAAAATAATAAAATGTAATTTAGTTTATTCTCCATTTCTATAAAAGTAAAAAATAAGATATAAAAAGCAAGACCCATAAATCCTAATCCTGATAAAAAGGATAAAAGTCCTTTGCTTATTTTTATATTTTTCATATGCTCTGTCATATGTCCTAATTAGCTAATAACTAATAAAATTTTTTAGATTTTTTATAATTATAAACATGGAAAAATTGAGAGCATTTATTCAATTAATTAGACCATATGGAATATTTATTGCATTGATGCCTTTGTTGGGAGCGATATCAAATGGTATATTTGAAAACTTTTTAATATTGTTTTTAATAGGAATTTTTGCAAATTTTTTTGGATTTGTTCAAAACGATTATTTTGACATTGAAATAGATAAAAAATCTGAATATGTTTCAAACCGACCATTAGCAAGCGGGAGGATTTCAAAAAATGAAGCAATATTTATTATGCTTCTATTTTTTATCTCCCCTATTTTATTGTCCCTATTTTTATCTTTTTATTCCTTAATTTTTTTAATTTTATACTTTTCTTTTTATACTTTATATAATAAATTTAGCAAAAAATATGCATTTATGGAATATTCCCTTGGCTTAGCTGGAACAATGATATTTCTTTCTGGGGCATTTTCATCCACAGAAAAAATTTCTATATTATGTTTTATGCTTTCCTTATTGCCTATTTTTAAATATGCATTTAATGTTGGAATATCGGCAAATTTAAAGGATATAAAATATGATTTAATGCAAGGAATAAAAACAACGCCAACAATTTTTGGGGTATTTGTAAATGAAAAAGTACATATTCCAAAAAATTTTATTTTATATGGATATTCGCTAAAAATTTTTTTTATTTTTCTTTCACTTATTGCTTTATGCTATTTCTTTTCTTCTATTTTTTCTATTTTACTTTTCATTTCAATATCTTTTCTAATTTTATATACAATGACTAAAATTTTTGAAAATATTGAAAATAGGAAAAAAATGTTATTTTATGCAGAAATTCATGAAATTGCAACATATATGCTAATTGTTTCTATCCTATATGATTACATTGCTATTTACTATAGCCCATTATTGTCTTTTGCAATGCTAATTTTACCTCCAATTTGGATTTTAACTTGTATTAAATTTTTCTTTATGGGAAAGCCTTTGGAATAGCATATTTTTTTCCTTTCCATTCTATTTCTTTAATAAAAAGGGAAGATATTAAATTATAAGATATAATGAAAGATGCTATGGGGCGGAGAATTATGTGGTAAATTGGAGAAATGAATTTTTCTTTTGGATACTCCATCAATTTAACAAAAATACTATATTCCTGCCAGCCTCTTATAAAATCAAATAAAATGGGAGAGAGTAAGAGGAAAGCAATAAATGGGTTTATGAAAAGAAAAAATATGCCAATAATATTTGATACTCTCATTCCAACATTAATAAAGAAAGCAATATTCCATAACCATGGGAAATATTGTTTAATCCATGCAAATTGTCTATTCATCCATTTAAATATTTTTTCCTCTCCTTTCGATTCAACCATTGCAAATGGAACAAATTCTATTTCATATCCTCTCTTTTTTGCTTCTCTTGTTAAGGTTAAATCGTCTACAAACTCGTTTTTCCATATTTTTTCTATTTTTAAATTCTCTAAAATTTCTTTTCTTATTGCTATAGAGCCACCCCATGCAAAATTGAGCTTTTTATAAAAAAAGATGGCTGCAATTGCTGAATTCCATACACATAATAAAGGATGGCTAAAATACCATCTATAACTTGTTGAAATATTTCCTAATGAAGCAACTAGATAATATAACCATTTTTTATGGGGCTTAATATCAGCATCTGCAAAAACAATTATCTCGCCTTTCGCTTTTTTTAATCCAGTTAAAAGAGCAGAATTTTTTCCACTTGCTCCAATTTTTTCTGATATTTCTATTCTAACTTTTTTACTACTAGTTTTTATTTTTTTAGCATCTTCTTCACTATCTACAACAACTATTATCTCATAATTTTTAAATTCTTGTTTTTCAAATTTTTCTATATCTATTTCTTCCCTACAAGGTATAATTACTGTTACTTTTTTTTCTTTACTCAAAACTGGCTTTTTCATGTGTCCATTTTTTGTATATCTTTTTTTAATAAAAAACCAAGAAGTAACAAATAATGTTCCTCCTAAAAAATTCAACGCGCCAACTATCCAGAAAAATGTTATTAGCATATCCACAATTATATTAAATTTTTATTTAAATATTTTCAATAATTATTAACTTGAACTTGAGCAAAAATTATAAAAATAATTTATATTCATCCATTAAATGAATCCGTTCTTGAATCCAATAACATTGCTTAAATCAATTAAATACTATATTTCAGATATAGATAGAATTTGGGAAAGTGAAAAAAAAATAGAAAGATATAGGCAAAAATGTTTCAAAAAAATTTTGAAAAATGCAATGAAAGTTCCAATGTATAGAAAAAAATATGAAGGAATAGATGTAA
>CAZDCH010000135.1:0-2838 GCA_964503915.1 uncultured Thermoplasmatales archaeon
ACTTTTTTCTCTATAATTCCTGTTCCACATCCAATACTAACTGCAATTCCATCTGCATGTTTTGCAATATAAAAAGCTTCTTCTTCCAGAATTTTCCTGCCCAATGGCTTATTAAAAAATTCATCATATTTCATATTTCTATAACTTTTCCAGCCTTACATTCTATAGCATTTGAAAAAGCTTCTATTTGCCTTTTTAATTTTGTACAATGGCATGGCATTATAAGCTTGTATTTCTTTAATATCTCTATTTCATCAAAATCATGAAATCCTCCTATTATTCCATATATGCTACCATATTTTTCAGCTATTTTTATAACATTTTTTAGTCCATTATGACTACAACCAGTAAATATTATGAGCTTATCTCCCTGCCTAACAATCAAAGATTGCTCCACATTTATCTCACCAGTTAAAATGAAATTTGGAAAAAATTCTTCATTTCCTAACTTTATACCATCTAAATTTGATGAAGGAGGAACATAAATCTTGGGAATCTTTCCTTTAAATTTTAATTTTTTAAGCCCTCCAGCATGGTCCCAATGGTTATGAGATATAAATATGGCATCTATATCATCTATACTAATTCCCAATTTTTCCATATTATGTTTCAATATGCTATATCTCCATCCAGTATCAAAAAGCAAATTTATTTTATGACTTATGAAACAAGAAAAACCCCAGCTTGCTTTAAAACCATGCATAGCTTTATTATCATAAACAATTTTTACAATCATTTTATCATTCCATATTTTCTTTGATTTTTTCCCATATTTCCATTATTATGCTGGCAATTCCTTTATCATATTCTACTATACTTTTCCCTTTAATCATTGCTTCAACAAATTTTTTATTAAATGGAATTTTACCAATAACTTTTATTCCTTTATTAATGCAAAATTCCTCAATTTTTCTGGCCATTTCCTCATTTATATCATATTTGTTAATTATAACAACAGCTTTTATCCTAAAATGCTGTGCCACGCTTAATACTCTTTCCATATCATGAATAGCTGCCATAGTAGGCTCAGTAACTATAACAACCAAATCTGTATTGCCTATAGAAGCTATAACTGGACATCCTATTCCGGGAGGAGCATCAATTATAACAATTTCTTTATTATTTTTCTTAGCTATTTCTTCAGCTTTTTTCCTTACTTGATTAATTAACTTTCCAGATGCTTCCTCACCAGGCATTAATAAGCCATAGATAAAATATCCAAATCTGGTATTTCCAACATAAATATAACCACTAACTCTCTTTTCCATTTCAATAGCATTTGCAGGACAAACAAGCTGGCATACATTACATCCTTCGCATTTTTCCTCAATAACTTTAAAATCTTCTATTGCTCCAAATCTGCAAGCTTCTTCACATTTCCTACATTTAATGCATTTTTCATTTATTTTGGCTACTTCCATACCTTCATAAACTATTTTTTCTTTAATCAAAGGTTTCAAAATTAAATGCAAGTTTGGGGCATCAACATCGCAATCAGCTATAACAGCATTTGCAAAATTTGCAAAGGATGCAGCTAAACTTGTTTTTCCAGTTCCTCCCTTTCCACTTGCTATTGCAATTTTTTTCATGGGCGCCTCCTCCTGACTTCTTCATAATCCAATGGCTTTACTTTTGGTCTTGGCGAGGAATAAACATTTATTGTGTTCAATCCTTCAAATTTTTCTTCTATTTTAAATAATTCTTCTTTGGATAAAGGGGCAACAGGAGATTTTCTTAAGGGCGTATTAATTTGGATTTCATCTGCTTCAATTTCTTTAGCTAAAGAAGCTATATCTTTTGCACATCTTTTATTTTCTTCAACAAACATTACTTGTAATGAAAATTTTTTTGCTTTGGCTGCAACTTCTTTAATAGCATCAACCATTTCATCAAATTTTATGCTTTCATAAGGTCTATTTATTTTTTTAAAAATTTTTTCATTAGGAGCATCTAATTTAGCAATAACCCAATCTATATTTTCTAAATCCTTTTGAACATCTTTATAGCTAAATAAGGAGGAATTGGTTAGTATAGCAATAGGCTTACCAAATTTTTTAGCATATTTTGCTACGTTTCCTAAATTTTTTGCTAAAGTAGGCTCTCCCATTCCAGAAAAAGTTATGAAATCAATGGCAAAATCATTCCAAGGAAATCTATCTAACTCATTTTTAGCGATGTTATCATTTACAAAAATTTTCCTCTCTGCTGTTTTATGCATTGTTTTTCCTAATTGGCAATATATGCAATCAAAAGAACAAGTTTTTTTGCTATAAATTAAATCAATGCCCAATGATTTTCCCAATCTCCATGAATCAACAGGGCCATAAATAATCATTTTATTGCCTCATACAACTCAATAAATTTCCTTTCCCATTCTTTTTCATTTGCTAATGCTATTCCCTTAGAATATAGCTCTGCAATTTTTTTGCTATAAGGAATTCTCATCAAAATTTCTATTCCTTCCTCTTTGCAAAATTTCTCTATAATTTCATTTCCTATACCATATCTATTTATTACAACGCCATGAGGAATATTGAATTTTCTAACAATTTCTATAGCAATCTTTAAATCATGCATGCCAAATGGCGTTGGCTCGGTAACAAGAATAACAAAATCAGCATGATGAATTGTTTCTATCATTGGGCATCCATTGCCAGGAGGAGCATCTAAAATCGATAAGCTACCTTTTTTCACATATTTTTTTAACTTTTTTATAACAGGAGTTGCCCTTGCCTCTCCAATATTAAGCAAGCCTTGATAAATTTCTATTTCATTTTTTCCAAAATAAATCTCTCCAATTTTTCTTTTTCCTTCTTCAATGGCATCATAAGGACAAAC
>CAZDCH010000136.1:0-2818 GCA_964503915.1 uncultured Thermoplasmatales archaeon
AGGATAGTAGCAATGATGATTAGAGTAATGGCAATAATAAATGGAATAAATCCTTGCCATATCCATCTTGGCTCTTTAAACATCAATCCATATACAACATTCAATATCATTGTGCCGGTTGCATTTACATCATCTGGATAAAAATATTTCATTGTATCTCCTTCAGTATGATTTAAACCATCTCTATGATGATGAACCCATCCAGTGTCTTTCAGAAAACAGATTGTTCTATATCTTCTATTTTGTTGCACAAAAGCTTGTGTATTGCTTGGTGCACCAAGAAGAGGCATTACTAAATAATTCACATCTGAAACATTCTTAACACTATCCAGATATTCTTTTTCATTTACAATTTTTTTGACTTCATAACGGGTTTTTAACTTATTTGAAATAATATTTAGCATAAGATTTGGGGCATCTCTATAAGGCTGCTTAAAGCAAAGTTGATTTAAATCTATAACATACTCAATATTTTCGTTGGAATGGTTATACACATAATAATATGCTCCTCTTAAATCATATTCTTCACCACAAAAAGCAATAAATTTCATATTATATTTTGGCGTAATATTGTTGTCTCGAAAATATTTTGCTATAGCAAGAACCATTGACATTCCAATAGCAGAATCTCCTGTTCCTTGATTCCACCAGCAATCATAAAGGGAACATACTATGAAGGTTTTATCGGAGTTAGTTCCATTAATTTGTCCTATAACATTATGGCTATTTACAGAAGCATTGTAACGCATACTTATATGGTAGGAAATTTTACAATCATTAGGATTTTGAAGTAGCTCCATTCCAGTGCTATTGTTAACAAATATTATGGGAAGAAAATTAAGTGTTGAATGAAATGGTAGAAGAAGAAATCGTCGATAATATCCAAAATGAACCATATCATGGGTTTGTGTTTTATTATTAAAATCATATAGAATAATCCCTTTGCAATGTTTATTAAATCGATGGAAATACCATGTTTTAAAAGCAATGCATAAGTGGTTACGATATAGATTAATAGGAGTAAATGGATTTTTTCCTATCTTTAGAATAGAATGGTTGGGATTAAAAAAGGGTCTTCATCTATATAGAAGAAATCTTGTTTTTCTGTTTCGTTATAACATTTACTTAAATTGTTAAAATATTGCCAAAGTTTTTCTAATAATTCTTCATATATAAGATTGATATTGGTAAAATTTACTGTTATATTCTTTAATATTTTGTCAAAATCTATAGATGGTAATGGCTTCACTTTATTTATAGAGAAACTGATGTTTTTTACTAATCCATCTCTTTCCCCAAATTTTGTCCAATTGGGAGCAATATAACAGTCAACTTTCTTGCCATTAACTTTAAATTCCTTCTCCAGAACCTCTATTTTTCTCGTTAATTGCCTGCCAGGTATTGATCGTATTGTTTCATTTATAGGATGTAGCTTCAGTAAAGTCATGTTAGGAAAAATAATGTTCTCGGCTGCATAATGTTCTCCTTCTGTTCCAAAGGCTCTTCCTTTTGGATATTTAAATACTACATTACTAAGGTTTTCTGTTAAGTTTTTTATAAAATGATAATCTAATTTTCCACTCCCGGGTGGGGCAGGAAAAAACATTTCCCTATTAAAGGGAAATCCTTTGTATGCAGGAGCTGTAACAAAATATATAGAAAGAACAATAATGGTTATTAATGCAGTAAAGATCATTTTCTTCTTTCTTTGCACTCCTTTTAATTATTTAAATATTTAAATCTCTTATGTTTTATCATCTTGAGCGAGCCCGAAGGGCGAGCGAAACTAAAGGAAAATATCTAACAATTTATCCGCTATTCTTTCATATTGTTTGTCAGCTTGCTTTGTTTTATTTAAATAATGAGCACTTCCTATGCTAATGCTTGCTCTTCCTTGAATAAAATCTGCTATAGATTCTGGAACATCGTTTTCTATAAGGAAATTATAATTCCATTTTCTAATGGTGGAAGCAGAAACTCTTCCATGTTTTATGTATTTCTCGTAGGTTGAATAATGATAATTTCCTTTGAATTCTTTTAGTTCATCGAGAAATTTTAATGGAAAATATATCCAAAAACCTTTCTTTGTTCCTCTTGAAACAGAAGTTATAGGAATTCTTGCGATTTTACCCTTTATGATGATGTTTTTAATATTTTTTATTCCTCTTAATGTCTGAGATAGTCTCATTCCTGAAAAAGAGAGGAGTTTGAACAAAATTCTATACTCTCCTTTCATATTTTTGTAACCTTCTTTCAATTCATCATCAGAAATGTATATTTCCTTTGCTCCATATTGTTTCAATTTTATTTTCTTTTTCCAAATTTCAATAGAAATTCCGTTGAACTCTAAAATGTCTTCATATTCCATATAGTTGAATAGATTCTTTAGAGCCTTTCCAAAAGAATCTGTATATTCTTTTTCTATATTCTTTCTTAAATCCTTCAGACTTTTTATGTCATATAGCTTTCTATCTAAGGCTGAGAGATAATCTTTTACTTTTCTAGGACATATTTGCCTTACATTTTTTAAATAAAGGCAAAATGAGCTTCTATTTTTTATATAAAAGTTTTTTAAGCTTATATTTTCCCTGCCACGGCTTAGCCCCGGGTTCAAATCCCGGCGCCCGCATAAATTTACCAGTAAATTTTATATTCTCCTTTTCTTATTTTAATCATGGCAAGGAAGAAGGGCGGAGATAAAACAGAGACAATAAAACAGCGTGCCATTTACGTTTATCTTCCTTCCATTGAAATGGCAGAGGGATGGAAGAGAAAAGCGGAAAAAGCTGGCATATCCATCTCAAAATTCGTTATAGAA
>CAZDCH010000137.1:0-2804 GCA_964503915.1 uncultured Thermoplasmatales archaeon
ACAATAAAATGATTTTCTCTGCTAGGACAAACTAAGCTAATAAGTACATTAGTATCCAAATATACATGTATTTTGGATAAGTCTTTTAATTCCAATTTTTGGCATTCTGGGTCTAAATTTAAAATTTGAATAATTATATAATTTAAGGCAGTTGAGTAAAAAAATTCTTGTATTTTCTCATCATCATCTTCCAAAATTTCTATGAAGGCTCTTCTCTCAGCCTTTTCCAACCTTTTACTTTTAATTTCCTCAAAAAAATCATCTATTGTTTTGATGATGCTCCCTAATTTTATAATTTCCCCAATTTGTTTTTCATTGGAAATACCACATATTGCATCAACAGAAATAAGACTACCTCTCGTAAAGATGTTCGATAAAAATACAAGGAAATCTTTTTTGACTTTTTCTTTCTCATCATCTGTGATATCGGGTATCATTTCTTGGATTTTCAAAATTATTTTTTCGAATACCTTATTTAATAATAATCCTCTGGATTTTTTTTCATCTAGTAATTTTTCTCTTATAGAAGAAGATAAAAAATATTTTCCCTCTTTGCGAAATATTTTCCCTTTCCGTTCCAGCTCTGAAAGGTATCTCTTTAACTTCGAAGGTAAAATCGGTGCTATTTCCGAGACTGATCGTTTGATCTCTGAATAATCTAATCCGTTCCTTTGATTATTAAGGAGCGCATTTATAATCAAAAATTCATAGATATCATCCCGGATATCTTCTGCATCTCTGTTAAATACGAATTGAGACAATCTAATGAATTTATCTCGATGCTTTTCTATCTCCTTCTCTTTTATCACAAAATAAAAAATTTTTGGGATATAAAAGTCTTTATATCCTATAAAAATTTGTACATCTGTTTTTTCACCTCTTTCATTCAACAAAATTTTAACAAAGAAATAAATAGTATTTTTGATATAGCTTTATGAAATCATCTCGCATACCAGGTTTTTATAAAATGTCAACAGAAGAAAGAATAAAAATAGTAAAGGAATTTGCTGGGCTAAATGAAGAAGAAGCAAAAATGCTTTTATCCTTTAATGCCTTGCCAAAGGAAATTGCAAATATTATGATAGAAAATGTCATTGGCAGTATGCAACTACCATTAGGAATAGCAACAAATTTCATTATAAATGGAAAAGAATTATTAATTCCAATGGCTATAGAAGAAACTTCTGTTGTTGCAGCTGCTTCCAACGCCGCCAAGCTGGCAAGGCCTATCGGCTTTAAAGCAAACGCTACAGAACCAATTATGATTGGGCAAATACAAATTTTAAACCCTTGTAAGGAAGCGGATAAGAAAATTTTGGAAAGGAAAGAAGATATTTTAAGCCTGGCGAATGCACAAGATAAAATTTTGGTTAGTTTGGGAGGGGGAGCAAAAGATTTAGAAGCTAGATGGCTAAGCAATGATATGTTAGTTGTTCATTTACTTGTAGATGTAAGGGATGCAATGGGAGCTAATGCTGTTAATACAATGGCAGAAGCTGTTGCTCCTCTTTTAGAAAAAATAACGGAAGGAAAAGCTTTACTCAGGATAATTTCAAATCTAGCTATATACAGGCTTGCTGAAGCAGAAGTAATATATAAAAAAGAAATTATAGGAGAGGATGTTGTAGATAAGATTGTAAAAGCATATGAGTTTGCTTCATTAGACATTTTTAGAGCAGCTACTCATAACAAAGGCATAATGAATGGAATAGATGCTGTTGCAATAGCTACAGGAAATGATTGGAGGGCTATTGAAGCTGGCGCCCATGCATATGCTGCAATGAATGGATATAAGCCTTTAACTATTTGGCAAAAAAATGAAAATGGAGATTTGTATGGAAAAATAAAATTGCCCCTGGCTGTTGGAATAATTGGAGGAGCAACAAAAGTTCACCCTATGGCGAAAATTTGCTTGAAAATATTGGGCGTAAAAACAGCTAAAGAATTGGCAGAGATAATGGCAGCAGTTGGGCTGGCACAAAACTTTGCAGCTTTAAAAGCATTAGCAACAAAAGGAATACAGGCTGGACATATGAAATTGCATGCTCAAAATATTGCATATATGGCTGGAGCAAGGAAAGAAGAAATAGATATAGTTGCAAAGAAAATGATTGAAGAAGGAAAAATAAGAATGGATAGGGCAAAAGAAATTTTGGAAGAAATTAGAAAATAGATTTTAGCTTCCTTATTCTTTCTTCTCCTTTTATTTTTTTAATAAAATTTGCTACTCTTTTTGGTACTAAATGCTCCCATGGCTCATTTTTTGCAATTTTATTTCTTATAAATTTTCCTTGATATTCCTTCCTGTTAAATAATTCAGTTTCTCTTACTTCATATCCCTCCCTCATAAACAACTCTTTTATTAATTTGTTGTTTGAAATTACAAAATCAAATGATGGGGTTAAATCTTCGACATGCTTTGCATATATGCCATATCTATTTATATCTGGAACAGGAACAATAAAAAATTTTTTAAAATCCAATTCCAACATAGCTTCATAAATCATTTCATATCTTTCACCAGCTGTAAATGGATTTTCAAAAGAAAAACTTTCATATGCTGAGCCAATTGCAAATATTATTTCATATTTTTTAAAATAGTCTACTAAATATGCATGCCCCTTATGAAAAGGCTGAAATCTTCCTATTAATAGTGCTCTCATGAAAATTAAACAAAACAGATAATTTATTTTTTCTATTTTTACGAGGTTGTCGAAAAATTCCATGAGATTTATATTCCCATCCCTCATAGGAGGCACAGGGGATGGGAATGAAATACTGGCAGAGATACGATACCAGATATA
>CAZDCH010000138.1:0-2739 GCA_964503915.1 uncultured Thermoplasmatales archaeon
CCATGCCATATGCTTTCTTCATTTGTATAGATAAATATTCCCATTCCTTGTTTTATAGCAAAATCATATTCTGGAGGAGATATTCCAACTAAATATGATTGGTATTGTTGCAAGCTAGCATTCCATTTTGAAATTATGCTACAATTAGTTATATTTTGGCCAAGTAAGCTAGCTGTTGTTGAATTTTCTTTAAACCACCCTATTAAATTCCACCCTATATGCAATGGAACAGAAACATTGGAAATAGGAATGCCTTCTATAGTAAATGTTGTATCATTGTTTACATAAACAAAGTATCCTATTCCTTGCTTAATTTCAAAATCATATTCTGGAGGAGATATTCCAACTAAATATGATTGGAATTGTTGCAAGGTAGCATTCCATTTTGAAATTATGCTACAATTTGGTATTAAATTTCCCAATGAACTAGCTGTTAAATTGCATTTACATGGAATAGTGATTAAATTCCAACCTTTTGAGACAAAATATTCAAAAATTTCTATCTCACCTGGTACATGTCCTCCATAATCGAAATTTATTTCAACTGGCTTTGGAATATTCCAAGTTGGCTTAACAAATTTAACCATTGGGTCTCCATAACAAACATAATGAAGCGTATAATCAACATCTCTATAAATATCTCCCGTATAAATTGGAGATGTTCTGGCTGTGGCATAAGTTGCTGCTTCCCCTAATGAATAATTTTCAAAAGTTATTAAATAAGTAAATAAATTCCACCACCAGCCTGAACCAGTAAATGAAACGGAAGTATAGCTGGCTATTGACATAGTTCCACCATGTTTCAATAAAATTTCATTCATTTTTCCATTTGCCATACTACATGCATTATACCCAATTATTAAGCCATGCGTATTTTCAAAATCATTGTCCATATCATCTTCCGTATAGGTTCCTGGAACATAATTTACTCGTCCATCGGGGGCTGGCCAATATGGTTCCCCAAATTCATTATCTTCATATATTCCATTATCTGTATAGGCAACTCTTATGCTGGTTCCCCCTCCGTGACAGCTAAAATAAAGAAAAGCTGAACCATTTTCAACATCTGCAACAAATCCAATGTTAGCAACGCTTGGCTGAGAAGGATGACTTCCATTACCAGCATAAGCTCCAGAATGGAAGTGAGCTTCATACCCTAAGAATGTTGCAAAAGTGCCTGGGTCACAATCTGGGCCATCTCCATCGCCTGGAGGCAAAATAGGTGATAAATTTGGCGTATTATTATGTATATCATTCCATGGAAAATAGTTATTTTCCTCACACCATCCCCTATATGGCCATCCAAATATTTCATTTACAATATGATTCGTTCCCCATGAATCTACAATGGGCCATCCTTCATCAACTTCATGTTGTACTTCATATGCATTCATACATAGAGTAATATGATTTGGACGAGGATTTGCAAAAATTGTTGCTCTATATGTTGCCCCTCTGTTTACTAATGCTATATTTTCTAAGAAATTTAATGGCATTCTCGCCGTTATTGCTCCAGGCTTGCTTAAATTTGATGGGTCACCTGTTATAGCTCTTTCAAAAATAACTGAAAACCCATTTGCTGGGTCATAATATGGTGCTGTATTAAATGTAACGACTATTTCTAAATTATCTGGATCAGATGCTCCTATTCCCTCAAGCCATTCATAGAATTCCTGTGCAATCTCTTCTTCATCAAAGGAATAAAAAATGGGTTTTTCTAATTTCCTATCAGACATGTTCCCTAATTTTTCCATTGCTTCATTAGCCATATTAACAATTGTTTCAGGAAGGAAAAGAACATATCCTCCATATCTTGCTGCATATAAGGAAGCAGGTAGATTTTGCCAATTTAATATAATTGCACAAAGCATTGATTTTCCAGTAATGTTTATAATTTTCGAAACTATGCTATTTCTATCTTTATATTCTTCTATAGATAGATTTTGTAGTTTATTTGTAACATTCTGGCTAAAATTGCCAATTAAAATAGCCTTTTTTGCTTTCAAGGAAGTAATGGTATTTAAAGTGTCTTGATGTATTATATGAGGCTTGCTATATAAAAGAGGAGCATTCAAAAGAGAAGCAATTACTGCAGCATTTGAAACAATTTCCACATCTTCATTAGATAGATTTTCAATATATGTTGTTATAATCACTTCATCAGAATATATCCAATTGCTATTAGCTAATTCATTTGCAATATTAATGGGATTACCAGTTACATTATAAATATACTCCCAACTTATGTTACAAAGATTTTTTATTTGCAATTTTTTATCCAAAGAAATATTTCCTATAAAATTTATTTTTTTAATCCCTTCCCAATAATCTAAATATGTCATCCAATCATCTAATATATATCCAATTGTTTTTTCTTCTATTTTATCTGGAATTAATAATGATTGATATACAACATTATTATAATGATAGACAGCTATTGGAATTGCTGCTAAGAAATTATATTCTGTTGATAGATTATTTTCAGTTAAATTTACAATATTAATTATAGGAAGAAATTTGGCCCTATAATGACTTGGTGGCCACTCATTTTGCCTTAATTCTGCAAAATATCCTTTGCCCATTATGATTAGTAGCAATATTATCAAAGTAACAATTTTTTTCATTTTATCTCAGCCATGCCATATGCTTTCTTCATTTGTATAGATAAATATTCCCATTCCTTGTTTTATAGCAAAATCATATTCTGGAGGAGATATTCCAACTAAATATGATTGGTAT
>CAZDCH010000139.1:0-2716 GCA_964503915.1 uncultured Thermoplasmatales archaeon
ATGGTATTATTAAATAATACTTAAATCTTTAGACAAAATATATATACTATCTCCTTTTTAAACTTTGGAGGTAAAAAATGAAGGGAAAGGTATTGTTGTGTGTAGTTTTGATTGGAATATCTGCTATAGCAGCAAACATTTATGAAAAGCCAGTAAAGCTAGTAAAAATAGAGAAAATAGAGAACATGGAGAAAATAGAGAAAACAAAAAATCTTGAAAATTTAATTGCTCCAATTGTTGCAACACCAGCTCCTATTCAAATTAAAGCTTCAATAAAGCCGGAAAAAATGAGCTATTTATTAAAGCCTCTCGACGTACAAGTTACACATAATGAGGGTATAGACCAAAATCCAGCAATTGTAACAGATGGAGCAGGTAATTTGCTCACAATGCATGAAATAGAAGTTGAATCAATGGAATTTGATATTGGATTATCAATATCAACCGATGTAGGAACAACTTGGGAATTAATGGGATATTTTCCAGTTGATGGAGCTCCTACCCAGCCAAGATTAGATTTTTATAAAGGAAAAACAGCATATGGAACATGGACAGCTGATCCAATGGCAGCTTTTGGTTATGCATATTATGCTGAATTTCCAGATATTACTGATCCAGAGGTAGGAGAATATGGATGGGTTTATTATAGAATTCCATGGGGAGAACATGATATTGGGGTTCCATTTACAAGTTCAGATGTAGCTTGTTATGCAACAGATACACCTCCAACACCAGATTTTTGGGGTATTGTAGCATTTACAGGAGACCAAGCATATAGGGAATATGCTGAAGATAATACTTTCATGTTTCAATATAACACTGAGGAAGGATATGTTACAATAATATTTTTCTATAATATGGATGAAGATGTCTTTAATGTTGCTGCAGATATTGACCAATCAACAGGATGGTTTGTAATGGCTGCAGATTTTGTTAATGAAACTGATTCAAGCATATATGGAACAATGGTGCTTGCAAGAAAAATAACTTCTAATGAAGAATGGTGGAGGGGGAGCTGGACGGGAGTATTAATTTATAATTGCACTCATCCAGCTATTGATGCAAATGATGGAAGAATATATATTGTTACAGAAATGGATGTTGAAGATGGTAGCAAAGAAATAGTTTGTTGGACATCAACAAATCCAGCAAACTGGCAAGCATGGCAAGGATATTATATAACAGTAACTCCCGGCATAACTGAACAATATCCAGCAATAACTGCAATAAGTAACCAAGAAGCAATGGTTTTATATACAAAGAATAGGAACGTATATGTTTGCAAAACAGAAGATGGTGGAGAAACATGGAGTAGTGAGGAACAAGTAAATGATATTTCATCAACTGTCATTGAACAATATGGTTGCTTAGATATAATGGATGCATATGCAGTATGGACTGATGAGAGCGTTGGAAATTATGAAATATTCTTTGATATCGTTGGCAAAGCTCCTGTAATAGAGATATACATTTCTGGAGGATTTGGAGTAAAGGCAACAATTTCAAATACTGGAGATGCACCAGCAGAAAACTTGCCATGGAGCATAAGCTTGGAGGGACTTGTAATAGTAGGAAGCTATAAGGAAGGAATTATTCCTTCATTACAACCTGGACAAAGCGTCATTGTAAAAAGTGGTCTTGTGCTTGGATTTGGAAAAGTAACAATAACTGTAACTGCAGGCTCAACATCAGCTACAGCAACTGGATTTTTAATCGGCCCATTTGTCTTAATATCCTAATTCCTCTCTTATTTTTTTAATAAAAAAATTTTTTAATTCTGCCATGCTAAAAATTAATGATTAAATATGCAACTAAGGAATACAGTGACAAAGAAATATATAGCATATTAGTTCCAGAAATTAGAGAATGGTTTAAAAATAAATTTGGCACTTTTACGCCTCCCCAAAGATATGCTGTAATGGAAATTCATAAGGGGAACAATATTCTAATATCTTCTCCAACTGGTTCAGGCAAAACTTTATCTGCTTTTTTGGCGGCAATAAATGAATTGTTGCTTCTAGCAAAAAAAGGAAAGCTTGAAGATAGAATATATGTTTTATATGTTTCTCCTTTAAAAGCTTTGAATAATGATATAGAAAGGAATTTGAAAGAACCTTTAAGAGAAATATATAATGAATATAAAATTGAGGAAAAGATAAGAATTGCTGTAAGAACTGGAGATACTACTCCTCACGAAAGGCAAAAGCAAATAAGAAAAACTCCTCATATTTTGATAACTACTCCTGAAAGCTTATCAATAATTTTAAACGCTCCTAAATTTTCAAAAAAATTAAAGGAAGTAAAATGGATAATTGTTGATGAAATACATGCATTGGCAGATAATAAAAGAGGTTTACATTTATCCTTATCATTGGAGAGATTGGTATATAATATGAAAGAAGAACCAATAAGAATAGGATTATCAGCAACAATACATCCAATGAAAGAAATAGCGAAATTTTTAGTAGGAAATGAAAGAGATTGCTTAATTGTTGATGTTAGCTTCATTAAAAAAATGGATTTGGAAGTTATTTCTCCAGTAGACGATTTGGTGTATACACCAGCAAATGAATTATCAAATGAGTTATATAAACTTCTATATAGGCTTATAAAACAGCATAGAACAACCCTTATATTTACAAATACAAGAAGTGCTACAGAAAGAGTTGTATTTCATTTAAAAAGCAGATTTAAAGATTTAGAAGGAAAAATAGAA
>CAZDCH010000140.1:0-2634 GCA_964503915.1 uncultured Thermoplasmatales archaeon
GGCAAAAATGAGAAAGGAAATAGTATTGATAGGGGCAATAACAATTTTAATGATAGCAAATTTTCCAGCCATAACAACTGCAACTGCAGAACCAAATAATAGCTTTGAAAATGCAGTTTTGCTTAAAGAAAAAGCAAAAGGAAGCGTTGGCATAGATGACATAAAAGATATCTATAAATTTTATGTAACAAAAGGAACGACCATATCTTTAGAACTAATTTCTGATGGAGATGCAGATTTATACCTATATAATCCAGAAAAGAAAGGAATTGCATATTCATGTGCATGTAAAGAAAAATATGAAAGAATATTTTACAATGCAGATGAAACTGGATACTGGTATGCAGAAGTAATTGGAGCAAGGAATTCAAACTATGAAATAATATTGAATTTAATAGCTCCACAAAATGATGCTGGCTATTTAGGAGATGCTGGAAATTCAGTAATAAAATCTTTCCCAATATTTCCAAATGAACCAATTGATAATACTCCAGGAAGAGGAAATGAAGGAATGCTATCTCCTCCAGGAGATAAGGAAGATTGGTACATGTTTTCTGTATGTAAAGGACAAACAATTAGGATAGAAATATATCCAACAAAGGACTTTGACTTAGAATTATATAGTCCAAAAGTAGAATTGCTTGCATCTTCTTCAAATTCAGGAACTTCAGCTGAAATTATTTCATATCAAGCAAATCAAACTGGAAATTATTTCATGAGGATATATACAAATGGAAATGAAGAAGGAAATTATATAATGGATGTAGAATTAATTGGACAAAATGATGCTGATTCTTCAGGAGATGCAGGAAATGATTTATCTTCAGCATTACATATAAATCCAGGAAAATATTATGGATTCTTAGATTATAATGATAGAATGGATTGCTATTCATTTAATGTTCAATCTGGACAAGCAATAAAAATAAAATTGGAAAGTCCTTTACAAAGCGATTTTAATGTATGGCTTTATAATCCAGATGGAAAGCTAGTTCATCAAGGAACATATTATGGAGATGATGAGATAGAATATCCTGCAGATATAAGTGGAACATGGAAAATAAAAATAGATATGTTTCCAGGATGGGATGAAAAATGGGATGAATATCCAGTTGCATACTATAAATATGGCTCAGGAGCATATGAAATTGAAATAAGTATTGGTGGAACTGCTTCTATGCCTCCAGTAGTTAAACAACCAGAAATTATTCCAATTGCACAAACATTTATTGTTAAAAATAGCGAGGGAAATAAGGATGAATATTCTTATATTGCAGCTATACCAGCAGCAAATTATATAGAAGAAGGAAAGAGATATGTATCTCCAATAGTATATGAAGGAGATGAAACAATAACAAATTGGTTTGGAACAGTTGATGATACAACTAACTATTTATTGGAGGATTGGAATGAATATTTGAGCCATTTTGGAAAGAAAGCAAAAACATATTATTTGGAAGAAGATCCAATAAAAGCTGCAGCAAATTTGGCAATGAAATGGAAGAGAAGCGAGGAAGCAGTTGTTGTAATAGATGGGAGCAATGAAACAGATGAAGTAAAAGAAATATTCTCAAAAGAGGGAAAATTAAAAATAACGAAAAAGATAATTGAAATAAGAGCAGATAGTCCAAAATTGAAAGAATTGGAAGGGCAAATTGCTTACATATTCTTTGTTGGACCAAAATGGGGAGCAATTAAATATAACTTATTAGAAGTACAAGGTTATGATATTGCAATTTCATTAATCGACCCAAAATATAGAGAGGCTGCAACAGATTGGTGGCCATATAATGAAGATAGGCTTGATATATATCATCCTGTTACATTGCCAGGCATATGGGCAGCAACAGCTGAATCGAAAGTAGTAAATTGGAAGATGCATATCGAATTAATATCTGGAAAAAGATATTATATACCAATTAAAAATGAAGATTCTACTTTGAAAGTAACTGTTGAAACAAATGAGCCAAGCTATTTATGGGTTTATTTAGTTGATCCATTAGGAAATATAATGGCTCCAGATATGCCAGCATGGAATGGTGGAAAAATAAAGCCAATTCATCATTGGAATGGAAATAAAACAGTTGGAGATGAATATGACTATAGCCATTTAATTGTAGAGCCTCATACAAGCTTTTCTGCAGAAGTAAATCATCCAATGAAAGGAATATGGACAGCTATAGTAGTTCCAAGAGAGGAAATGACAGGAAGCATAAAATATAGGATAAAAGCTGAAATTAGAGAATATAACAAAAATAGGATAGCTTATGGATTATCAGCTGCAAACGGAGCAGTTATTGCTTCATTAAAACATATTCCATTATTGTATGCAAGCAAAGATGGATTGCCAGATGAAACATTAAATGCATTGAATAGCTTAGGAGTAAATAAGGTTATATTTATTGATTTAGCAAAAAATGATGCTGTTGCAAAGGATATTTCATCAAAATATAGCATGGAAAGAATAACAACAATTAAGGATATAGTAAGTAAAATAGTTGGCAAGGAAAACTATATAACAATTACTTCATTTGCAACTGGAGATGGCTATTTTGCTCAAGCTGCTTATTTGGCAGCATATCATGCATCACCAGTATTAAGAATTGGAGAAATGGGAAGAGCATATCATTGGGC
>CAZDCH010000141.1:0-2600 GCA_964503915.1 uncultured Thermoplasmatales archaeon
TAAGAAAAGCACACACAAAAAAACATCATAGTATCGAAATAAAGATAGATAAAATAAAAGAAAAAAATTTCCAAAAATTTTTAATTTATATAAGAAAAAGATTGGAAGGAACTTTTACTTTGCTACCTCTTTTATTGCTTCTTCTATTAAATCCATAGCATTTACAATTTGCTCTTCATTTATACATAATGGAGGAATAAATCTTATTGAAGATTCTCCACATCCAAGTAAAAGAACCCCCTTCTTAAAAGCTCTATCAATAATTTCATCCCTTAACTTTGGATTAATTTTTTTGCTCTTCTTATCTTCTACTATTTCAATTGCCTGCATTAATCCAATTCCTCTAGCATCTCCAACAATTTCATATTTTTCCTTAAATTCTTCCAATCTTTTTGCCATTAATTTTCCTTGCTTTTCAGCATTTTCTATAAGACCATTTTCTAAAATTTCTATTGTAGCTAATGAAGCAGCACATGCTAAAGGATTTCCACCAAATGTTGTTGAATGGGCTCCTTTAACTTTAAAATCGTTTTTTGCTGGATAAATAGATGCTGAAATAGGCAATCCAGATGCTAAAGCCTTTGCAGTTGTAATAACATCGGGATTAATACCAAAATGTTCAATTGCCCACATTTTTCCTGTTCTCCCAAAACCAGCTTGTATTTCATCATCTATCAATAATATATTATTTTCTTCTGCAACTTTTTTCAATTCCTTAAAGAAATTTTTTGGAGGGACAACATATCCTCCCTCTCCTTGTATTGGTTCTGTAAAAATCCCTGCAACTTCATCCAATGGAAGAAAATGGCGAGATATATAGTCAATATAATTGATAACAGCATTTACAAGTTCATCTGGTTCCTCATATCCATCTATTCCAAATGGATTTCGATATGGATTTGGAAATGGCACGTGAATAACGCCCGGCATCCATGGAAAGAATTTCTGTTTATGAACTATTTTGCTTGCTGTCAAAGATAAAGCCCCCATTGTTCTTCCATGAAATGCTCCTATAAAAGAAATAAAAAATTTTTTTCCAGTACTCCATCTAGCCATTTTTATTGTTGCTTCAATTGCTTCAGCTCCACTATTTCCAAAATAAACTTTTTTATCAAAGCTTCCTGGCGTTATTTTACACAATTTTTCTGCGAGTTTAGTTTGAACGCTGTAATAAAAATCTGTTCCTGCGAAATGTAAAAATTTTTCAGCCTGTTTTTTTATTGATTCAACAACTTTTGGATGGCAATGCCCAACATTAACTACACCTACTCCAGAAGTAAAATCAAAAAATATGTTTCCATCAACATCTTCAAAAACAATACCCTTTGCTTCCTTTACAACAGCAGGAGAGGCTTTTGTAGTTGTAGCAATATATCTTTTATCCTTCAATATTATTTCTTTGGCTTTTTCCCCTAAAATTTTTTTAATCATTGGCTTACTCTCGTTTCCCGTAATCATGAGATGAAATGCTACTCTATTTTAAAAAATTTTTCAGTGATGTTATGCTTTCTTTTTCCATATAACGAATATTATTATACCTACTATAACTATTATTAAGCCAATTGCTATGGCCCCTCCTTGCCCAGCTTTTGCCTCGCTTATTAAATTAATTACATATTCTTCATAATTTGTCTTTTCTTCATGCCCAATAGGATAATAAGTTAATTTAATCGTCGCATCCGCCTCACCAATTTTTTCTGCTCCTATTTTTAACCTTACAGATTCTCTTGATTTCGATGATATTGAAAGAATTTTCTTAGCAAAACTAAGTGAAAAACCTGTTGCATTTTCAGCACTTATTATAACATTAATATCTGCATTACAATTGTTAGTAACATTTAAATATACTATCCTCTCTTCCCCAATATATAAAGGAACAGCTGAAGGTGCTTCAATTGTTAATCCTTTATCTATAAAATCTTCTGTTACAAAAATTTCTTTTCTTTTCTCACATCCTTTTATTATAAGGCTTCCATTTGTATATGCATATAAAGTAAAGGATTCTATACTATAAGCTTTTGTTTCTTTATTTGCTGACAACTCAATTTTAATTAGTTGGCTCTTCTCACCACCAATGAACTTTGTTGGAGTAATAGTAAATTTATCTGGGGATATCTTTACAGATAGCCAGTCTGGAACATTTTCAGCTTTTAAATAAATATTTATGGGCAATGGAATAGCACCAAATCCCCATCTAAAAGTAACATTTGCTTCAGTTACAACTTCCTTTCCTAAAGGAATTGGTGGAATTTCACCAATGCTTATTTCTATATCAGAAAAAACAAAATGAGCATTAATTGTAGGCAATGTTAATAGGAATAGAAGGAATATCAATTTTTTCATAATGTTTATATTTGAAAAGAATATAAGCTTATTGCTGGACAAATTTAAGTTATATTATATAATTTTTTAAAAATTCGCGAAATTTATATTCCATCCCCCTAGAAGCACATGGGATGAGAATGAAATACTGGCAAAGATATGATGCCAGACATAAATTAGGCAACATAAAAAACCTATTTTGTTCTCCTTGTGAATATGTAGCCCATGTATATCATTTCTACTTTACTCGATTTAAGTTTAAGAGATGATGAACTCTT
>CAZDCH010000142.1:0-2484 GCA_964503915.1 uncultured Thermoplasmatales archaeon
TACAAGCCAGCCTTCCAACATAAACATCTGGATATAAATCTAAAATATCTTTTCCTCCCCATCTCCATTCTCCATATATTCCATTTCCATTTGTATCCCATGAAGAAAAGTTTCCATTAGCATCATATATATCTGCAAAATATAAGTCACTAATATATCCAGATTCTTCCATATCATCTAATGCTACATATCTCACTGGCAAATACCACAATGCATCATTGCTTTTAAATGGTCCATCCATTCCCCAATTGCCAAACAAATAAGATTTTTTTCCTCCAACAAGTAAAACATATTTTATTCCATATTTTTCAATGCAATCTTTAATGAAATATTTTAATTTTTCTGCTCCATCTCTTCCATCATAATTTGCATATATATTTTCAACCGTTTCAATGATCGTCTTTATTCCATGGCTTTCTTTATGTTGCTTTAATGTTTCAATAACATCTCCCCATTCTTCCGGATATATAATAAGTAAATCATATTCACCGCTTTTAATTAATTTTTTTGGTAACTTATAATTTATAGTAATATCAAATTCTTTTGCAAACTGTATTTCTCTATTACTATATCTAACAGGATATAAATGTAAGGAGAGGATAGTAACGTGTTTTCCGTTAATAAGTCCTCCTCCTAAATTATAGCTATACCATTTTTCTGGATATTTTTCTTCAATCTCTTTTACATTTATCAATTTAATTTCTTTCTTATTTAATGGAAGCGGAGGATTAGCAATAGCAATTTCTTTGTCTATTTTAATATTTTTTATATTTTTTGGCTCGCAACAAACATTTATTTTTGTTCCTAGTGGAAAATAATATAGTTTTGTATAATAGGGTAAAATAGGTTTACCTTCATAATTTAAATAATTTGCATCTTCCAATATGATATTAATTTTATCCCCATTTTCCTTTATTTCTATTTCTGGAATAATTATTTTTTCTTTTATTTCGTTTTTATCAATTCCATATTTTCCCATAGCTAAGCTTGCAATTAACACAAATCCTATAATTATTACCTTTTTCATTCTCTCACCAATTTTAATAAAGCTATGGATTTAAATTTATTGCTTCACCCGATTTTTCTAAATGTGGATATAATTTTAAAATAATAAAGATGAGTAAGATATAGAATGGTATTAAAAGGAGAGAGCGGGATGCTTGTATTGTAAATAAAGGCAAAAGACTTTCTGGCAAAAATAATTTTGAATATAAATTTTTTATAAACAAGCTTGTTATTATTAAAGCTGTTATACAAATATTTGAAATGATGGTGAAATATGGTGAATTTCCAAGAATATAGACTAAAAAAGTACCACCATAAATAGATGTTTGAGACCTTATGGATATATTTGAAAAATAGAATATGGTGGAATAAATAACATTATAAATTCCAAATGGAAATGTTGTTATTAATAAAAATATTGGGGCAATTAAAATGAAGAGCAACAAATTTTTGTTTAATTTATATTTTTGTAATATATAAAGGAATAAAACAGCGAGAGATAATGAACCTATTAATTTTATACTCGCTCCTATTAGTAGAAATAATAATGCAAAAAAATGTCTGTATGAATGAGTTGAATTTATAATAAAATAAAAAGATATTGAAACAAAAAATAAAGTTAATACAATATTGTCGAAAATAAAAAGCAAAAAAATTGAACCAATAATGGGAAATGAAATTAATTTACTAATTTCAGGAAATGTTAAAGAAAAAATAAAAAAGATGAGGATACCAATTATTATATTTGTAATAGGATACCAAAATTCATCTATAATGGGATTTAAAAGAATATAAAAAACTGAATATATATAGAGACAAGTTGGAGGGTAATTGAAAGTAGAATTCTTCATTATTGCTTTCCCGTCTTTAAATTCAGCAAATCTCGGCACAATTTCTTCCTTATAAGGATTGATACCCTTCAAATAACCTTTTACTGCTCCATTTATTGCATCATCTATATCATGCAATTCTTTCAAAATAGAAAAATATTTGATTACAAAGATTAAAAAAACAATAAATGCAATCCATAAAATAAAACAAAGTGATTTAAAATTTGATTTTGATTTTAACCTAAATTTTCTAAAAAAATCGAAATGAAAAAAAAGCCATATGAAAATGAATATTGGAAAAAATAAATTTAGTATTACATCTATTTTCATTTTATAACCTAAATTCTTTTTTAAATATGCTTAAAGCAACTAAAATAGCAATGATTGCTAAAATTTCTCCAGCTATTGCATCAAGTATCCAGTGAATTCCTAGATACCAGCTAGCTATTGGAATAGAAATAGCTATTAGAGTTGCAACATATTTATATCTCTTATAATTACCAATCCATGCAGAATATGCCATTATTGCTGATAGAGCAGCATGTAGGCTAGGGAAGCAGTTATCTATCGTTGTATAATCAAAAAATACTGTTATTACGCTAGGCCAAATTTCTTGTAATCGGAAATAAATCATCCTTCCATCATACCA
>CAZDCH010000143.1:0-2461 GCA_964503915.1 uncultured Thermoplasmatales archaeon
TTGCATCAGGAGGGGTATTTCTTATTTTTTAAATTTTGAATTCTTGACAGTCCCACCTCTATTTTTACAAAATTTTCATAAATTCTTTTTTATATATAATTATGAAACCTATATTTAGAATAATTGAAAAAGAATTTGAAGAATTAAAAAAATTTTTTCCAATAATAAAAAGAAGACCAGCATGCGATATTATAGAAAAGAAAGACGAAATATTATTAATTGTTGATTTGCCAGGTTTTTCAAAGGACGAAATAGAAATTGAAGCTGGAGAAGATTATGTAAAAATAAAAGCAGAGAAAAAAGAAAAAGAAGAAAAGATGGAAGGAAAATATGTAATAAAGGAAAGAAATAGGAATTTCTATAGATATGTTGAACTGCCATATAAAATAAAACAAGAGGAAGTGAAAGCAAAATTGAAAGATGGGGTTCTCCAAATTATCTTACCAAAAGAAAGGAAGTTGGGTAAAAAAATTGAAGTAGAATGACTGTTGCAATTTCTCCTGGAAAAGTTATTTTGCTTGGAGAACATGGAGTTATATATGGAAAACCTTGCTTATCTATAGCAATTTCGATGAAAGTCGCTGTAAGCATTGAAAATAGTAATTCATTTTTAGTAAATAACCATGCATTAGATGAAAAAAAACATTCATATATAAAAAAGGCTATTGATTTAATATGGAGCGGTAACCCATTATCAATAACAACTTTTTCTCAAATTCCATCTGCAAGCGGGCTCGGCTCTTCAGCTGCAGTAACGGTTGCTACAGTTGCATCTCTTCTGGCATTGAAAGGAGAACTTGACTTAAAAGAAATTGCCTTAAAAAGCTTTGAAGTCGAATATGAAGTTCAAAATGGTGCAAGCCCTAACGATACTTCCATATGCAGTTATGGAAATGCAATATTGGTATGGGAGAAAGAAAGGCATGGATATATATGGAAGATAACAAAGAAAAAAAAGCAATGGTTTATTTATCCAATAAATGCTCCAGATATAAAAATTGTTATAGGACATACGGGAATAAAATCAAAGACACCAATGCTAATTAAAAAAGTAAAAAAATTTATAGAACATTCTTCTTTTGGAAAAGAAATTATAAATGAAATGGAGAACTTGGTTTTAGAAGGAAAAAAATTTTTGGAAAGAAATGATTTAGTCTTGCTGGGAGAAAAAATGAATGAAAATCAAAAACTTTTGCATACGATGGGAGCAAGCTCTAAGGAAATCGAAAAGTTAATAAACGCTGCTTTAAAAGCTGGTGCTTATGGAGCAAAAATAACTGGCGCTGGCGGAGGAGGAAGTATCATCGCCATAGGAGAAAAGCCAGAGAAAATTGCAGAAGCAATAGAGAAAAGAAAAGGAAAGGCATATATTGTATCAATAGCTAAAGAGGGAGTAAAAGTATGGAAATAATTTTATATTTCTCGCAAAAAATTAAAATTTCTCCTCATTCATTTTTATGCTAATTAAAAATTTAGATAGCTGTAAAGAAATTATAGCAAACGATGGCTCTATTCTTAGAGAAATATTTAGTCCATTAAAAGACAATGTTAATATAAGATATAGCTTGGCTCTTGCAAAAGTTAAAGCTAAGGAAATTACCAAAAGGCATAGATTAAAATCAACGGAAGTTTATTTTATTTTGCAAGGAAAAGGAATTATGTACATAGATAATGAAGCAGCAGAGGTCAAAAAAGGAGATATAATCTATATTCCTCCAAACTCAATTCAAAGAATTGAAAATATTGGGGAAAAAGATTTAATTTTTCTATGTATTGTTGATCCTGCTTGGAAAGAAGAAAACGAAGAAATTTTGAATGATTACTATAGTAAATGAAAAACTAAGCCAGTTAGCAACTTAGGATCAAACCATGTTGATTTCGGTGGCATGCTTAAGCCAGCGTCTGCAACAGCTTCTAATTCTTTAATGCTTGTTGGATGTAAATAAAAGATTGCTGTATTACCTTCTTTATCAACTAACTTTTCATATTCTTTTCTGCTTAACTTTCCTCCAACAAAGAAAATATTTGGATCTTTTCTAATATCTTTTATTTCTAAAATTGGTTCTAAAACTTTTTTCTGTAAAATGCTCACATCCAATGATTCAACAATTCCATCAGGAATTTCTTTAGGCAACAAATTCCACCATTTGCCATTGTAATACATCTGTATTTCATGCTTCTTTGGCTCTTTTATTTCTTTCATTTCTTCAACATAGAATTCTTTCTTTAGCTCTTCCAAAAAATTTTCATTTTTTATCTTTCTAATTACTCTATTATAGGGTAAAATTCTAACTTCATCATCATTGGCAGCGAAAACCATAACATATTTTGCTTCTTTGCCATCATATTTCTTCCAATAATGCCATGCCGCCGCTATTCTATGATGACCATCTGCAATAAATAAATGCAAAGGCTCAAAAATTTTCTTTATTTTTTCTATAATTTCCTTATTGCTTATTTT
>CAZDCH010000144.1:0-2325 GCA_964503915.1 uncultured Thermoplasmatales archaeon
AGTAGGAATTCATGAATTTGTAAAGGGAAAGAGAATCAGTTATGCAACACAGCATTTGAAAGAGTCAATTAAATTGCTAATATTATCTCCAGCCCTATATAAAATGAGAACACATACAGGTTTTGGATAAATTATTTTCCCATTTACTATTGGACTTTCGACATCAAACTTTTTAAATTCTTCCAAATCCTTGATAAACCTTTCTTTTTCATAGTCAGCATTTTTTCCAAAATAACACCATTCATTCCCAACAAAAATTATTGGGGCATTTTTATAGAATTATAAGGTAATTAAATAAAATAAATCTTCATTTTTCTCATAATCATATTTATGCAAATTAATGAAAGAAAGAATAATTTGAAATTTGGTTAATAAATTCCTCCGTTTCTTGGGTTCTTGCTAGAATAAAAATAAACAATATTTACTTCAGCTTTTACTAATGAAGAAACAATAAGAATAAATAAGATGGCTAAAAATAATGCTTTAATTTTCATTTTTTTCCATATATTTTTTAACAATTTCAATTGCACACAATTCTCCGCACATTGAACATGTTTTTGATTGGGTTGGTCTTTTTTTCCTATATTCAATAGCCTTTTTTGCATCTATAGCAAGCTCGAACATTTTTTTCCAATCCAAATTTGCTCTAGCCTTTGAAAATTCTCTGTCTATTTCCAAGTCAAGTCCTCTTGCAATATTTGCTGCATGAGCAGCTATTTTTGTTATTATTACTCCTTCCTTTACATCTTCAACATTTGGCAATGCGAGATGTTCAGCAGGGGTAATGTAGCATATAAAATCGGCTCCGTAATAGCCTGCTAGCGCCCCTCCTATTCCTCCTACAATATGGTCATATCCAGGAGCGATATCTGTAACTAATGGACCTAAGACAAAGTATGGAGCTTCTTTGGTGACTTTTTTCATGATCTTAATGTTTGCTTCAATATCATTTATTGGCATATGACCTGGACCTTCCACCATTGTTTGCACTCCTTTTTCCCTAGCTTTTTCAACAAGTTCTCCTATTATAAGCAATTCTTGGAATTTCGCTCTATCATTTGAATCATAAATTGCCCCGCTCCTCATACCATCTCCCAAGCTTAAAGTTAAATCATATTCTCTAGCAATTTCCAATAAATAATCAAAATCTTTATACAAAGGATTTTCCTCATTATTATGTAAAATCCACGCAATATGGAATGCTCCTCCTCTTGATACCATTGGAATTAATCTTTTTTGTTTTTTCAATCTTTCAACGCTTATCTTTGTTACTCCAACATGTGCTACTGCAAAATCTACGCCATCTTTTGCCTGCTTTTCAAAAGCATTGAACATATCATCGGAAGTCATTTCAACAATTGCACCTCTTTTTTTCATTGCTTCAATACCAGCTTGATATATTGGCACTGTTCCAAAAGGAACATCAACAATTTGGAGCAATTTCTTTCTTATTTCATCTAAATTCCCTCCAGTTGATAAATCCATTACAGCATCAGCTCCAGCTTCAATAGCTGCTTTAGCTTTTTCTATCTCTTCCTCTATGTTGCAATAGTCCATTGAAGTACCAATATTTGCATTTATTTTAACTCTTAATCCTTTTCCTATTCCAGTTGGTTTTGGCGAATGTATTGGATTGAAAGGAATGACTATTTTTCCACTTGCAACCCTCCTTCTTACAATTTCAGCATCTATTCCCTCCAATTCAGCAACCTTTTTAATTTCTTCAGTTATTATGCCTCTTTTTGCCTCAAGCATCAATGCCATGAGGATAAAAAGGCATGCATATTAATTTTTTATGTTAAAATGAATAATTTTTTTATAAAACGAAAACATCAACAATTGCTTTTGATGAATTGTATTCATTGTATGCAATAACTTCTATAGTATGAAATCCAAATTTCTCTTCAAATTTCCATTCAAAAGGTTGTTCATTATCTGTAAATTTAAGTTTTCCATCTACATAAAATTCAACTTTATTCGAATTTGTTGCATTAACAATAACATTGCACCATCCTATTATGCGTGGAATCCCTATTTTAATAAGAGCTCTTCCAAATATTGTTGGAAATTCTTTCCCAAAAATATAGATATTCCATCTTTTTGGTTGCTCAATATATACTTTTGGAACATCTGGCATTAAATTACCATATACACCATCTATATATAAAATGCCGCTACCACCATAGCATCTTATAAAAATATCTTCATCATATGAAATGCGAACCCATCCGTTCTCTCCCCAGCTTTTCCCCCAACTATTTTTACAAATCCAGCATTGCTGTTCATCGTCATATCCAACCAATGTTATTAAATGTCCTCCTATTC
>CAZDCH010000145.1:0-227 GCA_964503915.1 uncultured Thermoplasmatales archaeon
TTTGCTTTAAGCACATTATCCTCCAATTTTGTTAAGTATATAATAGTATTTTCTTCATTTAAAGAAGCTATTAGTCTAGCTGCTTCTAAACTATGAGTAGTTATTATGATTTGTTTCCCTCTTTCAATTAAATTTGAAAACCACTCTGCAACATCTATTATTATTTTTGGATTAAAATGCGCTTCAACATCATCCCAAAGTAATACTTTTGGATTGCTTAGTTCATA
>CAZDCH010000145.1:237-2264 GCA_964503915.1 uncultured Thermoplasmatales archaeon
CAATCTAATTCTTCTTCCATCTTCAAGATATGCATTAATTGAAATTTTTCCTCCTAAAAATGGTTCCATAGTTATATCTACATAATTTTCACCAGATAATAAAGATGCATCTTTTGCTACCTTTTTTCCTATTCTTAAATTCATTATAGATGCCCAGTTATTCTTCAGATATAAAAATGCAAATTTTATCAAATTTGGGGTAATTAAAAGAGTATTTTCAATGAATATGCGTTGTTTCATGGGGGTTATTCCCTTTGAAGAAAATGATACCCAGCCTATCTTGCCGTACTCTTTTTCCTTACTTTTTACTTCGACATCAATAGCATCGCCCCTTTTTAAAAATTTTATTATATAATCATTACAAGATATAACAGCTTCATTTTGAAGATAATCTAAAAATAAAAAAGCATATCCTTCGCTTTCAACAGTTTTATGTATTTCATGAATAACTGATAAAGCATTTTCTTGAATAGATGAAATGCTATAAGGGACTTCTCTGAAAGGATTTGGAAGCAAAAATAAAGATTCCAAAATTGTTGTTTTTCCTGAATTGTTCGGGCCCAATAAAATGGTTAAAGGAGTAAAATTAATACCATCAATTTTTTGATCATCTTCAACTCTTTCAATTCTTTTAACTCCTCTAAAGTTCCTCAACTTTAACTCTTTTATCATCATAATTACATGGGAAAGGAATATATAAATCTGAAGATTTTATTAGATTTAATTGCTCTACTTTTTCATTTATTTTCATAAGCATGTTATATGCTTCTTCATTAAACTTACTTGTATATAGTCCTTCCTTATCGATAAAGATAAATGAGTCAGATAATGAAAATATCTTTCTATTGAAGATATATATTCCTGGTGTTATGTTTTGAATTTCTATTATTTCTTTCTTTTCGCTTTTATTTATATACTTATCTATATTCACTGCATCATCTACAGGAAATCTTCTCCATGGAAAAAATTTTACTCTTCCAAAGCATGCTATTGGATTTCCAAATGGAGTATACTGCCATAATTTATTATTTAAAATTATACCTGGTCCTAGCGGAGAGCCCCAATAATTGTAGCGAGCATTATCAAAACAAAGAAATCCTCCCATTCCATAAATTCTATTTTCATTTATGTTGTTGTAATGAATTTTATTTCCTGCTGTTTTAATCAATCCCACGCCGATCCATTCATTGTTTATTATATCATTTCCTATTATTATATTTCCATAGGATTCTTCAATCATTATTCCTATGCAATTATAATCGGATATATTATTTCTATAAACAAAATTATAATGCGATTTTTGCAATGTTATACCATTGTAAGAATTGCGAGAAATGGAATTGTTGAAAATATTGTTACAGCTGGAATTGTATGAATAGATTCCAATGTCATTACGAGAACAATTGTTACCAGATATAACATTTAAAAAAGCACTATTCAAAAGAATACCATTTCTATTTCTGTAGCATTTATTTGAAATTATTTTATTTGAATTGGACATAAAAAAGGATCCCCTTAATGCAAGCCATCTACTTCATTGTTATAAATGTTGCAATTGTAAATTTCATTGTTGCTGGAACGGTAAAGGAAGATGCCGTCACCATTGTTGCTTACTATGTTGCAGTTGTAAATTTCATTGTTGCTGGAAGAATCAGCATAGATGCCATAAACATCATTGTTATAAATGTTGCAATTGTGAATTTCATTGTTGCTGGAATCCTCAAGCTCGATGCCATCCCAACCATTGTTGCTTATGTTGCAATTGTAAATTGAATTGTTGCTGGAATAATAAGCATAGATGCCATCCCAACCATTGTTGCTTATGTTGCAATTGTGAATTTCATTGTTGTTGGATTTTTTAAGCTGGATGCCACACCAATTATTGCTTATGTTGCAATTGTAAATTTCATTGTTGCTGGAAGAGTCAAGCCAGATGCCATTATACCAATTGTTGCATATGTTACAACATGAAATTTTTCCATTTTTTACATTATGCAGGACAATTCCACTATAATTTTCTTTTCCTT
>CAZDCH010000146.1:0-2222 GCA_964503915.1 uncultured Thermoplasmatales archaeon
ATAGCTTATTTTAGATTTTTGAATCTGCCTCTGTGTTCCTTCTCCACAATCAAACAAAATAATTTCTCCCCCCCTTTTTATAGCAATAGCTGAAACATTTCTTTGCACTGTTGGCCAAGAGCCCCCCGTTCCTAAAAAATATATGTATAGTTGCATTATGAGTTATCCAAATTCTTCTAAAGCTTTTTTAACTTCAGCTATATATGTTAAAGCTGGTCCTCCACCCATTAAAATTGCAACTGTTGCTGCCTCCAAAATTTCCTCTTTTGAAGCACCAGCTTTTAAAGCTTTTTCTACATGAATTCCAATACAATATTTACATCTTGCTGTTATCGCCATTCCCAATGCAATCAATTCCTTAGTTTTTGTATCTAAATATCCTTCCTTTAAGACAGAATTTGAAAATTTTCTAAAATCTCTTATAACATCTGGATTATTTTTTTCCAACATTTTCATTGCTTCATGAAAATCTTTAATTGCTTCTTTTATTTCTGCCATAAGAATGCATATAATAAAGTATTATAAAGATTTGCTATTCTTTATTTCAATTTCCTTGTTTATTGTTATTTCTATTATTTCATAATATTTTCCATATTTAATTCTTTTTTTCTTTTCAATTTCACCAATTTTAACTTTTAAATAATAAACACCAGCCCAATAGGTAACATTTTTTAATGTAATACTATCATTTCCCTCTAATGTAAAGCTCCCATTATAAATTTCTTCTTTATTTAGGGTTAATAAAAAAATCGAAACATTTATTGTTTCATTTCTTCCATTTTTTATAATTATTTTCATTGGTTCGTAGCTCATCCACCAATAAAGGAAAATTGCTATGATGAAGATAGAAAAAGCCAAAAGTAAAAGTTTTAGCAAAATTTTTCTAAACATATAATCTCATCCAATTTTTTCCTTCTCTTTTCTTCTTCTTTCAACTCCTTTTTTGGATATCCCAATGTCATTAAGGCAACTATTAGGCAATCTTCAGGAACATTTAAAATTTCCTTTGCTTTATCTTGATAAAATGCTCCTATCCAGCATGTTCCAATTCCTTTTTCGGCGGCAGCTAAGGCAATGTGCTCCATTGCAATGGCCAAATCTATATGACATGCTGGTATTCCATTAGTCATTACATATCTTGTATAAGTTGCTACACCTGCAATTATAATCGGTGCTTCCATTACAAATTTTTGCCCTTTTGCAGCTTCGCATAACTTTTCTTTTGTTTCTTTATCCCTTATTATAATAAATTTCCATTCTTGTAAATTTTTTGCAGATGGTGCTAAACGAGCTGCTTCCAAAATTTCTCTTAAAATTTCGTCTGGAATATCATCTTTTTTATAACTTCTTACACTCCTTCTTTTTTTAATAATTTCTAGCATAATTTTTAAAATATTATAGTTAAAATATTCATCGCTATATTTTTAAACATAAAAACATTATTTAAAAGATGTTTCAGGGGAAAATTAAAGCTAATTTTATTAAAACAATAATAGATGCAACTGCAATACTTGTTGATGAAGTAAAATTTAAGTTAGCAGATGATGGAATATATGGAAGAACAGTTGACCCTGCACATGTTGGAATGATTGATTTCAAGTTAAAGAAAGAAGCATTTGATGATTATGATTGTAAAGAGGAAGTAGAAATAGGAATTGATTTGGAAAAATTGAAAACAGCTTTAAAAGTTGCTACAACAGAAGAAATGGTGGGATTAAAATATAATAAGGAAGAAGGAAGATTAATAGTAAATATAGGAAATTTAACAAGGAAAATAGCATTACTTGATGTTTCTGAAATGCCAGATACAAAAATACCAAGTTTAGATTTGCCTGCAGAGATAGTTATTTCTACTGTTGAATTTCATCAAGCAATAAAGGCTGCCGAAGCAATATCTGACCATGTTATATTGATTGCAGATAAAGATGGATTTGAGATGGTTGCAGAAGGAGATACAGATATTGTTGAGCTGAGGTTAACAAAAGACCAGCTATATAGTTTAAAATGTGAAGAAAGAGTAAAAAGCATGTTCCCATTGGATTATTTAAGTGATATGGTAAAAATTGCTAGGGGGAAAAGTGAAGAATTGACTATTAATTTAGGAAACAATTACCCAATAAAATTATCGTTTGAAATGGCTGGAGGATATATTAAAATAATGTACTTACTTGCTCCTCGTATTGAATCAGAATAGGTAGATTTCCTTTTCTGTTTTTTCAACA
>CAZDCH010000147.1:0-2198 GCA_964503915.1 uncultured Thermoplasmatales archaeon
GATGAAACATGCAAATCCACATTATAATGAAAAGTTTCCAATTTTCTTTCCTTATATCTTTTCAACAATTCCTCTTTTTTAATTTCTATCTTTTCATTCGATGCTATTAAAAAGCTCCACATTCCTGAAGGATAAGTTGGCATATATGATATATATACCTTTCTATATGGAAAGCAAGAAGAATTCTTTAATATTGCTTCAAAATAATTTTTTTGTAAAAAAGGAGATTGGCTTTGAGTTACAAAAATTTTGCACAAATTTGAGCAATGACCATAAAAATCTTTTGAAACCAACGGCTTACTAATTGCATCTGGGTCGCTTCCATCAACTATTATAACATCAAAATATTCATTACAATTTTTTATAAAATCTACGCCATTTTCATAAATAATTTCTATTTTATCTAAAGCACCATTATCTATACCAATATAATTTTTACAAGCATTTACAACATTCCTATCTATTTCAACCATTTTTATTTCTTTTGGATTATGTTTCAATGCTTCTCTAGCAGCTCCTCCATCTCCTCCTCCTATTATTAATACTTTTCTAGGATTAGGATGCATAAGCATTGGAACATGAACTAACATTTCATGATAAAACATTTCATCTGCTTGAGTAAATTGGATTTTTCCATCTAAAACAAGCATCTTTCCAAGAGATGTAGAGAATATTTCTATTTTTTGTAAACCTTCTTTTTCAAAAATTTTTTCATAAACTTTTATCATTATACCTATGCCATCATATTTTTCAACAAACCACATACAAAAATCACCTTCTAACTGGATTCCCTACTTGTTTTTGAGGATAACCTTTAGGCAAAGGTTTATTCCATATTCTTTCATTTTCTATTTTTGCATTGTCTCCAATTTTCTCTCCTTCTCCTATAATAACATCTTTTAAACTTGCATTCTTTCCAACAATAGAATTGTTAGCTACAATACAATTTTCTAAATATGCATTTTCCTTTATTATACATTCATCATATATTATGCTTGAATTGATATTTGCATTTTTTTCTATAATACAACCATCTCCAATTGTTGTTTCTTTTATTATGCCATTTATTTTACTATTTCCAACTAAATATTCTAATCCATTTCTTTTAAGTAATAACTTGCTAGCTTCAATATAGCTAGAAAGCCTTCCTACATCAATCCAATATCCATCAAAAGTATATCCATAAAATGGCTTTCCTTCTTCAATAATTCTTGGAAAAATTTCTATTTCCATAGAAACAAATTCATTTGGCTTTATATAATCCAAAATCTCCATTTCTAAACAATAAGCTCCAGCATTTATTAAATTGCTCGGCGCTTCATGGCGCAATGGCTTTTCAACAAATTTTTTTATTTTTCCATTTGCATCGATATCAACGACTCCATATTCTTCAACATTTTCAACTGGCCAAAGAGAAATGGTAGCGAAAGAATTTTTTTTCATATGATAACTTATAAATTCTCTAAAATTCAATGAAGAAATTATATCGCTATTTAAAACCAAAAAAGTTCCATCTATATATTTTTCAGCATTTTTTACTGCTCCTGCTGTTCCAAGTGGCTTTTCTTCCTTATTTATTATTGCATCTATACCATTTTCTTCAAAATATTCTTTCAATTGCTCGCTTTTATAATTTGAAGCTACTATTATATCTATTTCTTTAGGTAGAGCTTCTATTAAATAACTAATCATTGGTTTATTTAATAAAGGAAGCATTGATTTTGCTTTTGTATAAGTAAGAGGAGCTAATCTAGTTCCAAAGCCTCCTGCAAGTATAATTGCTTGCATAAAATAAAAATAAACATATATTTAAAAATTTCATATTATTACCATATGTATTCCATTCAACCAGCTAAAAAAAGATTTTTCACTTTCTTTGATATATTTGCAATATGGTTTGGAGCGGGCATAAGTATAGCTGAATTTTGGGCTGGCGCATTATTAACTCCTGCTTTGCCATTGTTGACAGCTATCCTCATAATAATTATTGGACACATAATTGGAAACTTAGTTATGGCTGGAATTGCAATAGAAGGACATGAAACTGGATTACCAACTATGGTATTATCAAGAAGAGCTTTAGGAAGAAAAGGCTCTTTATTACCATCTTTTTTAAATTATTTGCAATTAATGGGATGGACTGCAATTATGCTTATTGTTGGAGCAAGAGCAATGGATAATATATTTAAAGGCTATTA
>CAZDCH010000148.1:0-2118 GCA_964503915.1 uncultured Thermoplasmatales archaeon
ATTTATAAGAGAAGGGAAATAATGAAATACTGTTATAAATGTAAGAAATATACTCTAAAAGATATTTGTTCTGTTTGTGGGGAAAGAACATATAAAAAAGAGCCTCCTCGCTTTTCTCCTCAAGATAAATATGGTAAATATAGAAGGATGCTAAAAAAGCAAATAACAAAAAGCAAAAAGCAAAAAGTTTAAACAAGTTACAGTTTAAAAGTTGGGAAAAAAATGGAAAAGTTAAGAATTAAAGAAGCAACTGTAGTATATTTAGAAAAACCAAAGTTAAATAAGCCCATTTTAATAGAAGGATTACCAGGAGTAGGAAATGTTGGAAAGTTGGCAGCAGAACACCTTATTGATGAAATAAAAGCAAAAAAATTTGCAGAAATATATTCAACAGATTTTCCTCCCCAAGTATTTGTAAACGCAGATGGAACCATAAAGCTTGTAAAAAATGAGCTATACTATTGGAAAGGAGAAAAAGATTTAGTTATACTAACTGGAGATTATCAAGGAATGTCTTCTAAAGGACAATATATGTTGGCAGAAGTTGTTTTGGATATAGCTGAGGAACTTGGAACAGAAATGATTTATACTTTAGGAGGATATGGAACTGGAATAGAAATTGAAAAGCCTAGAGTCATTGGAGCTGCTACGCACAAGGAATTGGTTGAAGAATTAAAAAAATATGGAGTTGTTTTTAAAGGAGAAGAAGGAGGGGGAATAATTGGCGCATCAGGCCTTTTACTTGGATTGGGTAAACTAAGGAATATGAAAGGAGTTTGTTTGATGGGAGAAACTTCAGGATATATTGTTGACCCAAATTCGGCAAGAGAAGTTATAAAAATTTTGACTCAAATACTTGGAATAAAAATAAGTTTTGCAAGATTAGATGAAAAAGCTGAAGAAGTAAAAAGAATAACTAGTAGAATAAAAAGCTTAGAAAAAGCTTTAATGGAAAAGGAAAGCAGGGAGGACTTGAGATATATTGGATAGAATGGAAATAGGAGAAATTAAGGAGAGTACTACATCAACATTTATATTTAGAGCATTTAGGGAAATAAGAAAACTTGACTATGTATTTGTTGAAAATGTTTTAGCTCAAGTATGGGAAGTAAAACAAAATAGTAATGGAGTATTTGCTTATGCAAATGTAATTGGTTCCATTGACAAAGACATACCTAGAAAACCTTTTAAATTGGGGAGCAAGGTATATAAAGCAAACGAAAAAATCGTTAGAAAAATAATTGGAATTGAAGAAGATGGTATATATATTGGCTTACTTAAAGATACAGATATAAAGGTATATCTTTCCCCAAATATTTTGATTCAAAAGCATTTATGCATTTTGGCTAAAAGTGGAAGTGGAAAAAGTTATGCAATGGGAGTTATTATTGAAGAGTTCATAAAAAGAAATATACCTGTTTTAATAATAGACCCTCATGGAGAATATATTTCTTTAAGAAGACCAAATTTTGAAGAAGTTTCTATAATGAAAAAATTTGGAATAAAGCCGAAAGGATATTTAAAAAATGTTTTTGAATTTTCTCCTATTTGTAGCAGAAATAGAGATGCAATTCCATTATTTATCGATGAAACAAACTTATCTTTTCAAGATTTATTAAATTTGCTTCCAAATATTACGCCTTTACAAAAGGGCATATTATATGAAGCATATAAAGAAGCACAGGAAAAGAAAATATATTTTTTAAAAGATATTTTAGATAACATAAAGAAATCTAAAAGCAATGCAAAGTGGAATTTAATTCCCCAGATTGAACAAATTATTTCTATGCAAATATTTTCTGTAAATTATACACCAATAAACGAAATTGTTAGAAAAGGTAGATGCTCTATTATAAATTTGAGAGGAGTGCCCCCATATATTCAGGAAATTTTAGTTGGTTTGCTTTTAAACAAAATTTTTGAATACAGAAAAAATGGGAAAGTTCCTCCTGTTTTGATAGTAATAGAGGAAGCTCATAGATATTGTCCTGAGAAAGGACAAGGAAAGAGCTTTTCCAGCAATATTTTAAGGACTATTGCATCTGAAGGAAGAAAATTTGGAATTGGATTGGCAATATTAAGCCAAAGACCTGCAAGAGTTGATAAAAACGTTATATC
>CAZDCH010000149.1:0-2103 GCA_964503915.1 uncultured Thermoplasmatales archaeon
AATCCATGCTACCATCAATTTCCCTCTCATAATTATTTAAAATGTTGATATATATTGCGAAAAGCTTTATTTTTTTACTGCTTCTTTAATTTCTTCAACTACTTCTGGATTTCTTAGAGTTGTCAAATCTCCTAATGGTTTTCCTTCAGCAATATTTCTAAGAATTCTTCTCATTATTTTTCCGCTCCTCGTTTTTGGCAAATCACTCACAAATATTATGTCTTCTGGCTTTGCAGTTGGTCCAATTACTTTTGAAACATGTTTTTTCAATTCATTTTCTAATTCTTCATTCCATTTATATCCTTCTTTTAAAACAACATAAGCTAAAGGAACTTGTCCCTTTATTTCATGGGGCTTTCCTACTACTGCTGCTTCCGCAACTGCTTCATGGCTTACTAATGCACTTTCAACTTCAGCTGTTCCTAATCTATGACCTGCAACGTTCAAAACATCTCCTATTCTTCCTAAAAGCCAAAAATATCCTTCTTCATCAATCATTGCTCCATCTCCAGTATAAAACTTATCATATCCATACTTACTCCAATATTCTTCAATATATTTTTCATGAGCTTTATACAATCCTCTTAGCATGGAAGGCCATGGTCTTGTTATAACTAGCTCTCCTTTTTTTCCAGGTGGACAAATTCCTTTTTCATCTCTAACTTCTGCTTTTAATCCTGGAAAAGGAAATGTTGCTGAGCCAGGCTTTAATTTTGTTATTCCAGGCAATGGAGTTATTAAAATCATGCCTGTCTCGGTCATCCACCATGTATCAACTATTGGGCATCTTTCTTTCCCTATAACTTTATAGTACCATAGCCAAGCCTCAGGATTTATTGGCTCTCCAACGCTTCCCAAAAGCCTTAAACTGCTCAAATCATGCATATTTGGCCATTTCTCCCCCCATTTCATTGCCATTCTAATTGCTGTTGGAGCAGTATAAAATATTGTTACCTTATATTTTTCAATAATTTCCCACCATCTTGCTGGATTTGGATAATCTGGAGCTCCTTCATACATAATTCCAGTTACATTGTTTGCAAGTGGGCCATATACAATATAGCTATGTCCAGTTATCCATCCTATGTCAGCAGTACACCAATAAATATCATTATCTTTAACATCAAAAATCCATTTCATTGTTGTAGCTACCCCCACCATATATCCGCCAGTAGTATGCATTACTCCTTTAGGCTTTCCCGTTGTTCCTGAAGTATACATCAAGAAAAGCAAGTCTTCCGCATCCATAATTTCTGGTTCACATTCTTTTGGCATATCTTTAACTAAATCATGCCACCATACATCTCTTTCATGCATATCAACATCATTTCCAGCTCTTTTTACAACTATTACTTTTTTAATATCCAAATTTTTTAGCCCTTCATCTGTTTTTTCTTTATGATTTAAAATTTTACCTCTCCTATAATATCCATCACATGTTATTACATATTTTGCCCCAGCATCTTCAACTCTATCTTTTAATGCTTCAGCACTAAATCCAGCAAAAATAACAGAATGAGGAGCTCCTATTCTGGCGCAAGCAAGCATTGCTATTGGCAACTCAGGAATCATTGGCAAGTATATTGAAACAATATCTCCTTTCTTTACTCCTATGCTTTTTAAAGCATTAGCAAATTTACAAACTTCTTCATATAGCTGTTTATAGGTTAGCTTTCTAACCTCTCCATTTTCTCCTTCCCATATATAAGCTATTTTATTTCCCTTACCTCTTTCAATCCACCTATCTAAACAATTATAACATGCATTCAATTTGCCATTTATAAACCATTTATAATATGGAGGATTTGCTTCTAATACTTTATCCCATTTCTTATACCAATCAATCATTTCCTCTGCTCTTCTTTCCCAAAATTTTATATAATCTTCCCCTTCCTTATAAACGCTTTCATCTTTAATCAATGCCCTCTTTTTAAATTCCTCTGGTGGTGGAAAAACTTGCATTACTTCTTTCATGTAGGGAGTATATAAAATGAATACTTAAAATTTATTGCATCTATGCTTTTCCAATATGACAAACTTTTCCATTCCATGCTGTGTTGCATAACTGATTCTCTTTCCCTTTACAAATTCATGAATTCCTAC
>CAZDCH010000150.1:0-2093 GCA_964503915.1 uncultured Thermoplasmatales archaeon
ATTGAAAATGTTTCTGTTCCATTGCATATAGGATGGAATTTGATAGGATGGTTTAAGAATGAAACAATGGCAAGCTTACTTGGCCAAAATATAGCTAATTGTAGCATTGTATCAAAATGGAATGCCAGCATACAGCAATTTCAATCTTACTTAGTTGGCATTTCTCCACCAGAATTTGATTTTGTTATAAAACAAGGAATGGGCATATTTATCTATACAACTAAAGAGAGCATATGGTATGGCTAATATTTCCTATAGGCTTCAGCAAGCTTTATTATCCTTCTTGCTTTTTTTTCTACTGGTAAATCAATCATTCTTCCATCTATTGTTGCAACTCCTCTTCCTTCTTTTTTAGCTTCTTCTATAGCTTCAATAATTTTCTTAGCTTCCATAATTTCTTCCTGGCTTGGCATGAAGCAATCATGAATTATTTCTATTTGACTTGGATGAATTGCTCCTTTACCATCAAATCCCATTTCAACTATTTTCTTTGTTTCCTCTTTTAGCCCTTTCTCATCATCAACATTTGGATAAATTGTATCTAATGCTTGTATTCCAGCAGATTTTGCAGATATTAATATTTCAAATCTTGGATATAATAGGAACTCCCATTCCCTTTTTCCTCCAGTATCTCTCGTATAATCTTCTGCTCCAAAAGCAATTGCAACAAGTTTATCGCTTGCTTTCGCTATTTCTCTTGCATTTGCAATTCCTTTGGCTGTTTCAACTATTGCCATCAAATGGCAATCTAAATTTGCCTCCTCTAAAATTTTTTCAATTAATTTTATATCTTCTTTACTTTCTACTTTGGGAATACATATTCCGTGAGGACTACCATATGATATTATGCCAATATCATCTTTTGCCATTTCCTTATTTATTCTAACCCATATTTCTGATTTGCCAAAATCCATTGTTTTTAAAGCATTTTTTACTAAGTAGCGAGCATCTTGTTTGTGTTGCATAATAACAGAATCTTCTAAATCTAAAATAGTGCAATCGCATCCATACACAGCTACATTATTAATAAAACGAGGGTTATTTCCAGGCACATATAACCTGCTCCTCCTCAATCTATCTTTAGATGTTTTTCCTCTTCTTATCTTTTTATCTGGTATATCAATGCCCAAAGCTTTTGAAATAGCTGATTCTAAACGAGATATTATTACATAATCAATTGCACCATTTTCTTCTATATAAACATCTGCCTGTACATCAATTTCTTCCATTCTTCTTCTAATAATTTCTTGTATATGTTCTTCAAAAAGTCCTTTAGTTTTGCTGTTTATAATTATATTTCCATCTCCTTCCTTAACTTTTATATAACAATCTCTTTCATTTGTTGTTCCAGCTGATGCTTCTCCAACTATTTTCATTTCTCTCCCCTCGCTATTTCAAAATCGATAAAATCGCAATGATGTATTATAATGGCCTCTTTACATCTCTCAACAAGCTCTCCTTCCTTCGAATGGGATGCAATTATATTAACAATTTTTTCATTTAGTCCAACTTCCATTGCTAAGGCTGCCCCTATAAATGGATGGCGAAGATATTTTCCCATGCTTGATTTGATAACTTTCTCGCCTTTTTTTTCATATTCTAATAGTTTTCCTATATCATGTAACAAAGCACCAGCTATTAAAATATCCATATTAACTTCCTTTCTTATTTTACCTATTTGATAAGCCATTTGAGCAACATTATTAACATGCTTTACATATGAATAGGCATTTGGAATAAGCAATGTAAAAGGAATTTCCTCTAAATTGTCCCATTTACTTCTTTTAATAGCAATTTCATAGCATTTCTTTACTTTTTTCCTAATTTCATCATTTTTTATTTCTTTTAATAGAGGAAATATTATTTCTAGATCCATTGAGGGAATATATGTTATATTTTATAAACTTTAATGAAAGATTTTTAGATTTATTACTAATATTTTTGCTTCTTTGCTTGCTTTATTTCCTAGCTTATCATAAGCTTCTATTATAATGGTATGCTCTCCTATAGTAAATTCATTCCATGCATATTCTATTGTTTCATCTTCTTTCATTAATTTGCCATCTATGTATAGCTTCATCTCTGCTATTCCA
>CAZDCH010000151.1:0-2045 GCA_964503915.1 uncultured Thermoplasmatales archaeon
TTGTTTTCACAATGAGTGTCATTTCTTCCTCTTTCATTTTTCTTCCCTCCTTCCAAAAAGTAACATTATGCCAGCTATTGCAGTAAATAAAACAGTTGCCTCTCCCAATGTATCATACCCTCTATAATCAAAAACAACGCTTGTCACAACATTATTTGCTCCTGATTCTTCAATTGCACCATATTCCCATTTTTCTGCTGAAACATTATATTTTCCTATTATTCTATCATCCATTGTTACATTATATTTTGCATTTGGAAAAATTTCTTTTACATCTGAAAGAGGCTTACCAAACTCTCTCATTTCGAACGCAGAAAAGAAAAGGAAGGCGAAAAATATAATGAAGGCTACCAATTTTTTCATTCTTCTCCCTCCATTCTTTTTGTTGCTTTAATTGTAATAATTAATATAGCTGTTGTTAAACAAGCTCCTACACCCGCTTCTGCAATTGCAACATCTGGTGCATGCAAAACATAAAAATATAAAGAAAGCAACAAGCTCATTACAGCTAATGCTATAACGCTTGCAAGTAAATCTTTAAATAATATTGCAATTATAGCGGAAGCTATCATAAAAATTGATAATAATATTATTGCTATTTCAAACATTTCTAACATTTTTCTCTCCCTCCAAATCATCTACTATTGCCTTAGGTTTTACCCCACTTCTATGAGCTGCTCTTGCAATTGCATGAGCTCCAGTTGGATTGGTAAGCAAGATAGCTATTAAAGCAAAAAATGAATGTATTGATAGAGAAATCATTTCTTTATTTCCTGTATACCATTTCCACAAGCCATATACAATGACAGCTAAGCAAATAAATATACTTCCAAAAGTTGTACATTTTGTTCCAGCATGCAATCGCGTATAAACATCAGGAAATCTTATTAAGCCTATAGAGGCCAATATATTAAATATTATTCCAATTCCCAAAAATACATATATTATTTCCCATATCATAGTTTACCACCTTGTAAATATTTTGCTATAAATAATGTTGTAACATATGATAACAAAGCATATACAATTGCAACATCAATATAAATTATTTCCTTTGTTGCTGCCCCAAATAGAACCATACTTGCAATAACTAATGTATTTATGGTATCCAAGCCAACTACTCTATCTGGAACAGTTGGGCCAAGTAAAACTCTTATCATCGCTATTGCAATTGATATAAGAATCAATAGCAAGGTTATCATAAATGGATTCATTCTCCTATCCTCCTTGCCCAATCTGGAAATGTTGAGCAAATTGGCTTATAATCTCGAGGCATTTTTTTTAATACCTCTTCCTTTACATTTATCCAATGAACATACAAATTTTTATTTTCATCTACATCTACGCTTAATGTACCTGGAGTAAGGGTTATAGAATTTGCTAATACTGTAATAGCAACATCGCTTTTTAAATTGGGGGATATTTTTACTATACCTGGCCTTATCTTGCCAGTTATAACACGATAAGCAACATCAAAATTTGCTTTTGCCATCTCATAAAAGAATCGTGGCAAATAAGCCAGCATAATTAACCATCTTTTAGGATTTGCAAGCTTAAAATCTTTTATAAATATTTTTCTTGCAGCTATACCTGCTATTGATGAAAGAATAATGCCAGCAATGATTTCATCTATATTCCAAACATATCCATTAAATGTGAATAGGAGCCAGAGAATAAAACAAAATATTGTTGTTGCAATGAAAGCGAACATCAAAATGGAATATATTCTCTATATTTAAAATTTTATATGAAGCATTTGAAAGAAAGTATTTCCAGAATCTTTCAATCTTGCTTTAAGAATGTTGAACCATCCTTCTATCTGATTAATGGTTTTATTCTTACAATGAGGTTCTCCATTTCGATTCCAGCTGGTATAGCATATCCATCCCCCACTATAATAGAGGTTGTCGAAAAATTCCATGAGATTTATATTCCCATCCCCCCGTAGGAGGCACAGGGGATGGGAATGAAATACTGGCAGAGATACGATAACAGATAGATTATATGTTTCCACTATTATAAAATGCAAAATGAAAAAGCGGAAA
>CAZDCH010000152.1:0-2027 GCA_964503915.1 uncultured Thermoplasmatales archaeon
AATCCATTAATATTGTAAAGGATATAGAAAAATTCTTCAGAAAAATTTTTACTTAGTTAAGATCTCACACCCATCTTCTTTTACTAAAACTGTATGTTCAGCTTGGGCAACAATTCCCTTTTTAATTTCTACTAATTTAAAATAAGGGCTAACTATTCCTCTTTTCATAAAAATTGATAAATTTGAATAAGTTTTTTCTCCATAAATTTTATAAAGCCATCTATCTGCAAATGGTAATTCATCATATTTATCTTTTATTTTTCTTATAATTGGAGAATTTTTTACAATTCTATAAATATTTCCTAAGCCATTATCAACAACTATTCCTTCCCCATTTGTTGAGAAAGGTTCAATGGCAATTACTTGCCCATCCCTTAAAATCCTTCTATCCTTTCTATAATAATTTGGAATAGAGATGCCAGCATGTAACTTATATCTTTCCAATGAATGCCCATGCAAATTTCTTATTGGCTTATACCCATGCTTATTTAAACATTCCTCAATTTTTTTGCCTATATCTTCAATTTTTATGCCATCCCTTATAATTTTTATTGCTTCTTTTAAAGCTTCTTCAGCCGATTTTATCAAATTTTTATATGCATTTTTGCCTATTTCAATTGTTCCAGCTGTATCTCCAATATATCCATCTATATGAACACCAACATCAAGCTTTACTACATCTCCTTTCTTGAAAAAATTTTTATCATTAATAGATGGTGTATAATGAGCTGCAACACTATTTACAGAAATATTAACTGGAAATGCAAGATTTGCTCTTTCTTTAATATAATTTTCTATATCTTCAGCAACTTCTTTATAGCTTTTTCCTTCCTTAACAATTTTTAAACCATATTCTAAAGCTCTCCTTGCAATTCTTCCTGCTTCTCTATATTTTTCATATTCCATATATTTCCTCCTTTCCTATTGCTCCTTCCCTTATAATTTTTATTTTTCCTTCAGAGAGGTCAACAACTGTAGAAGGTTTTCCAGGTAATATTCCATAATCAATATACATTGCTACTCCATTTCCAAGTTCATTTTTTGCAATATCAATGCTATATGGTGGCTTTCCTCCATGTTTATTGGCGCTAGTTGCTGTAATTGGAACTTCTTTAGCTATTTTTATTGCAATTTCATTTGCTGGAATTCTTATTCCTATTTTATTTTTTGCTACAATATCTGGAATAATTCTTTTCTTTTTTAAAACAATTGTTATTGCTCCAGGCATAAATTTATTTACTATTTTATATGCCAAATCATTCATAAATGCAAATTCTTCAATATCGTTGACATCAGATATAGAAATAGAAAGAGGCAAATTGTATGGTCTTTTTTTTATATCATATACTTTTTTGACTGCCTTTTCATTAAAAATATCTGCTCCTAATCCATATAATGTATCAGTTGGATATACAATGAGTTCGCCATTTTTTAATAATTTAATGGCTCTTTCTATTTTATTTTTATTTTTATTTTTAATTTTTATCATTTTTAATTTTTAATATGTCTCCAATTGTCAAAGGCTTTGTACTCTTTTTCTTAATTGGAATGCCAGCTATTTCTTGAAAAAGCTTTATCTCTAAAACTTTTTCTATTTTTTTAACAGTTTCATCTGTAGGACGGAGTTCTTCATTTTCAATTTTAGCAACTGTTGTCGTTTTCTCTCCTAATTTTGCTCCAAATTCCTCCCTTGTCATTCCTTTAGCTTCTCTAGCCATTTTAATCTTTCTTCCCCAATTTGGAACAAGTTCTTTATCCATTTCCTCAAAAACATCTTTTGAATAAGGCATAGGTTTTTTCTTAGGCTTTAAAATTTTTTTATTGGGTAGGATAATACCATATCTGCTACAATCTTCACAAACCATCATTTCAGCGCCTTCTATTAATGCTCTTCTAAGTTTTGCTTCTTTCCCGCACATCTCGCATTTCATATATAACATAAATTTGGCAATTTTTATTTTTTGTGAATTGTTGGGGTTCGTCGAAAAATTCTAAAAAAATTAATATTCCCATCCCCTTAAGAGTAG
>CAZDCH010000153.1:0-2026 GCA_964503915.1 uncultured Thermoplasmatales archaeon
CCCATCCCCAAAAAGGAAAGGATATGAAATTAATGAGAGTTATGCAACACAGCACTTTCAAAGAAAATATTAAATATCTAAGATATCGAAAAAATAAAAATTTAGATGAAGAAGAAATAAAAATAGATAGAGAGATAAATGAAACGCCAGCCATTTTTATTGGAGAGAATTTATTTTACTTAAAAATGGTAACGTTTCTTATATTATAAATGAAGCAACAAGTTTATATTCCAACGCTCACAGCAATTATTCAAGAAACAGATTCATTAAAATTCGTTGCTATAATTTACTTATTAATCTATAATTTAATATTCATACTACCTTTGCTTGTTACTCTTTCTTTATTCTATTTTGGTTATTCTGCTAGTGAAATTGGAAAAATACAAAAGAAAAGTCATACATAAAATTATTTATTGGTATATTTCTTATTACTATAGGCTTATACATGTTATACGAATCATTAATTTTATAAATAATTTTTTCTTATCTTTTTATGATAAAAGAGTTTAAATCTGCGTCTAGTGAGATAGTAATAAAAATCGATTATGATAAATGTAATGGGGCTGCAAAATGCGTTGAAGTGTGTCCTGTTGATATATACGAATTACAGGAAGGTAAAGCTGTAGCGAACAATGTTGACGATTGTATTGAGTGCTGTGCTTGCGTTGAATCTTGTCCCAATAATGCTATAGAACATAGTTCTTGCTAACTTGCTACTATATAAATTTGGGAAATTAATAGCAGCAAATTTCATAAGAAGGATAAATAAGTTTTTAATAGAAGTAGATTTAGATGGAGAGATAGTAGAATGTCATTTGCACGACCCAGGAAGATTAAAAGAAATTTTAAAGGAAGGCAGAAAGTTGCTTATAATAAAAAAGGATGGGAAAAGAAAAACTAGATATGATGCAATAGCTGCATTTTTAAATGAATGGATAGTCATCCATTCTGGCTATCATTCTTTATTTGCTGAAAAAATTCTGAGGAATAAGCTTGTTAAAGAATTAAAAAACTATAAAATAGAAAGGAAGGAATATAAATTTGCCAATAGTAGAATAGATTTTCTTCTCAAAAATGATAAAAAATGTTTGTTGGAAGTAAAAGGATGTACATTTGAAAAAGATGGAATAGCATTTTTTCCTGATGCTCCTACAGATAGAGGAAGGAAACATGTTTTAAAATTAATAGAAGCTATGGATGATTATAATGTTGCAATATTATTTCTTATAATGAGGGAGGCAAATCTTTTTTCTCCAAATTGGCAAATAGATAAAAAGTTTTCAAATGCTTTAAAAATAGCTTATGAGATGGGAGTAAAAATAATTGCTTGTAGAATAAAATTTAATGGTAGGGATGTTTATTATGGTGGAAGAATTCCTATTAAAATTTAAAATTTAATTAAAATTTCGAGCTTGTCGAAAAAATCACAATGAATAAAGAAATTGCATGTAAGTGTTATGTTGTGCACTATTGCCATGGCAATTATGTGCTTCATTCTCATTGATTTTTTCTTATACCTCGTGAATAATAATCTTCTTGTTTCTAATCCTCCAAATATTCCTTCTATTACTCCTCTGAATTTCCTGTAGAGTTTTTCATCAAATAATTCCAAGGCTTTCTTTCTATATCTTCCAGGAGTTTTATTGTATTTCCTTTATTATTGGCTTTATATCCAGCTTAAAACATTCCCCTATTAACTCCTAAATCAAAACCAGCATCTGCAAATAGCATTTTAGCTTTTATTTGGACTTCCTTCAACATTCTCATTGTAGAATATGCATATGAAGCAAAGAAAGCATCAGCATTTACAATTGCTATTCATTCTTTTCTGGATAATATTCAGCAAGGATATTCAATTTATCCACTACTTTAATATTTATTTCTTCTACATTTTATTATGGTTTGAGAATACAACCTATCTGTTTTTACACTGGTAGAATCTGCTATCAACACAGAAAACGCATCTCCAACTAAATTCCTTATTTCATTCCATATCATTATGAGCAATTTTTTAAGATAATGATAA
>CAZDCH010000154.1:0-1901 GCA_964503915.1 uncultured Thermoplasmatales archaeon
TATCATTAAAATTGTTATTGCCCCTATCAATACTATTTCCTTTCTCATTTTTGCCCCCATAAATAAAAAAGGAAAAGTTTATATTTATTTCGATGAATGGAATCATCCTTGCCAAATGCTTTCTTCATTAGTGTAAACGAAGATGCCCATTCCTTGTTTTATAACGAAGTCAAATTCTGGTGGAGATATACCTACTAAGTAAGATTGATATTGTTGTAAGCCAGCATTCCATTTTGAAACAATGCTACAATTAGTTATGCTCTGCCCAAGTAAGCTTGCTTTAGTAGAATTTTCTTTAAACCATCCTATTAAATTCCATCCTATATGCAATGGAACGGAAACATTTTTTATTGATATGCCCCCAATGCTAAGTTTAGTATTTTTATTTACATATATGAAATATCCAACACCATCTTCTATTGGAAAATCGAATTCATCAGGAGATATTCCAACTAAATAAGATTGAAATGATTGATTAAATGAATCCCATCTAGAAATTATCACACAACCATCCATGTTTTCTCCCAACGTTTTAGCAGTGAAATTATTTTTGAAGGAAATAGTAATTAAATTCCATCCTTGATGTAATTCAATGATTGCAAATTTTGCTGGATTAATCAATGGATATCTATCCTTATTATTTCCTCCTGCTATATAATAAGGGTTATCAACTATTCCATCGCTATTATTATCATATGCTCCTTCCTCTGGCTCATCGTAATCGCTCCAGTAATTTCCGCCTAAGAAGTAACTTTTATTCCATATATTGTTACCTTCATCATATGCACTACAGCTATTATTAATGAAATTATTGTGAAAGATTGTATTGTTAGTAGATGATGATGTAAGATAAATGCCATAATAATTATTTTTGATATTGCAATCATATATTCTTGTATTATTTGCATTTATTTTTATCCCAATGCTTCCATTAGTAATTGTAAGTCTTCTTATGCATACATTATTTGTAGTAATTTTTATAACATCTCCACTTCCCTTTATTATCGTCTTTTCTTTGTTTTCTCCTATTATTGTTATGCTCTTATTTACTACTATATTTTCATGATATGTGCCAGAAAAGACATATATACTTCCATTTTCCTTGCTTGCATTTATTGCATCTTGTATTTTATTGAAACGATTTATTTGCCATCCTGGAATGCTGCTATTATAGTCATCATCTACATAATAATAAGGCTTATTGCATACATATACTCCTGTATGTTGTACATTGTTTTGGAATGTTCCCCATTCAATATTTGTTGGATCATATGTTGTATTTAAATCCCATATAAGTAAATATTTTTCAACTCCCAAAACTATGTCAATGTCTCCATCATTATCAATATCAGTTAATGTTGGAGTTGATCGCCTTCCAATATACCATTCCTGTTTAAAATAAAATGAACATTCCGGTATAATTTTTGGCCAACCATCTACTAATTTTCCATCATGATGAAATGCATAAAAGTAATAATAATCTGTAGCTCGTAAGATTTCCATATCGCCGTCTCCATCAATATCTCCAATAACTGGAGTGCCCCATCCGCCTCCACAACCTACTGGCCAACCATCTACAAATGTTCCGTTATGATGGAGTGCCACCAATTTAGTCAAGAAATGACCATCCTGTGGAATGCCCCCAAGAAAAATAATTTCTAAGTCCATATCTCCATCAATGTCTCCAATTGCAATAGAACTTTCACGTTGGATATTCACTGGCCAACCAGTCAAATTTATTCCCTTATAATTCAATACATTTATCTTACTTCCTCCAACAATTATGTCTAAATAGCCATCACCATCAATATCGGCTAATACTACTTCGCCACCATAATTTTTTGGCCATCCAGTCATTATACTTCCGTTATATTTCCATACGTAAGTCCGATTATGTGTAG
>CAZDCH010000155.1:0-1878 GCA_964503915.1 uncultured Thermoplasmatales archaeon
TTTATTTTACTGTTTTGCCATGCAATTTTATCTCCTAGCAAAATGCCAAAGAATGAACCCCAATAGTTGAAACGAGCATCAACATTACTATTTATTGCAACCAAACCATATTCAGAGTGATTAAATATATTATTTAATCTAACTACATTACCATCTGAATTCCCTAATCCAATACCATAGGGGCTACTATGAATAAAATTGTTTAATATAAGGTTGTTATTGCTGGAGAAAAGCAATTCCAGATCATCATAGTAATTATAGCAAATTATGTTCTTACTAATCAAATTATTGTTACTATCAAACCATAAAGAAATTCCGGACCATCCATTTCTTTCTATAATATTAGAAGCAATTTCATTGTTGCTTGAATAACATAATCTAATACCATTTAAGTTATTATCGCTAAAATTGTTATTTAATATTGTTATATCTGAGGAATAAGCAATTTCAACGCAACGCTTGTTTTTGATATTGATAAATTCTCTATTTTAGCATGCTTACAATTTACCAAAATTATTTGTCCTGCATTGATAGGAGAGGAAAAATTGCTCATATTTAAAAAATAGTATAATGTTCTTCCGTTAACAGTATTATTTTCTATTTTATGAATGAAATTTTCTAAAGAACCTTCTCTTAAAACAATTCCATTGTTATAAAATTCATTTTCTTCCATTATATTATTTTTGAGGAATAAAGCCATATACCATAGAAGACATTATTTGAAATAATGTTCCTTTTAATTACATTCTTATCCGAAGAATATATTCTTATGCCTTGATCCCCATTTCCAGTAATTATATTGTCTTCAATGATGATATTATCTGCATTGTAAATTACAATGCCAGCGCTTTCATATTCTTCTTTACTATTTCTTATTGTAAATCCGGAAATTTTGACCTCATCGCTTAGAATTTTAACAACATCTCCTTCTTTATTGCCATCTATTATAGTTGTTTCTTTATTTTCTCCAATTAGGCTTATGCTTTTGTTTATAATTAAATTTTCATAATAAGGTGAGGAATCATCATATACAAAAATTATATCTCCGTCTTTAGCAGCGTTAATTGCATCTTGTATTTTGCTATAATTTCCTTCTCCATGACCGCCAACATATAGAATATTTTCCTCATCTAATCCTAAATTTGGATTTCCAAAGCTTATAAGCAAAATTAAAATAGGAATTACTAATTTGCTATGCATAAAATTGAATAAAATTTAATTTTATAATATTTGCTAGGAAATAACACGTCAAGTCTGAAAGCGCTTCAGAATCCTCTATTTTTATCATTACTTTAACCTTATATTTCTTGGATAAATACCAGTCAATTTAGATACACTTTCCCGAGCTTCGAACCTTTTCTGTTTTGTTGTTATTGAAGGATTGGAATAGATACAATTTATTTCTTCATCTTATTTGAAATATTCGAAGAGCTTGCTCAATGATAGTAACTTTGTATGGCTTCTCAAGAATATGGCTTCAGAAAAATCACATAGCCATTGGTTTTGCAAAATGTGCCATCATATCATGAAATTTCGATTCATGAAGAAATAGAGAATTGTTGTGTTGTTTTCTCCATGCAATAATAGCCAAGAGAACCATTATTTTCATTTAATGACACTTTAAAATTGCAATTTAATTAAATTTTATTAAATTATTTTATTTTTATGGATTTGATTGCCCATGCCAAAAACATGAGAGGTATTTTGTACTTGAAGGAAAAAGAAGAAAATTTCATAAAATTTGTTTTAAAATATAACAGGCGCAGAAGTATAGGCATCCCGGATTTCATGGAATTGCCAAAAGGAAGAAGTTTTATTTTGCTAGAAATACCTAAAAAAGCAGAAAAATTTTATGCTAAACTATGTAATGAAGAAAAG
>CAZDCH010000156.1:0-1824 GCA_964503915.1 uncultured Thermoplasmatales archaeon
AAAGTGAAAGACTTAGATATATCTACAGAGCTGTTTCATTGCAGGAAGCATGGAAGCTGGTGAGGAAGAGAATAGAAAATATAATGGATGAAATCTCGCAAGTTATTGCAAAGAGTTTTTAACTAGTTCTTCTACTCTTTTGTTTCATTTCCACAGCCTCATGCTTACTCTAAGAAATTTAGCCAATTCTTTTCATTTTTAGCAACATATGATATTTCCATACTGCAAACATTTTTATAGCAATGTAGCTTCCTTTTTTATGTTCTGTCCCAATTGCGGCTCCCTGTTATATCCAAAGGGAAAAGAAATGGTTTGTAAGAGATGCGGTTATAAGAAAGAAAAGGAAAAAAAAGAAAAAAAAGTAATAGTAAAAAAGAGGGAGGAAAAGGAATTTGCAATAATAGAAGATAATATTTCTCTCCTACCAAAAACAAGAGTTATTTGCCCAAAATGTGGAAACAATGAAGCTTATTGGATTCTTCGTCAAACTAGAGCTGCAGATGAACCAGAAACAAGAATATATACATGCACAAAATGCAACCATAAATGGAGGGAATATTAATTATGTTTATTATTATCCTTTATTTACTGGCTGATAAGGATTAAAAGCAGGGTCTCCGTATAAAACAAATTCATGCAGACAAACATATTTCTTATCAATGAATTTTCCATATTCAAATTTCATTAATGGAGGAGTCCATAGGAAAGTAGAATTTGCATCTCTTGGCAAATATTTATTTCTTGCATTTTTTAAAGCCATTCCAACTGTTGAATTGTTATTAATCAAATCTAAAATGAAATCTTCCGCTATTACAGCTCCAAAATGGGGCTCTGGGTATTCTTTGTTTATAAGCAAATTCAGCAAAGCTTTAACAAATCCTTTTGCTCCAAATCCTTTAAAAATTAGTCCAGGCTCTAAATAGCCAGGATCTGCTGTTACTCTAGTTGCTCCAATATAAGCATTTACTCCAGCATGTAAATATGCTTGACTCAAGCAATTTTCTGGTATTAATCCATCTATTCTTGCAGTTATACAACTTTCAACAAATATTACGCTTGGCCCATAATCCATATTTACTACATATCTAACAGCATAACTTCCTTTATTTGCTAATCCACTAGAAAAAATTGGAATAAATCTTGACATCCAAGTTAATGGAGGAAATCCCATTGATTCTAAAAATACATCTCCAGATTCATATAAGTAATATATGCCATGGTTAAATACGAAGATTAGATTGCTATTTAATTGATATTCTCCTCCTTTTACAATTCTATCCCCACTTATAAATTCAATAAAATTGGGAAATGGTATATTGAGGCGAGAAGTATATTTTGCTAAATCTTCAAAACCCTCTCTTTGCGATGCAACCAAATGAGTACTTTTTACATTGAATCCACCTTTTTTCATATCATTTGCAAGCCTCAAATTTATAAATAAACTTTCTCCAGAAGGCCATTTGGTTGGGTCATGTGTCCCCATTAACATGTTAAATAAAGACGTTAATATTGGAACCCATTGGAATTCTAAACCAGCTCCTGTTTGAACTGTTGCATTTTCTTTCCAATTTCCTAATGCTTCAATAATTTCATTGTAAAATATTGTTCTAGCTATTAAGGCGGATGCATCTTCCGCATCATATCCTGTTATTCTTCCCACTGCATTTTCCTGATATGGCCAATATGTAAATGTATTATTTTCAGCATCTCCAGGCTTTGGGTCTATATCGCCATAAATAAAATCGCTTGGAAGCTGTATGCCAATAATATTATCGCTATCTGGATTGTAATAATAATACATAGGAACCATTGTTGCATCTGCAA
>CAZDCH010000157.1:0-1819 GCA_964503915.1 uncultured Thermoplasmatales archaeon
AGCCAATTATGCTAAATGTTGTATCATTGTTTACATAAATAAAGTATCCTATTCCCTGTTTTATAGCAAAATCAAATTCTGGAGGAGATATTCCAACTAAATATGATTGGTATTGTTGCAAGCTAGCATTCCATTTTGAAATTATGCTACAATTAGTTATATTTTCTGCTAGTGTTTTTGCTGTCCAGTTGTTTTGGAAAGGAATAGTAATTAAATTCCAGCCTGCTTTTAAATTTATAGTATGGTTTGAAATTACTTTTATATGTATTATTTCTGAATACCAATTTGTTCTACCTTCCAAGCTATTATTTTCGTTGGCAATGTTCCAGGAATCATTTGTTCTCATATTTACATACAGCGATTGAGGAGGTATATTTGGTTCTGGATTATTTTGTTGTAACATATTGAAATCAACTTTTGCTCTTATTACAAAATAATAATCACCTGGCTCTTCTATAGTAATATTTTGAGAATATTCTACATTTTGCCATCCTGTTCCTCCTGATAAAGTTGGCGTGGCATATGTATAGTTATTAATTGGGTCTTCACTTTTCCCATATTGTATATTTGTTTCTGTAGTGTTCAATGCACCCATAACTTTCCATTTAAAATTAATTTTCTCTCCAACATTTACAATTTCTGGTAATTCATTTGTAATTTTAATATACGGTTGAGCAATATCAATTAGTAATAAAGCGATTCTTATATTCTTAGGAATGTATCCATCCTCCTCTCCACCTGGATTATATACTCCATTTCTACCTCCTAAAGTGGATTGAGGAGGATACTTACTATCTGATATCTCTATACAATGAGTTAAAGAATAACATCCATTTGTTGTCCAATTTTCATCAGCATTTTCTAAATCCCAACTCATTGCATATGCATAATCTTCATAAGCACCATGACATGGATATAGCAAATCATTTGCCCTTCCCCATTGATAATATCCATGATAAGGTCCAGCATATTGACTCATATATTTTCCCTGATAATAAAAAGCCATATCATCTGGAGATTCTGTGTTATATAAATGGGCATAACAGCCCCACGCATATATTATCATCTCTGTTCCAGCATGCCAACTAACTGTATTTATGAATAGATGCCTTTTAGTTAACTCGTGAATTGCTCTAGCTCCAACTGTAGAAAAAATTTTTGGGCTTCCACTGCTCCCCCCACTATAATCAAAATCATAAGGATAATCTCTATTCATATCAACAAATTCTTGCCCTTCTTCAGGATAATATATGTTTGGAGCTCTCCTAATATGATGAACCCATCCATATGGATTTGCTAATGGGATTATATATATCTCTCTATTATCAACTAAATATCTTATCCAGCTATCATTTTGATAATTTGTAACTAACCACTCAGCCAAATAATAAGCAACTTCAACACCTATTTTTTCGTCTCCATGATGCCCTCCAATAAAAAGAACTTCTGGCTTATTAAATCCAGTGCTTTCATTAGTAATTCGGATTATCCATGTTTTATAAACTTCATTACCTTTAGTTACATTTGGTAAGCCAAATGCTGATTGGGCAGTAAAAAGTTCAAAGATATGAGGATATGTTGAATTTAAATTTTGCATATCAGAAACAAGCCATTCATAATCTCCTGTTGTACCAGGATAATTTGTATGATAAACATATAAGGAATTCCTTGTAGCATTCAATGGAAGACAAATGAAAATTAAGGTAAGCAATATTGGAATTTTTTTCATTTTATCTATTTTTTCATCTATTTTTTTCAATTTATCCATGCCATATGCTTTCTTCATTTGTATAGATAAATATTCCCATTCCTTGTTTTA
>CAZDCH010000158.1:0-1738 GCA_964503915.1 uncultured Thermoplasmatales archaeon
TTGCGGGTATGCATGGCGATTACATTTATAATTTGGATTTATTCGACGAACCCGACAGAATAATAAAAATTTTTAAAAATCCTTTCAAAATATTCAAAATTGGGCCGGTAGATCAGCGGAAGATCGCCACCTTGGCATGGTGGAGGTCGCGGGTTCAAATCCCGTCCGGTCCATCAGATTTTTTCAGAAGATAGATTTTTTCTTGCAAAAATAAAAGAAACGATAAAATTTTATTCCTTATTTTTTATATTATTGAATTTTTACATGAGGGCTTTAATAAATAAAGTCCTCAAGTTATGCGAGGAAATAAACAGGTTAGTAGGAGCTTGTAATAGATGTAGCAAATGCTGTCATTACCGCATCCCTTTACTGGAGGAAGATAAACAAAGAATAGAAAACTATATAGGCGATACCCTTAAAGAACTTAATGGATATATCGATATCGAACCACCTTGTCCATTTTTAGAAAAAAATGCCTGTAAAATTTATCCAGCTCGTCCTCTTGTATGCAAAATTTATCCTTTTTTGTTGTTAAATGAGGGCCTATTTTTAGTCAATATAAATGAATGCCAATTAGCTCAAAAAATATATAAAATGCTAGGGGGAAGAGAAAAGGTAAATGTAGTAAAAATCTCGTTATCTCGACTCGAAGATTTGTTAGAAAAGTTAGCTCTCTAAAATTTTACTAAATTTTTCTTTAATTTTCTTTAACTATGATTTATAAAATTCATGTTTTTAAAATCATATGAAAGTTGCAATAACAGGAGCAGCAGGATATTTTGGAAGAAAAATTATAGAAAGATTGGAAAAAAATGAAGAATGTGAAAAAATTATTGGTATATCAAGAAGAAATTTCAATCATAACTTCGAAAAGCTGGATTACTATAGAATGGATATAAGAAATGAAGGTATTAAAAATTTATTTAAAAAAGTTGATGCTGTTATACATTTAGCCTTTATTTTAAACCCAATTCATGATAGAAAAGAAATGTATGATATAAATGTAAATGGAACAAGGAATGTGCTTAAAGCTTGTAAAGAAGCTAATGTTAACAAAGTCATTATAACAAGTAGCACAATGGTATATGGAGCTTGGCCAGATAATCCAAAATATTTAACTGAAGAAAGTCCATTGAGAGGACATCCAACATATTACTATAATAAAGATAAAATAGAAATCGAAAAATTGAGTAAAAAATTTGCAAAAGATTTTATGCTCACTATTTTACGCCCCTGCCTTGTATTGGGTCCAACAGTAAATCATTTTTATTCCCGCTTAATAAATTGGCCTGTTTTACCGTTAGTAGATGGAAAAAATCCAGATATGCAGTTTATTCATGAAGATGATGTTGCTAGAGCTTATGAAATTTTTTTAATAAACGATAATCCAGGTATATTTAATATTGTTGGAAAAGGAACTATGAAATGGAAAGAAATAATTGAGTTATCAGGGAAGAAAGCGATATCAATACCAAGTTTTATTTTATACCCCTTAATAAATTTTCTTTGGAAAATAAGATTGTTTGAAGCTCCTGCTGATATTTTTGATTTTGTTAAATATAGATGGGTAGCTAGTGGGGAGAAGGCAAGCAAAGTTGGATTTGTTGCAAAATATACAACAAAGGAAACTATAATCGATTTTCTAAAACATAAAAAATAAAAATTTTTCAAAATATTATCATTGGGCCCGTGGGGTAGCTTGGTATCCTTCCAGCTTGGGGTGCTGGTAACCCGAGTT
>CAZDCH010000159.1:0-1717 GCA_964503915.1 uncultured Thermoplasmatales archaeon
ATGCTTTCCATGAAACAAAAGCAAAAATAAATTTTTTCGTAGTTGATAAAGAAAATTTTGAGAAATATAAACAGGGAAAAAAATTCAACTGTTATAAATTCATGTATTCAAAAATGGGGAAAATTAATTTAAAAGGAAATGAATTATATTTTGTTTTTAAAAATAATGCAAAAAGAACAGATATTATTTTGAAATTTGATTTCATTGTTACAGGAGATGGAGATTTTATACATATTGTTGAACCAACTGGTATTTCAAATGCTGGTTTAGTTAAAATAGTAGGATTTTCAACTAGAGATGGAGAAATAGAGATAGATGGAAAAAAATGGAATGTATATGGAAAGTTTGAAATAGAATGGAATGCAAGCGTTGGAAATTATTCTTTAAAAGCAACTTGTGGAAATTTCAAAAGAGAATATGAAATAAAAATTTTTGATTATTCTCCTCCAAAAATATTTGTTGAATATATGGAAGTAGGCAAGAAATTAAACATAAAAGGATATGCAACAGATAATGCAGGAATAGAAAAAGTATATTTATATGTAGATGGGAAAAAAATTGAATTAGGAAAAAAATTCAATGAAAGCATTTCATTATCTCCAGGAGACTATGAAGCTATTTTTGAAGCCATTGATATAAATGGACTTAAAAGCTCAAAGAAAATAGAATTTACTATTTTGGGTAATAAAAGTAAGCCAATTATAAGGAATATATGGTATGAAAAAATGCAAGGAAATTCATTTGTAAATGTATTTATATATGCAGATATTCAACCAACTTTTTACAAAATAAAAGAAGTTAAGCTAATTTTGGAAAATGAAAGTAAAAAAATGTATAGATATGGAGATAATCCCCCACAACAAAGACATGAAGAGGACGCATTAAAAAATAAGAGCAACGAACCAGCATATGGAATAGAAATATCATTAGAAAGAGGAATATACAAGTTCAGAATAAAAGCAATTGATACAGCAGGAAATGAAATTGTTAGCAAAGAATATGAAATGATTTTATAGCCCCCATCTCTTCCATTTCTTTCCAGCATACAAAGGCTTATCTATTTTCTCCTCTATTCTTAAAAGCCTATTATATTTAGCTATTCTCTCTCCCCTGCATGGGGCGCCAGCTTTTATTTGCCCTGCTTGCAATGCAACACATAAATCAGCAATAAAATCATCGCATGTATCGCCAGAACGATGTGAAACCATTACAGCATAGTTATTTTTAAAACATGTTTTAGCTACTTCAATTGCCTCGCTAAGTGTTCCAATTTGATTTGGCTTAAGTAATAAAGCATTGCAAGCCCTACTTTTTATTCCTTTTCTAAGCCTTTTTGCATTAGTAACAAATAAATCATCCCCAACTATTTGCAATTTATTGCCAAATTTTTTTGTAATTCTTTTAAAACTTTCCCAATCTTCTTCATGAAAAGCATCTTCTATTGAAATAATGGGATAATTTTTGGCTAAATCAATATAATAATCCATTAGTTCTTCAGCATCCATTTCTTTATGTAAATTATATTTCCCATTTTTATAAAAAGATGAGGAAGCACAATCTAAAGCTAAAAAAATTTCTTTTTCATAGCCATTTTCTTCAATTGCTTTCATAATTATTTCTAAAGCATCTTCTGTTTTGCTTAATGGAGGAGCAAATCCTCCCTCATCTCCAACATTTATTGCATTTTTTCCAAATTTTTTCTTTATAAGCTCCTTTA
>CAZDCH010000160.1:0-1658 GCA_964503915.1 uncultured Thermoplasmatales archaeon
ATTTCTCCTTCCTTTCTCATTTCATCTTCAATAAAATCTTTCCATCTTTCAGCTACTATTGGATGAAATGTTTTTATGAAATACCAGAGATTGTATATGATGCACATAAATAGGAAGAAGAAGTATCTTACAGTAAAATCAGTTGTTTTTGTTTTAATCATGAAATTGCTTTCAGCATCTCTGTAAAAATTTTCTATGTTCCATCTCTTGCCATATAAATCTGCAAGAAATGCAAGATTTGCTTTTGTTACATCAATATTTATGCAGAAAACATGATAATTCTTCCATTTTTCTTTTTCATGCTTTCCATTTGGAACGAAAAATAGATTTGTTATTACTTTTTCCTTTCCAAATCCATATTTTGTATGGTAAAATTCATTTACTCCATCTTTAGAGTTAGTTATTCTTTTGATCTTTTCTTTCTTTTCTATTGGAGCGAGATATTTTAGTCCATGTTTTTCAATCATTCCTAAAACTTTACTATCTTTTGAAAAACCTCTATCGAACAAAACTATTCCTATTCTAAACCATTTCTTAGCCACGCATAATAATTCATCTACCAATTTGTCTTTTCTAGAAAACGGAGTTACTGGTAAAGCAAATAAGCATATTCTACAATTATCGATGACGGTATTGATTGTAATATACTTAAAACATAGCTTAGTTCCATTAAAACTATTTGTTCCAATAACATATGGATTTGGTTTGCCATACCAAGGTATTTCATGCTCATCAATGAAGACAATAATTCTTTTGATTCTTCTTTTCCTTAGTCTTGTTATTATTTCTTTTTGAATTGAGGGAAATTCTCTTAAAATCTCTTCTTTATCTTTCATGTTTATTCTTCTATAGAGGGTATCAGCATCTGGTGATTTATCTGCTATTTCTTTACATCTTTTGCATCCATTTTCAGGGTATCTATTTTTGATCGAAAGAAAAAGAAGAGTTTGAAGCATCTCTTTATCATTATATGTTGAATTAGGCTTTTCATGGAAATTGAATCAATCAAAAAATTTAAAAAAATTCTCGCATATTCATATTGTCCCGGCGTAGCTCAGACTGGTAGAGCGGCGGACTGTAGTTGCTTTTAATATGGGGATAACCCACCGCCGCAGATATCCGCATGTCCCCGGTTCAAATCCGGGCGCCGGGATTTATGCATCATTTAAAAATAGCAACTCCTATTACTACACCAGCAAATCCAGCAATAAGGAAAAGAGCTGGAGGAGAAAAGTATATTGGCAAACCTACAAATGGAATAAAAATTGCAAGATGAACCATATGAACCCAGTGTCCCATCAATCCATCTGTATCGAGAAAAGTGCCTCCTGCAGCAATAAGTAATGGAGTAGCAGGAATAAATGGAGGAATTAATAATCCAATTCCAATTCCTGTTATTTTGCACATCATATTTACATAAACATTGTTGTCACCAAATTTATCCTTTAAAAATCCTATGAAACGTTGCACTTTTTCCATTCTTATTCCTTTAAGTTCATTGATATTATCCGAAATTTCTAATTTTTTATTGCTTGAATTTACAATTGGAAAAATAATTAGAAAAATAATAAAGCATATAACAATCTTTTTTCTCATTAAATTATGGGACTGTCAAGAATTCAAAATTTAAAAAATAAGAAATACCCCTCCTGATGCAA
>CAZDCH010000161.1:0-1635 GCA_964503915.1 uncultured Thermoplasmatales archaeon
TTTTGCAAATATTGCAACAACTTCCTCTTTTTCTTTTGGCAATAAATCTGCAATTTTACAAGCTTGTTTTTCATTTATTCTACCAATTTCCATTAATTTGCTAACTAATTCCCTAGCCTTTTTTGCTGGCAATTTTGCAATCCTCTCGCTATGTTCCAAAGCTATTTTTTGTTCCCTACTCAACTCTCTTCCCTTGCTCAACTTGTGAAGCATTTCCTTTACTTCTGAAATTAATACTATCTTCATTTTATACCTCTATACTTTTCTTAAATGTTCTGGAAATGCCAATATATGCTTTATCTTTCCACCATCCTTTATCTTAACAATATATGCTCTTCCTTGTTTTCCAACTACATCACCAGTTCTACCATGAAATCTAGGATGTGGCATTCCATAATGAAAAGATGGATCAATAACTATTGCAACTTTTTCACCTTCTTCAAATTTCTGCATTGCTCTCGTAATTATATTTGTTGACCCTTTCCTATATTTTTTAGTTAGTTTTTTCCTACTTTTGCTCCTAAATCCTCTCGACCTTTTCATCTTCATCACCTATACCTATTACATCCAAACTTTTAACTTCTATTTTAGCTTGAGCTAACTGGCTAAGCGATGGTACAGTTCTGCCATCATCTCCAGTAATCAATTCCTTTATATAGGTACCTGCCTCAGCTTTTATTATTAAAGTTGCTTCATTAGCTTTCATATTTTCAATCCATATATCCATTACCTTTTTATATCTAATCCTATCTGCCCTTCTGTGTGCAACTCTTTTTGGAGTTCTTTGACTAATTATTTTATTTCTTAATGCATTTACTGCTTCATTAATTTTTCCATTCTCAAATTTTATTACTACTCTATATATTTTTGGGTATTTTGCAGATTTTATTATTTCTATTTCTTTCCTATCTGCATATCTAATTAAATTAACTTCAACTTTTCCTTCTGCATATTCATTTATTGCTTTTTCCAATTCTTTTAGCTTAATATTCCTCTTTTTTGGCTCCTTTATTTCTAAAATAAATGGGCGCCCATTTCCAAGCATCAAAACATCTATATCTTCCCTTCCAGCTCCATGGAAATCTTCATCTTTTGCATCAAAAAATTCTAAAGCTTTTTTTGCTATCAATTCTTCAACGCTTTCATCATACATTTTTCCTTTGAAATTGCAATATTCACATCCTCTTCCATGGCATTTCCTACAATACCATTTTGTTTGAGGAATTCCTCTTCTTAACTTTCTATATCTTCCATAAATAAAAATGGGTCTTATATCAATTTCAACAAAATCATATATAGTATTAATTGTAGCAACAATATCTGGCATTTTAAAATCCACTGGCTTATTCATTTTTTTGCTAACAATTTTTCCAACTTCTCTATTTATTTCTCTTTTTATTGACTCGCTATATTGAGTTGCTATTCTTTTTTCTTTTTCCAAAATTTCTTCATCTACTTTACATCCAATAAGGAAAGTATTAAATTCATACTCACTCAATTTTTCTATTACTAAATCTGCAAATTTTTCAATTTCATTAATTAGTCCATTGCATAACCAACATTCTTTTACTTTTTCCAATTTTAAAATCTCTCTAATTTTTTTCCCTCTTTCTTCATTGCTAATCCCGTGTCCAA
>CAZDCH010000162.1:0-1601 GCA_964503915.1 uncultured Thermoplasmatales archaeon
AAGCAATATTTTCACTATTTCTTCTTTTAGTTGTTCATTCATCCCATCCCTCCAATGGATGGGATTTAAACAACTATTTAAAAATTAACCGAAAAAATTTACTTTCCGAAGTACTGTTATAACCAGTATGCTTATATATTGTTAATATATTCATTTTGCCTATGATAGGAGGCGATATAAAATGCCAATATACGTAAGATTTGAAATGCCCGATGAATTAATTAATAAAGTATATGAGGCAGTAGAAAAAGCGAGAGAAAGTGGAAAAATTAAAAAAGGAACAAATGAGACAACAAAAGCTGTGGAAAGAGGAGAAGCAAAACTTGTAATTATGGCAATGGATGTATCTCCAGAGGAAATATTGGCTCATATGCCTTATTTATGCGAGGAGAAAGGTGTTGCATATGCATATGTGCCATCTAAGGAAGAGCTTGGAAGAGCAGCTGGATTAGAAGTGGCTGCTGCATCTGTTGCTATTGTCGAAGAGGGGGGTGCAAAAGGAATTGTAGAAGAAATTATTAAAAAGATTAATGAAATAAAGGGATAAGATGGGAGAAGAAGGAATACCAGCAGAAGTTGTAGAAATAATAGGAAGAACAGGAATGTGTGGAGAAGTAATTCAGGTTAGAGTTAAAATTTTGGAAGGAAAAGATAAAAATAGAGTTATAACAAGAAATGTAATGGGTCCAGTTAGGAAAGGAGATGTTTTAATGTTAAGAGAAGCAGAAAGAGAAGCAAAGAAATTGAGCGTTAAATAGGTGTAAAAATGGCAAAAAAATGCACTTTTTGTGGAAATGAAATTGAGCCCGGTACAGGACTAATGTTTGTTAAAAAAGATGGAACAATCTATTATTTTTGTTCAGGAAAATGTAGGAAAAATATGTTAGAATTGAAAAGAGACCCAAAGAAATTGAAATGGACAAAATTTTATAGGGAAGGATGAGAGAAAAAACATTTGTTATGATAAAACCAGATGGTATTCAAAGAAGATTAATTGGGAAAATATTACAAAGATTTGAAGAAGCTGGTTTAAAAATTGTTGCAATGAAATTTTTAAAAGTTTCGCAAGAATTGGCGGAGAAGCATTATGAAATTCATAAAGGAAAACCATTTTATGATAGCTTGATAAAATATATTACTTCAGGACCAGTTTTAGCAATTGTTATAGAGGGGGAGAATGCAATAGAAAGAGTGAGAAGAATGGTAGGCGCAACAAACCCACAAGAGGCAATACCTGGTACTATAAGAGGAGATTTTTGCCAACATATAGGAAGAAATATTATTCATGCAAGTGATGCAAAAGAAACAGCAGAAAAAGAAATAAAATTATGGTTTAATAATGAAGAAATAATAAGTTATGAAATGGATGATGAAAAATGGATTTATGAATAGTTATTAGGCTCCTTCCATATTTGAAAAGCTTTTCTTAAATAGGAATTATAATAGTAAATATTCTTAATTTTTTGATTATTCTTCTCATAGATTTTATTATTCTCTCTGTCCTTTTAAAAACTTTTGATGAGGTGTAGATACTATGAAGCCGAGTGATTTTTCTTTCCTTAAAAATTATTTAGGAGGAAATTTTGCTACCCTTGCTTTAG
>CAZDCH010000163.1:0-1591 GCA_964503915.1 uncultured Thermoplasmatales archaeon
AAAACAAAAGCAAAATATATGAAAATACATTCATTGGGAGATGTTCCTGAAATTCTCTGTTATATTGTAATGTATTTAAAGTTGATTCCAAATCTGGAGAATGCATTAAGATTTGCTGCAAGAGAATCGAGAACATCTTTGGGAAAAGACTTAAAAAAATTGATATGGGATTTGGAAGTTAGAATACATAAAAGCATTGATGATGCTATAACATTTTTTGCAAATTTATGGGGAAAATGGAGCGATTATTTGAAAAGAGCTTTACATTTAATAAGAAGTTCAATTCATGAAAAAGATGAGAGTCAGAGAATAGTTACATTGGATAGAAGTTTAGATGTTGTATTAGATGGAACAAAATCTGTTATGACGGATTTTGCAAATAAGTTGCATCAACCCACTTTAATTATATATTCAATAGGAATAATGATACCTTTAGCTCTTGTAGCAATGCTTCCTGCAATATCTATTATTGGAATAAGAATAACAATTTTTCAAATATTTCTAATATATGATGTTATTTTACCAATTTTACTTTTTCTTTATATGAGAAAAATTTTGCTTTCTCGCCCAGCAACCTTCAATCCACCAGTTATTCCAGACGACAATCCATATGTTGAAAAAATAAATAAAAAAAGAAATTTTATTACTGCAATATTTATTTCTTTTCCTTTCTTCTTATTTGGATATCTATTTCCAAATTTTCTTTGGCCTTTCTTTTTTCTTTGGGGTATATCTATTGGAATATCATTCTATTGCTTAAAAACATATTCTGCTTATAAAAAAATTAGAGATGAAATTAAGGAAATGGAAAAAGAATTTGGAGATTCTTTATATATAATAGGAAAAAGAATAATGGAGGGAAAACCAGCAGAAGAAGCATTTGGCTATGCATCTGAAACCATGAAAGGCTCAAAAATTGGGAATGTATTCAAACAAACTTCTTTTAATTTACTTTCTATGAGAATGGATATGAAGGATGCTCTTTTTGACAAAAAAATGGGCTCATTAAAACATGTATATTCTGAAAGGATAAGAGCTATTATGCGTTTATTTGTTGAAGGGGTTAAAAAAAGCTATACTGCTGTTGGTGTTGCAATTGTTAAAATTGCAGACCATTTAAAGCAATTGCAAGATGTTGAAAAAGGCATAAAGAATTCCTTAGGAATATTAACTTCTACACTGCGTTCAACAGCAATGATTTTTGCGCCCATGATTGCAGGCGTTACTTTGGGAATAACAAAACTGATTTCAAAAGTTTTGAAAAGCATAAAAATTGAAGAAATTGTAGATAGTTCTTCATTTTTTGGTAAGCCAAGCTTTGCAATTGAAAATGTTAGTCCAGAAATTTTTATATTTGTTATAGGAATATATATAATTCAATTAGTTATTTTGTTAATTAAATTTGCAAATGGAATAGATGAAGGAGATGATAAAATTCAATACATGTATAATTTAGGAAAAGCTTTGCCAAATGCAATAATAATATTTACTATTGTAACATTTTTTTCAATACAAATATTTCAAGGCATGGTTTAACTGCTGTGTTGCATAACTCTCATTAATTTCATATCCTTTCCTTTTTGGGGATGGG
>CAZDCH010000164.1:0-1580 GCA_964503915.1 uncultured Thermoplasmatales archaeon
TATAATCTAAAATTTCATTTTTTGTTTCGAAAGTGATGGCAATGTAATCAATAGAAGGTATAGAAGACAGTATTATGTCATCGGCTTGTTGAGAACCAACCGATGCATTTACAATAATCCATGTTTCGCCATAACCATATAACGGATCATATGCAACTATTGAGATATTATCTCCATCTTGCCATCCACTGGGTAAATTACTAAGCTCAAATATATATGTCCCATTTCCTGTTATCATATCATAATAAGTATAATTGTATAATTTTTCTCCAGTTCTTTGATTCGTTAAAGTAACATTAACCCCATTTATACCATTTCCTTCCATATTTTTCACAAATCCCCATATTGCATGTGGCGGAGGGGGTTGTCTTATAGCATTTTCCATTTCAATTAATGAAAAAAATAGGGATAAAATCATGGCAGTTATAATAACTCTTTTCATTATTAAAATAATGCACACAGTTTATATATATCTTTTGAATGGTTATCTTCTTATGTAAACCTTTTCAACTGTTGCTTAATATTAAAAAAGATTTTTTATTTCTTCTTGCGACAATTTTTGCCTATGTTCTTGATCTTTCCATATTTTTCTAAAATTATAGAAATACTCATGCAAATCATATATATCTTTTGCATATATTATTTTATGATTTTTTATTACTTCCATTTTAAGAAATAAAGGCATATCTTCAAAAATTTTTATATCGTAATTTTTTCTCGTTAATCTAAGCATTTTTCTATAAAGCTCTTTTTTATCTGTGTGCGGAGCCACAATACATATATCTATATCGCTTCTTTCGTTGCTTTCTCCCTTAGCGGAAGAACCATATAAAAGAATAGCTAGAACTTCTTTTTGTATAGGTTTTAGCTCTTCTTTTATTTTATCCTCCTTTTCATCCATTTTTCTACCACCTCCACAAATTTAAATATTTCTGGAATGATTCTTTTTATTGCTTCAAAAGCCCTCATATCATCTATTACATTATATCTGTGAACAATAACATTTCTTAAACCATTGGCTTCCTTCAATATATCTCCGTTTATACCTCCTATTCTTATGCTTATTTCCTCTATATTTGTATAATCATCTTTTGGAGGTATTTTTGAATCTTTACACATCATGGAAATAATGTCCATGCATGATTCAATAATTTCCTGAAAAGCTTTATAAACAGCAAGCTTTGTTTTTTCATCCTTAATAAATTCATCAGCTTTTATATCTGTCCATTCATTTATTTGCTCCATTCTTCTTAATATAATATTTAACTTATCTCTATATCTTCTTGCTCTCTCTTCCATTCTAATTAAGCCTAGATTAACATATATATATTTCTATTTTCATTTTTATATTTATTTCATTTTTATATTTAGCCATACCATATGCTTTCTTTTGTTGTATAGATAAATATGCCCATTCCTCTTTTTATAACAAAGTCATATTCTGGAGGAGATATTCCAACTAAATAAGATTGAAATTGCTGTATGCTAGCATTCCATTTAGCAATGATGCTGCAATTTTCAATTTCAAGTAAGCTTGCTTTCGTTTCATTTCTAAACCATCCTATCAAATTCCATCCTAT
>CAZDCH010000165.1:0-1528 GCA_964503915.1 uncultured Thermoplasmatales archaeon
TGTTTTTTCATCAATTTCAGAAGTAACATAAATTTCCATTAAGTTACTATTTTTTCTTATCTCAACTATTTTGCCATTTTTTATTCTATAATCTCCAATAGGAACTATAAATTTTAGATGAGCAACTATTTTCATTTCCAAATCATTTTTTATAATAGCTTTGTAATCATTTTCAAAAGAAATATTTAATTTATAGGAAGGAATAGAATATTTTGGCTCTTTGTAATTAAATGATAAAATGCTCCAATTCCTTACTTTAATAAGTCTATATCCCCAATATGCATCATCTTTTACATTGCTAGCAGCAGTTGTTGTTGTTATAAAAATCGTATTATTTATAATTGTAACATTATCATAATGGACATGTCCAGCAAAAACAGCATCAACATATTTATTTATTATCTCTAATAATTCTTTTCTATTATAGTAACCCATTCCCAATAAAGATTCTCTTGTTTCCCATAAGGGGTTATGATGTAATGCTAAAATGTTTAGCAGTGCATTACTTTCCTTTAAATCATTTTCAATCCACTTTAATTGCTCATTTCCTATGTATCCTCCCCAATTTAAAACAAAAAAAGAAAGACCAATCCTCCCTATTTTTGGCCAATCATAAGAATTCAGCATTAATAAATGGGCTTTCCCATAATCAAATGAATAGTATAAAGAGCCAAAATATTTTTTCCAAAAATCAAAACCATCTTGTTTATATTTTGCATATCCATCATGATTTCCAGGGCATAAAAATGTGGGTACATCAAATTCTTGTAAAATTTCGTATAACCTTTTATATTCAATTGAATATTCAAAGGGATATAATTGTCCAAATACTAAGTCGCCAGTTATTATAACAAAATCAGGATGAATTAAATTTATTTCTTCTATGCATTTTTTAATGGCTTTCCATCCTATAGTCTCCTTTATGCTAACTTTCATGCCTCTCAAATCACCTATGTGCAAATCAGTTAAATGTATAAATGTGAAATTTCCATCTATTTCATCGACAACGCTAACTGCTCTCGGCTCGGTTATAGAAAAGTTGTAAGATGAGATGGTTAGATTATATAATTCTGTTGGTATTTGTCGCGGGATAGTAACTGTTATTTTTGTAGTATTTCCTTTTGTAGTATTTCCATAAACAATATGGTCTATATCTAAATAAAATTCATCAACTACTGGCTCGTATGCAGTTGATATTTTTATAAAATTTAATTTAAATTCTCCTTCCAACAAAATAGTAAATGATGCTCCCTTTTCAACTATTGCTGGTCTCGAACATCTCGGATATATAATTTTAAAAGTGTTTACTCCATCCACCCCATTTATTCCATTTATTCCATTTATTCCACCTTTATAAAAAAAAGATGGGGGGCTGATTGTTAGAAGTGAAATTACAATGACAATTAAACTTTTCACAATCAATTAGTAAATATAATTTTTAAAAATTCCTAAAAGAAAATTTTAGTAAATTTTGGGGTTCGTCGAATAAATCCAAATTATAAATGTAATCGCCATGCATACCCGCAAA
>CAZDCH010000166.1:0-1516 GCA_964503915.1 uncultured Thermoplasmatales archaeon
TTGCATCAGGAGGGGTATTTCTTATTTTTTAAATTTTGAATTCTTGACACTGCCTATAATTAAAATGGTATACAAAATTCCAAAAGAGGAAGAAATTAGAAAAGCAATATATAGAGCAATGCGTAAATATGGTGGATTTTCTTCATTAGGAAGATTAAGGAAAGGAATTTTAGAAGAATTAAAGAAAATGAATAAGGAATATACAATTAGCATGAAAAGGTCAAGAATATTAACTGCTCGTTCAGGATTTGTAAAACTAGAAATTAAGAAAGGACACAGTAAGAGAAAGATAGAAAAATGCCCAGTTTGTGGAGAAAAATTGATCGAAATAAAAAACTTAAATTTAATTGGAAAAGAAGTTGTTATAGGCTATAAATGTCCATTATGCAATTACAGAGGAAAAATTTATGAGATGCCAACTAGATATTCTTTTCATTTCACCAAATAATTACCATTTTGCTTCAATAACTTCCTTTATTGCTTTTGCTTTCTTTTCCCCTATTCCTTCAACTCTTTTTAACTCTGCTAAACTTGCATTTATAATATTTTTGACGGAACCAAAATGATTTAACAATCTTTTTGCTAATATAGCTGAGACATTTGGCAAGCCTTCTATAATAAACTGTTGCTTTTCTTTTATGCTCATGTTTGGTTTTTTTCCTCTCAAACTAACTTCTTTCTTTTTCTTAAATTGTTCTCTAACAGCAATAGCATATATTAATGATGCAGTTTCCTCAGCATCTCTCGTCCTAATAACTGGAATATTGCATTCTGTTAATATGTATGCAATTGCTCCATAAATTGCTCTTCTATTTACATTTCTCGAAAATAATCCTTCATCTTCTATTATAAGTATTGGCTTTTCATAAGCTTCTTTCAATCTTTCTATTTGATTAAAAATTCTCTTGTTTATCAAAGATTCTATAAAATCTTCAGCTCTTTTTCTCTCAACAACTATTTTATCGCTTAAAACATAATCTCCAACTGCAAGCTGTTTTATTTCAATATCTGCTTTTAATGATAACAAATCTGGAATACCTGAATATATTTCTCTCGTATCTACAAATATCTTTGCCCTTTGCATATTGTTTAATCCACTTCAAATTTAAATTTATGCGGGCGCCGGGATTTTCTTGCTGCAAAGCAGCAATTCGAACCCGGGCAACGAGCTTGGGAAGCTCGCGTCATAACCCCTAGACCACGCCCGCTATAGCAATATTGGTATTTAATATAAGTTTTTTTAGTTTTTAGTTTTAATTTTTTTAGTTTTAATTTTTTAGAAAAACATGAAATGAAAAAAATAATTAAAAGTTTTTAAATATTTTTGCTATTAATTTTGGGGACGGGGAAGGAAAAATTTGCCTCCACCGGGTTTTAACAACTTTCCTTCCCCCGTCCCCATATTTTAAATAAAAAGGAGTATATAAAAGTTATCATTTTGTTAGCAAATTGCTATAATACTTATGGGCCCGCCGAGATTTGAACTCGGGTTACCAGCACCCCAAGCTGGAAGGAT